>CAYUDI010000024.1:0-19407 GCA_964443585.1 uncultured Bifidobacterium sp.
CCTGACTAACAATAGCAGCTGCGTTGACCTGCCATCGCACGTCCGGATCAAAGACACACACATCAGCCACACTACCTGGCGCTAGCGTGCCGGACGATAAACCTGCTACACGCGCTGCATTGCTCGTAATTCTAGACAGTGCAATGGATACATTATCTTTTCCTGTTAAATGTTCGTCAGCCCACTTTAATGACAGCGAGAGCAAAAGCTCCAGACCGGTAGCACCCGGAGATGCTTCACCAAAAGGTAATAGTTTTTCGTCGTCGTCGACAGGTGTGTGATCGGAGCAAATGGCATCTATGGTTTCATCTGCGAGTGCCTCACTTATTGCATCACGATCACGCTGACTGCGCAGCGGAGGTGAAAGACGCGCGTTCGAATCAAAAAAACCAATATCATTGTCAGTAAGATGCACATGATGCGCACCGACATCGCACGTAACCGGTAAGCCTTCTGCCTTGGCTGCACGCACCAAGGCAATTCCTGCAGCGGACGACAGTCGGCATAAATGCACGCGTGCTTCCGTGGTACGCATCAGTTCAAAGATAGTGTGAAGCGCAATCGTCTCACTAATAACAGGTACGCCTGACAAACCTAATCGCGATGCTAGTGGACCACTGTGCGCAGTACCACCCTTGCCCAGATACGGATCCTGCGGACGCAACCACACGGTGTAACCAAAGGTGTGCGCGTACTGCATTGCACGCATGAGCACATTGGTATCTTCTATGGTGTGCTCGGCTTGCGAAAATCCTATGCAACCGGCATCGGTTAATTCAGCCATTTCAGTGAGTTCACGACCCTTGAGGCCCACTGTCAACGCACCGAGCGGATACACATGTGATTGATTCAGTATGCGTGCGCGATGCACAAGCATTTCAACCAAACCAGGCTCATCAAGAACAGGATCGGTATCCGGAGGACAAAGCAAACTCGTAACACCACCAGCTAGCGCTGATTTTAATTCAGACTCTAATGTCGCTTTGTATTCGTAACCTGGCTCACGCAATCGCGCAGACAAATCCACCAGACCAGGACAAACTATCAGACCCGTTGCATCTATCGTCTGGTCAGCCACAAAACCTGAAGGTGCCTGACCTGTTGATGTAATGTGCCCATCAGTGATAAACACATCATGCTGCGCATCGATCTGATTGGCCGGATCAATCAAACGTCCGTTTTTTATATGTAGTCTCATACTATTTTTTTTCATTTCACCCACAAACTATTCACTATCAGCTACCTGCCAACATGCTCATCACCGCCATACGTACGGCTATGCCAAATGTCACCTGAGGCAATATGACCGCCTGTGCACCATCAGCAACAGCGGAATCAATTTCCACTCCGCGATTCATAGGGCCAGGATGCATAACAATGGCATCTGGTTTAGCTAAGGCAAGTCGCTCAGGTGTTAATCCGTAGCTTTTGAAATATTCTTGTGCCGAGGGCAGTAAAGCACCGGTCATGCGTTCATTTTGTAAACGCAGCATGATGATGACATCGACGTCTTTTAAGCCTTCATTCATATCGGTAAAAACTCTTACGCCCATTTGTTCTAAACCACCAGGCAGTAAGGTTCTGGGACCAATAGCACGAACTTCTGGTACGCCCAATGTGGTGAGTCCATGAATATCCGAACGCGCAACCCGGCTGTGCAAAATATCGCCGACAACGGCTACGATGAGATTGGAAAAATTTTTCTTGTAATGCCGTATGGTGTACATATCCAGCAAACCCTGCGTAGGGTGTGCATGACGACCATCACCGGCATTTATCACATGCACATGCTGCTGATTAGTTTCAATTAAATGTTTCGCAATCAAATAGGGAGCACCGGATTGCGCATGGCGTACGACAAACATATCGGCATGCATGGCAGCCAGATTGTCTATGGTGTCCAGCAGAGATTCGCCTTTGCTAGCCGAGGACGCCGAAATATTCAAATTGATTACATCAGCGGATAACCGCTTAGAGGCAATTTCAAACGTCGTCCGGGTACGGGTGGAATTTTCAAAAAACAGGTTGAACACGCTCTTGCCACGCATGAGCGGTACCTTTTTTACTTCGCGATCACTGACACTAACGAATGAGGCTGCCGTATCTAAAATTCGCGTAATGACAGCCTTGGGCAAACCTTCGAGAGTGATTAAATGCTGGAGTTCGCCGTCCTTGTTCAGTTGAGGATTATGCATGGTCTATGGTGAGAGATAAGCGGCCATCATCGGCCTTTTGCAGTACGAGCATTTGTTCAGCAGGCAGCACTATTGTTTTTGCGACAAAGTCAGCCGAGATAGGTAATTCACGACCACCACGATCTACTAAAGCGGCCAACATAATTCTGCTGGGACGCCCGTAGTCAAACAGTGTATTGATTGCAGCACGCGTAGTACGACCGGTATACAACACGTCATCCACTAATAAAATATTGGCACCTTCCACTTCAAAGGGTATTTGACTAGGCCTGACTTCTTCTTTCAAACCACGCTTGGCATAGTCATCACGATAAAACGACACATCCATATAGCCAGGCGCTGGCACATCCAGTGCCTTGGCAAGTCGCTCAGCCAGCCAGGCTCCACCAGAATAAATTCCCACAACGGCCAGCTTGGGCATATTGGCTAATGCGGATTTCAACTCATTTTCGAGTTGGCTGTAGAGTGCTTCCGCTTGAAGTTCAGTGGAGTTCATGAGTATCGAAAAATTGTTGAAGTATCAGTGCTGCTGCTTGACTATCTACGTGCTCTCCATGTGAGGCGGAAAATACTGCTGAGGTATATCGCTCATCGACGAGTACGGTTTTCACTTCAAAGCGACCCGTAATCTGGTTGGCAAAACGTCGGCAGCGTGTAGTCATTTCATGTTCTGTTCCATCCGGATGCAAAGGAAGACCAACAACGATGGTCTGTGGCTGCCATTCATCTATTAAACGAGCTATCGCCAAGAATTTTTCCGCGTTGGTTACCGCATGAATTATCGTTAGTGGTTGCGCTTGCCTGATGAGCATATTACCTACCGCTACACCAACACGCTTAAGACCAAAATCGAACGCTAGCACTGTACTCATAGGCGCTCACTTGGCGCATCAGGCATGCCCGGCTTCTCCGGTGAGCATGGTGGGATCTATACCCAAAAGGTTCATGGCAGCTACGAAGCGATCTGCGCTAGGCAAATCAAATAATATGGCTGGATCAGCACGTACTGTTAACCAGCCATTACGTAAAATTTCTTGCTCGAGTTGACCTGCGCTCCAGCCTGCGCAACCCAGAGTTACGACCAGTCGCTGCGGACCACGACCCTGAGCTGCAGCTTCCAACACGTCACGCGAGGTAGTTAGTGACACGTCACTCGATACATTCAGCGATGAGTTGTAATCTGCCGAAGGAGCGTGCAAAACAAAGCCGCGCTCAACTTGTACTGGACCACCAAACAAGACAGGCGCATGAGGAATTAAGTGATCATGAGGGGTAATTTCCAGCGTGAGCTCTAAACGCTCAAATAGGACATCGAGCGTCATGTCTGTAGGACGATTGATGATCATGCCCAACGCTCCATTGGCGTTGTGCTCACAGATATAAACCACCGTACCACCAAAAATTGGATCCAGCATAGAGGGCATCGCGATCAAAAAATGGTCTGCCAACTGAAGAATCGGGGTGTCGACGTGACTCTGGGAGTCGTGTTGAGTATTCGTGGAGGAAAAATCAGTGGCATCCGCGGAGGGCGCGGAAACGGATGGGGATTGCTGCTTTCCTTGCTTTGCCATGTGGCGAATTTTATCAGCTTTACACTAGCTTTCGTTCGACTTAGTCGATCATAGTTGCCAGAGAAAGTTACACTGGCATATTTATGCTGCGAGGTGCAACCAATGAACTATGACAAAGCCCTGGTGTGGTTTCGACGGGATTTGCGCGATTTCGACAATGCCGCGCTGCACCATGCCCTAAAAACTAGCCGTACGGTTTTTTGTACTTTCATTTTTGATAAAGACATTCTCGACCATTTGCTAGCAAATGGTAGGCGCGACCGCCGTTTGGCATTCATACACGCCAGCCTGATTGAGCTCGACGCCGCGTTGCGAAGCCAGGGCGGTGGGCTGATTGTTCGTCATGCCGATGCAGCGACCGAAATACCGAATCTAGCTCACGAATTAGGAGTCGAGGCCGTTTTTATCAATGAAGATTACGAACCCAAAGCAACCGCACGCGACCTTCACGTAGAAAATAGCCTAAAAAAAACTGGGCGCCATCTTCACGCCTATAAAGACCAAGTGATTTTCGCCAAAGACGAGGTGCTGTCGCTGGCAGGTAAATCTTTCTCCGTTTTTACTCCATACAAAAATGCCTGGCTGAAAAAATTAGGCTTACCCTCGTTTGAATTGAATCTTGAGCCGCTAGCACCCTTGACGTGCGATGCAAAAAAAGGGCAGCTCACAGTACCGGCTGTTTTGCCGCCTATGCCTACCTTAACCGCCATGGGCTTTGATGACTATGATTTGATGGCACACAAAATTCCGACGGGAATGAAAGGTGGTAAAGCGCTGCTAAACGATTTTATTCCGCGCATGTCGGAATATGAAGCCACACGTAATTTTCCAGCGGTTAAAGGCCCTTCGTATCTGTCGATACATTTACGCTTTGGAACTGTATCCATACGTTCGCTAGCGCAACTGGCAGTCGAAGCTATGCAATCAGGCCAAGGCGGCGATGGGGCACGAATTTGGTTATCTGAGCTTGTGTGGCGCGATTTTTATTTCATGATCTTGCATCATCATCCGCATGTAGCTACCCGCAGTTTCAAACCCGAATACGATCGCATTGAGTGGGAGAGTGGCCAATCTTCTGAGGCTGCTTTTGCCAATTGGTGCAATGCTCAAACCGGGTATCCACTGGTAGATGCTGCCATGATGCAGCTCAACGAAACTGGCTACATGCATAACCGTCTGCGTATGGTGACCGCCTGCTTTTTGATTAAAGACCTTGGCATAGACTGGCGACGTGGTGAAGCATATTTTGCTCGTGAATTGAATGACTTCGATTTATCTGCCAACAACGGTGGTTGGCAATGGGCCTCGTCATCGGGATGTGATGCACAACCCTACTTCAGAATTTTTAATCCTATAACGCAATCTGAGCGATTTGACGCAGAAGGAAAATTTATTCGTCGTTACTTGCCGCAGCTCGCCAAACTCGACAATAAATACATACATGCACCTTGGCAGGCGCCAGAAATGCAACTGCAAATGGCAGGCATCACGCTGGGTAAAAACTATCCTCGTCCCATCGTGGCACATGATGAAGCGAGAAAAGCAACTCTGGCACGCTACGCCGTCGTAAAAAAATAAGGTTAGCTTTGCATATCAGAACTATGTGCTTACTCTGCGGCTGAACTCACCATACGACTATGCCGCGTTAAGTCATACTGCATAGCTCCATGTTCATGGCCAGCGTGCTTTAACCAATCCGGATGCATAATCGTATCCATTAAGTCACGCCGGCCTGACTCCCAACGATCGAGTACGGATAACCGCGAGAACTCATAATCTTTCGATTCACGCTCGCTGGGGCTGGGGCGGTAAATCAGGTGTACCAAATCGATGGGGGCCACTTCAGCGAATTCTTCCAGATGCTGAACTTCGGGATCATCTAATAAATCTGTTGGAAGTTTGGCCAAAAGGTCAACCACAGCTCGCCGTAGATTAATCTGCTCTGCCACCATGTTGCTGGTGTAACGAGTGCGACTGGAATATTGAATATCTTTGTAACGCTTTAATACCTCGTCGAAATCAGTAGGTAATGCTCCGCGTGCGTTAAATAAATCGACTTGAAATATTAAAAGTGATTTTTTCTTATCCCGCGTGTCGAGTACGTGCTGTAGTGGTGCGTTGGAAACAATACCGCCATCCCACCACGCTTGGCCATCGATAATTACGGGTGAAAATGAGGGTGGCAAAGCACCGCTGGCCATGATGTGTTCCGGTGTGATCTGACACTGAGTCGTATCAAAATAATGCGAATTTCCTGTCTTGACGTTCACTGCCCCTAAAGACAGCCGAATCGATCCGCGATTGATGAGATCAAAGTCGATTAGCTCTTCCAGGGTTTTACGCAACGGCCCAGCATCATAAAGACTAAGAGCCGCCGGTGTTCCAGACACCTGAAAAGGCGGCGGTGGTAATCGTGGCTGATAAAAACCAGGGATACCCAGCCAAGTTGCATGCCATGCACTGAGCTGGTTGAGAGCACTGCGCGTATCGTTTGCTACGGTCAATGATTTAAGCCATGGTGTGATGGATAACACATCACTTACTAAAGGCATACCTGAGGAGACTTTAAGCCAGAATTCGCGCAATCGCTGGACACGGTGTTGCGGAAAATTTCCTGCAATCAGTGCCGCATTAATTGCACCGATAGACACACCTACTATCCAATCAGGCTGAAAGACTGTCTCAGATAATGCTTCAAACGCACCGGCCTGGTACGCACCCAAGGCTCCGCCGCCTTGTAATACCAGCGCAATGCCATCATGAGGACGATTCACACCCGTCTCACTTCTTTCGGAAGTCCAGTTTACTTTCATACCATTTCCGTAAAAAAAATGACTGCAAAGTATGTCTGAAGAACTGATTACTTGATGAGGTGAATATTCAAGCCGCCGCGTGCAAGGATTGATCTTGATCGAACTGCTGCTGAAAGCTTGGCGATTTTCCAGCAGGCAGGGATTGCGAAAGCCAATCAACAATTTCTTGTTCTCGATAAGGTTTCCCAAAGTACGCATTCGCCCCGAGGTGCATAGCATGCTCACGATGACGTTCAGCCATACGAGAGGTAATCATCGCCACAGGCAAACTGTACAAATGTTCATCGGCACGCAGTCTGCTGAGTAATTCAAAACCATCCATGGTTGGCATTTCTATATCGAGCAAAATTGCCGCTGGAGTGATCTCACGTAATATTTCTAAAGCGTGAGCACCATTTTTTGCCAGCACAACGCTATAACCATATTTTTCTAACATACGCTGACTTACCCGCCGAACAGTCAAAGAATCATCCACGACCATAACTAAGGGATTCATAGTTTGTGTAACAGGAAGCGCAACAGCAGGCTTGGGTAATGGACGCGTAGCTGCATGTGTATGCAACTGGAGTAGATTCATAACTAACAAAACACCACCCTCAGGTAATAGCGCCGCGCCTAATAATCCGGGCATACCCAAGAGCTGAGTAGATGGCTGTTTGACTATCACTTCGTAATGGCCATGAACTTCATTGACCTTTACAGCCAGGCAAAGATCAAGCTGATGCAAAATGAGTATGGATATACGCTTGCTAGCTGGAGGTGACAGTACGGGTTCATGAATTAAATCGCTCAAACTACAAAGGGGAATTTTTCTACCTTGCCATTCAAAATAACTTTCTGTCATGGTTTGTTTAGCGATTGCTGGTGAAAGGGTTACGATCTGCTCAACCATGGCAGAAGGCAAAGCAATGTGTTGGTTACCGTCAGAAATCTGAACTACTTGTAGCGTGGAGCTAGATTTTGGAAAAGCCATGGTAACTACCGTGCCTAAGCCAGACTGCGTTGTTACCTTAAGCGCGCCACCCAAGTAAATAATATCGGCTTTAACAGCATCCATACCAATACCTCGGCCAGCTAAACCCGTGACATGATCAGCAGTAGAAAATCCGGGCTCAAAAATTAGTTGTGTAAGTATTTCTGCATCTGGCTCTGCATCTGCTGTAAGCAATCCAGTAGCCACTGCGTGCTCACGAATACGCATAAAATCTAAGCCCCGACCATCGTCACTAATTTGCAGGTGCAACTCATTTCCATGATCGCTCAATTTGAAATGAATCTGCCCTTGCCGTGGTTTACCTAGAATTTCACGATCATTGGCAGGTTCTATGCCATGTACGATGGCATTACGTACCAAATGGGACAGTGGCCCATGTAATTTATCAAGCACGGCTCTGTCTAATTCAACTGAGCCGCCCTCTAACTCAAATCTGACATCACGACCAATTTCCATTGCCACCTGACGTACTAACTGCCTGTAGCGATTTTCAATACTGGAAAATGCTTGCATACCAACTCTACGCAAATCTGACTGTACTGCACGAGCATGACGCGTTTGGGCCGAGAGCAGCGTTAATGAGGCATCGACATTATGGGATAAGCTACGTTGAATATCAGCTAAATCTGCCATGCTCTCAGCAGTCATTCGTGTTAGCTCCTGCAGGCGTGTATACCGATCAAATTCCAGGGGATCAAACCCAGACGCCTGGCTAGATGAATGTGCTGAAATACTTACTTCAGATTGCAACTCCAATTCACGTAATTGAGTTCGCAAGCGTGAAAGGTTATCTCCAAAATCAGCAATTAATTGTTTTTGTTCGTTAAGCTGCTCGTTAGCGCGCACTGTATTAACGAGTAATTCTGCAGACGATCCTGCTGCTCGATCAAGTATATCGCCTCTTATTTTTATGGGTAAAGCCAGTGTTTTTTTAACCGTCTGATCTGTAACTAATGGAGCCTTAACCTCTTTCAAATCTTCAGAACCGGTACGTGTGTCTGGTGTATTACCACTAACCAAACCAAAATTAACTAGTAACGTATGTACGTCGTCTAGAAGCAAGCTTATTTCGACTAATTCAATCGAATTTTTTTGTACAAGCTGACTGACTCTAGACTCTAGCTCATGCAAAGAAGCCCCCAAATCAAATTCGCCTGCCATACGAGCGCTGCCTTTTAACGTATGCAGTAAGCGCAAAAGGTTAGCTGAATATGATAGATCCGACGGCACAGCAGACCATAGCAAAGTCAGAGACTGTAGTTGCGGCAGAAGTTCGCTTGCCTCTTGAACAAAAATTAATCGTAACTCATCATCTACCAGATCATGTGGCTGATCTGAAGTATCGTTATCTGTCTGGTCTGGTATTTCTGGTGCCGTATCAAGTGATAAAAAAAACTCATCGCAAAATACGGGAATATTATCTATAGAAGATATCGCTAATTGACTATCTGGGGTTATGTCTGCCAATTCGAGCGCAGCTGCCGCAATATCCTCTTGAGAGCTTTGAATTGATAAGCCGGCTATGAATCGCTCACTGGACAGTGATTCATCATACTGAGTTTTAAATTGCTGCTCCAGTGCCATTAAACCGTTATCAAGTTCAGGTAGAAAACTATGCTGCTCATTTGGCGCCAATGAAATAGCGTGATTAATGATCTGTTCAAGTGCTATCGCTTGCCGGTGCATTTCCTGATTGCCAACTGTGGCTGAGCTACCTGCTAAAGCATGTATTTCTATAGCAATTTGCGTAGGCAGACTTTTTGACACTCCTGTGGAAAATAGCGTTATTTGCTGTCTTAAAATACGTAATCGCTCACTCGCTTCTATGATAAATATATCTTGTAGGGTGCGATCTGCGCTAAATTCGTCATTAGTTTCTAATGGAATCTCTTCAGGTAGAATTTTCAGGAACGATGGAAGATTATGCTCCTCCTGTAAATCCGAAAATAGGTGATCAATATAAAAACCCAGCCCCGCCCACGACTGAGCAAAAAAATAGCTATCTGATTCGTTTTTTTCTGGTGTATGAATTATTTGTCCGTCTAGAGACTGAATAAGTGAATTAATTATGCCAACACCTTGCGTGTCACCCAAAAACATTAATGATGTACGCATAGTTAGCAAAATTTGATTCATAAGCTTTGCTGCAGCTAAATTATCCCCCGATGCAAACAGAATTTCTAATTGAGGCTCCACTCCAGTTAATAATGTAACTAGTGTCGATTTTAATGCAGTAATTGCATCAGGACGCACCAATATATAAGTAGCTACATGAGATTGACTAACCATAAGTGCATGTAATTCTTCAGATGAAGAACACTGCACTATCGCATTTAGTAATGAAAAAAACTGGTCTCTGACTGCCGGTAAATTATGATGGTGTATGCAGTTAGCAATACTTTCCCTCAAACTCACCGCATAAATCGCTAACAATAATTCATCTTTATCCAAGTCTCGTTCTAAGGTTTCCAGTAGCAATTTTCCTGATTCGACTAGCCATGGAATATGCATCATCCTGTTTGACAACACGGCTAACTCATTACGCCTATGTTGGTAATCTTTGTCTGAAATTTTTGTAAGTAAGTTGTCTAAACTCTCAACCAATAAACGCATATCTCTTGCGTCTGGCAGAGTTTCCCAATCAGTTGAAATTGTACGAAGCTGTAAATCTAGCTGAAACCAAGCAAACACCATTTGAATACCTGAATCATCATCTGGCACGGTGATGTTAGCTTCAAATAAAAAATACAGAATTTCTCGTACTAAGACATCTGATAAATTTGGCCAGCTAGTGAATGATCGCTGACGAATTGTATGTACAACTGATGAAACTATTTTTTTAGCTTTGGCCAAATCAGTTACTCTATTCATTTGAACAGTACGTATTACTAGTCTTGCTGCTATCCAAAAATAGCGCTGTCGTACAACAGGATGATTATTACAAATTTCTGAAATAGCAATACCAATTTTTTTTGATGCATCAGTAAACTTTTCTGTATCAGAGTCTTCTCTAATAAGCTCAAGCAGGGCATATTCAATGTCTTTTTTTTCTACACGATTTTCTAACTCCTCTAGCAAAATAAATTCCGGAATAGTTGAAATTTCTTTTTTTTTCAACATAGCTAACGATATAAGAGAAGCCGGATTTATCGTGTCTATCAATGCACGATTACTCAACTGCTGCAAAATTGGTATTAAGCGATATGCCATTACTGGCTGCC
Source organism: uncultured Bifidobacterium sp. (assembly GCA_964443585.1). GTDB lineage: Bacteria > Pseudomonadota > Gammaproteobacteria > Burkholderiales > Burkholderiaceae_D > Pernthalerella. The sequence continues at coordinate 10,795 of CAYUDI010000024.1, forward strand.
CCAGCCGCACATCAGTAAGAAAATAATCTAATTTACCGACTATGCTGGCACACAGAGCAGCATGGTCTGGATAGTTTTTCTGACCCTCTGTTTTTACTAAAATTTCTATCATCATTTGTACTATGCCAGCCAATGAATCCTGGCATATAAACCGAAACACATCTTCAATTTCTTGTAGATGCCTTTTAATCTTTACCTGATCTAGCGAATTATCGCCATCCAGGCTGAGGTAGCCTTGAACGTTTTGTAAGCTTAGTGATAATGCATCACCAAGCATACGTAGATTCACCATGTGAGAATTTTTATCTGGCAAGCTGGTACCCTCTGAAATAGACTCTAAGGGAAATGCCCATAGTTCAGGATGGCTACGTTTAGTAGCTGATCTAAAACTTAAGAAATACGGAAACGCTCGATAGCACGTTCCAGCGATCGTGCAAGCTGAGCTAGCTCTTGCACTGATTCTGCTGTTTGCTGTGTGCCGTGACGTGTATGTTCAGTCACTGTCAGTATGTTGTCGATGTTACGGCTAACAGAATCTGATACCAACGCCTGTTGCTGTGCTGAACGCGAAATGTCGGTAATCAGCTCTGCCAAATGATTAGAAATGCGACGTATATCTGCTAGCACGCTTCCAGCAGCGTCAGATAATCGCGCGCCTTCTACTACGCCCTGAGTAGAGCGCTCCATGGCCACGACGGCTTCATGCGCATCCTCTTGCACAGTTTTAACCAATACTGAAATCTGCCGTGCGGCACCACTACTGCGCTCCGCTAAGCGCTGCACCTCTTCAGCGACCACGGCAAACCCTCGACCAGCTTCGCCTGCTGATGCTGCTTGTATCGATGCATTGAGTGCCAGTACATGCGTTTGCTCTGTAATGTCAGAAATGAGTTCAATAATGTCGCTTATTTCCAGTGATGAGTCGCCTAAGCGTTTAATACGTTTCGATGTTTCCTGAATTTGCTCTCGGAGCTGCTGCATACTTTTTATTGCTGCCTGTACAGCCACCTCACCTTGTTGAGCTGCTTGCAAGGATGAATGCGCCACATCAGAGGATTCTTTCGCTGCACGCGATACTTGATGTATTTGAGCGATCAATTGTAGAACCATCTGACCCGTTTCCTGAATTTCACTTGATTGACGGGTAGATAATGAAAGAAGCTCGGTGGACATATCCTGAGTTTGGTCGCACGATGTTCCCACCTGAAGAGCTGTTTGGCGCACCTTAGCCAATAAACGACACAACTCTTCCAGAGTAGCGTTAACTGAATCGGCTATGGCGCCTGTAATATCTTCTGACACCGTTGCAGTCAGCGTGAGGTTTCCCTCTGAAATTTCTTGCAATTCATTCATCAGCCGTAAAATGGCTGCCTGGTTTTGTTGATTAATCTGACGGATTTCTGCCTCTTCGCGTACCGCCGCTGCCCGACGGTTTTCTGCCTCAGTTCTATTTTTTTCTGCCTGCTCTGTTTGACGCCGACTTTCTAGTATGAGTACCCATGAAGCACCTACAGCCAGCAGCACCGTTAGTATTTCACTCCCCAGTAAGATCCAGCTAGACCAATGACGCGTTTGCTCTTGATCACGATAATCTGACTGCAAATCAATTAGTTTTTCTCTTAGCGGTTCACTTTCTTGAAAAATACTGCGTTCTGCATTTTTTACTGAAATAAAATTACTAATATTTTTTAAAGTACCTGCTAACTCATGATGGTACTTTTTGAATATCTCCTGTAATTCAGAGAGTCGAGCGCGCGCCTCAGTTTGGGTTAGCGCAGGGAGTCTCAGAACCGGACTGCCATCATTAAATCCCATTAAGATGTCTTGAAATGTGTTGGCATCTTTGCTCAGCATAAACGCAGTTTCTTGGTTAATACCCTCCGGCGTCATGAACTCATTCAGACTTTTACCAAGCCGCTGGGTCAACATCACTAGCTGCCCGGCAGCAGCCACCTCCCGTGGCGATGCCCCAGTCTGAGTTAACAGGTTTGCTATCTGCTCTGAAAGCTCTAGTAAAACAGGTGTGATTTCATTGAGTGTTTTGAGTGTAGAACGAAAGCCCGTCAATTCTTTTTCCATTGCTAAAATTTGACTGGCTGTTTTATCTGACTTTTCCCACAAGCCCTGAATCACTAGAATTTGTTCAGCTCTGGCTGAATCAGCAGCAGGTATATATCTGTCGTGCCACTCTCCACCCTGCAGTAAAACAGTAATTTCCTGATTGATTGCCGTGCGGCTTTGCTCTAACTGACGAAATGCCGCCTGATTACCCTGAATTGCATTAGGCGCTGCTTTACCCAGTCGCTGAGAATGCATCACAAGATCGCTAGCAACTTGCGTACTATTGACTGCCATTTGGGTATATCTGGAATCGACCCACAACATAAAAATATCCCACACAAAAAATATGGCTAATGTAAAAAACAGTACTCGTTTTATTTTTGCCAGTGACCATCTTGGTAGATATTCTGAAAACTGTTGGCATAGGCTTTGCGCAGATAACACTATGCGTTGATTTAGTTTTAATTCTGATTGCTTATCTTTCACTAATGATCCTGCTCCATTGAGTTGAAAATCAGATGATTTATCGATATTCATACCAACGACTCCGAAAAAATAAAAAACAAAGCCGCAGATTATTCGTCTGCGTAGGCCTTTAGAAAAATAGGATCGCTCTGCATGCGCATTAGATTTAATTCATACCACTGCTTGTTATCTATCGAATATTCCGCATCGAACCAGGAATGATTAATTTTTGATGGTGCTTTTATAGGGATTGAATTGACATCGAGTAGTCCGCATAGCTGCGATACGCGTAGCGCGCAAGGAACTAAAAAATGATCTGATAAAATAATCAAACGTTCTGTTGTATTGGACGCATGTTTTTTTGCAGTTATGAGGGAATCGAGATCAATAACGCTAAGTAACTTTCCACGATAATTACTAAGCCCTACAAACCAATCTAACGTTCCTGGTACACGAGTAACCGCTGGCATAGCCATAATTTCCTTAGCATCTGTCATGTGGACCAACAACCCATATTCCCCCGCCATGAAGGCTAATCGCTGTAGTGATCTATCCCCTTGCTGTTGAGCCGATAAAGTGCGCTCATGAAGTTGCCGCTGATAGTCTATTAGTAAGAGCTCTTTTTTAGCTCTGTTATTTACAGATTCCGACACAACGTGAACTTAGGATGGGCTGACATTACTAAGCAGCGTGGCTATTTTCTGTAGCAATGCTGTTTGATCTACGGGCTTAACCATAAAATCACGTGCTCCTTGCCGCATACCCCAAATACGATCAGTCTCTTGATTTTTACTTGAGCAGATAATGATAGGTAAAGCCTGAGTAGCCGGATTGCGAGAAATTTCGCGCGTTGCCTGAAATCCATTTTGTCCAGGCATGACGACATCCATAATCACTAAATGAGGTGGGTTTTTCTTGATCTGAGCAAGAGCTGCCTCACCGTTGTCCACTGCCGTCACTTGATACCCATGCGTTAGCAGTAATTCACTGAGAAAATGCCTGTCAGTAGGGGAATCATCAACTACTAAAATACTGTATCTGGACATAAATTAAGACCCAATAAAATTAAATTTTTTCGAACAAATCGAAGACTCATTTTTTAGTACATTAGTCATGGATCTCTGCAGGTAGCAAGTTTTTGACAGTCTTAATCAGACTGTCTTTAGTGAATGGTTTGGTTAAATAAGCGCTGGCACCCGACAACACACCGCGTGCTCTATCGAACAGTCCATCTCGCGAGGAAAGTAGTACAACGGGAATGTGGTGAAATTGTTCGCTGCTACGAATCAGGCTGCATGTCTGAAAACCATCGAGCCTGGGCATGAGGATGTCGCAAAAGATAAGCGCGGGGGGAAGTTGAACAATACTGGATAAGGCTTCGAAACCGTCTTCAGCCAAACGAACCGAATAGCCCGCCTGTTTAAGAAAAATTTCTGCAGAACGACGTATCGTACTACTGTCATCTACAACCAAGACATCGCGTCCTGATTTTGTTTGCGCTGCTGATTCAGTCATTGCGCCACCCGAGGCAAGCTAGTTCGGAACTGGGGCGACTGTAACAAAAAAAGTAATTACTTAATCTATTGGCAAATAAAATTCTTTTGATGTGGGTATTTTTGCGACAAATCTCCTCATATCAAGCCCCCGCCACCCGGAGCAAGAAAGATGGCGGATAGATTGCACACATCAAATAGTAACCATCTCAAAATCCTCTTTACGCGCTCCACACTCAGGACATGTCCAGTTCATAGGAACCTGTTCCCAGCGAGTGCCTGGTGCAATCCCCTCCTCTGGTAAGCCTGCTGCTTCATCGTATACCCAGCCACAAATTAGGCACATCCACGTCTTGAATTCTTCGTTACTCTCTTTATCGCTCACGTCACAGCCCTTAAAGTAAAATACTTGGCCTTCTATATTAATCTTTTCCTTGTGCAAAACCAAACTTCTCCGCTCGTTCTAAGCTTCGGGGTGGCCGATCCGGTCGGAGCAACAGGCATTCAAGCAGACCTGGCGTCATTTGCCGCTATGGGCTGTCATGGCTTGTCTGTGATTACTGCATTGTCGATCTCTGACACTACAGGAACTGAGGATTTGCAATCCGTTGATCCTGATTGGGTTGCAGATCAGGCCAGAGTTTTATTAGAAGACATGCCTATTGCTGCATTTAAGATAGGCTATATGGGTAATGTTGAAATTGTTTCTGTTATTGCAGAGATCGTTTCTGATTATCCCGATATACCTCTAATACTCGATCCATTCACCACCATGCTGCCTGACCAGGATGCCAGCGAGGAGGTTTTGATGGCCATGCGAGAGTTGTTGATACCTCAAACGACCTTGCTGCAAGTATCGGTTGACGAGCTATCACGGCTGGCTGAAACCTGGCGCGAACCGAGCGCAGACACCCTGATAGAAACCGATGCACTTCAGCTTATAGAATTTGGCTGTGAATACTTGTTTGTTACCAGTGCACCCGGTGAAGCACACGATGTGACCAATTTACTTTTTTCTGACGATGGATTGGTACGAAGTGCTAGCTGGCCCAGGCTGGCAGGTCCCTTTGTAGGTGCTGGCAACACGTTGTCTGCCACCATGGCGGCTATGCTGGCTAATGGATTAGATGTCCCTGAAGCTGTCTCTGAAGCAGAAGAATTTACCAATGCTGCCTTAACGCATGCCCAACGACTTGGTATGGGTAAGTTAGTACCAGATCGTTTCTTCTGGGCGCGTGAAGCGGATATGGATCCGCCCACGCCTGAAATAAACTAATTACAAGCAACTAACTAGCTTCACTCTTTGAAGCTTCATATAAAACAACGGGAGACGACGTGTCCAATAATGAAACCTTGTTTGCCCGCGCACAGCGCAGCACGCCTGGCGGCGTGAACTCGCCAGTGCGCGCATTTAAATCAGTCGGTGGTACGCCGAGATTCATCACCCGAGCATCAGGCGCACGATTTTGGGATGCTGATGACAAACCTTACATAGACTACATCGGTTCATGGGGACCAGCGATCGTAGGCCACGCGCATCCAGAAGTAGTTAAAGCAGTTCAAGCTGCTGCAGAACGCGGCTTATCGTTTGGTGCTCCCACCGAAGGTGAAATTTTGATGGCTGAAGCTATATGCCGCATCGTTCCCTCGATAGAGCAAGTGCGTCTGGTGTCATCAGGTACTGAAGCAGCAATGAGCGCACTACGTTTAGCGCGTGGTGCGACGGGTCGTGACAAAGTAATTAAATTTGAAGGTTGTTATCACGGCCATGCAGATTCCATGCTGGTTAAGGCGGGCAGTGGCTTGCTAACGTTTGGTAATCCTACTTCGGCTGGTGTGCCAGAAGATTTTGCCAAGCACACATTGGTGCTTGACTATAACGATCCTGCTCAATTGGAAGAGACATTCAAAAAATTGGGTAATCAGATTGCGGCTGTCATTGTTGAGCCTATCGCAGGAAATATGAACTTGCTCCCAGCAACAAAGGAGTTTTTACAAACGATGCGCGACCTGTGTACTCAATATGGAGCATTATTAATGTTCGATGAGGTGATGTCTGGTTTTCGTGTGGCTTTGGGTGGAGCGCAGTCGCTGTATCAAATACAGCCCGATATGACAGTACTTGGAAAAGTTATCGGTGGTGGTTTACCAGTAGCTGCCTTTGGTGGTCGTGCTGATTTAATGAAGCATCTCGCTCCATTAGGTTCGGTGTATCAGGCGGGAACACTCTCTGGTAACCCGGTAGCCGTGGCTGCCGGCATGACCACACTAAAAATAATACAAACACCAGGATTTTTTGAGTCGCTCGGTAAGCAAACGAAAAAACTAATTGATGGTTTGACTGCGCTGGCCTCTAACCATGGCATTGCATTTTGCGGGAACTCTGTTGGGGGTATGTTCGGTATTTATTTCAATGAAAAAATTCCCACAAATTATGCGGAGATCATGTCGAGCAATAAAGAATTGTTCAACCACTTTTTCCATACCATGTTGGAAGAAGGCGTGTATCTCGCGCCGTCTGCGTTTGAAGCGGGATTTGTATCTGCAGCGCACGACGATTCAGTAATAGAGCAAACCCTTGCAGCTGCAGACAAAGCATTCGCTAAGTTAGGGTAATACCGATTTAGTCTGATGTGTATGACGCGCCAATCTAGCCGTGCAGCGCGGGGTCAAGTGAAGCCACAGATTGGCCTCGACCGGTTACTTGAGACGCTACTTATTTATATTTAGTGAGCGCTTCTTTAATTAACTGGCGTACATTCGATATGATAGTGCGCCACCAAGCCGCACTATCATTTCAACCAGCCTCGCCGTCGGAAATACCAAAACGGTGTCACTGCACTAAACATCATGAGTACTAGGGCCAGTGGATAGCCCAACGACCAATCCAACTCGGGGAGTATGCGGAAATTCATACCGTAGATACTAGCAATCAGTGTGGGTGGCAAAAACGCTACCGAAGCGACTGAGAAAATTTTGATGATTTTATTTTGATTGATGTTGATGAAACCGACGGTTGCATCCATCAAGAAGTTAATTTTGTCGAATAAAAATGCAGTGTGGCCATCGAGTGATTCGATATCACGAAGAATCTGACGCGCATCATCAAATTGTTCTGAATTGAGTAGTCGACCGCGCATGAGAAAACTGACTGCTCGGCGAGTATCCATCATGTTTCGACGGATACGACCATTCAAATCTTCTTCACGAGCCATAGCACTCAACGATTCTGCTGCGTCCTGATCACTAAATTCTTTTTGCAATACGCTACGACTGACTTCTTCTAAATTTAAGTAAATACCTTCCAGCGCATCGGCTGAATACTCTACATCGGTCGCGTAAAGATCTAGTAAAACATCTTTAAAATCGCCTATAGAACCGGGACGTGAACGTGCACGTAAACGCACTAAACGAAATACGGGAAGATCGTCGTTATGCATACTGAACAATAAATCACGCGCCAAAATAAAGGCCACAGTAACAACGCGCGACTCACCCTCATCTTCTTCCAAAAGAAAGTCGGAACGCAGATGCAAATCTCCGTTATCAGCCTCATAGTAGCGGGCTGATGCTTCAATATCTTTGACCTCGTCTTCATCCGGAAGGGTTACGCCATAGATTTCACGAACCCAGCCGCGCTCTTCATCGCTGGGGTCTGTTAAGTCAACCCAGATAGGGGACGTTTTTTCAAGATCCTCGCGGGTCTCTATGTTGACCTGACTCAGTCGGCCATTTTGCAGCACGAATACGTTAATCATGAGTTCTCCCAGCCGCGTAGAACACGACAATGACGGCTAATACACACTAGCCATCTGCAAAAAATAAAACCAGGAAACATAACCCTAAGCTATGCGCGCCTGCTCACCGGGGCTCGGCAGCGGCGCATGATGTGCGCCTTAACGTGCGACAAGCCCGTCGAATGACGGTCGGTGAAATGTAGTGAAACTGCCCAACGAAAATCTCCGCTGTTCTAAACCCCGCGAGTTTACTGAGATCGGGCAGCGGAGGCAAGTTCGGGATAGCCGGATATGTCGTTTATTTCAGTACGCATAGCTCAGAGTCTCTGGTTGGGCCGAAGAACTGACTGAGCTGCTCTCCGCATGCGGTTCGGTAATCTGTTTTTACTACAGTATGGAAATTCAGGGCAGATCTGAACTCGTCATGCGCTGCAAAATAAGCGCACTGCGACGGGCAAGATAATTTGATTCCATATGTTTTCCAAAGTACCGCGGGTTAGGCAACATAACAGCTAAACGTGCAGCCTCTTGCGGGCCCAACGCGGATGCTGACACGCCAAAATAACGCTGGGCTCCGGCCTCTGCACCAAAAACTCCCGACCCCAATTCAATCACATTCAAATAAATCTCGAGAATACGGCGCTTATCCATAACCATCTCTAGCATGAATGTAATAGCCATTTCTTCGGCCTTGCGCAAATAACTGCGCTGACCTGAAAGGAATAAATTTTTGGCTAATTGTTGTGTGATGGTAGAACCGCCCGACACAACTTTACCCTTCTTTGCATTTTTTTCGTAGGCTCTCTGCAAAGCCTCCCAATCCACACCATCATTTTCAGAAAAATTTGCGTCTTCAG
>CAYUDI010000025.1:0-12578 GCA_964443585.1 uncultured Bifidobacterium sp.
GATTTCTTTAGGTAGTGCACAAATATCGTCTCTGTCGACTATTCAAATCTTAGCACTCAAAAGCGCGCAGATTGCGGCGATTAAAACGTCAGACTTTAGTGCCCTGACTACTAATCAAATGAGTGCATTGTCGTCTTCTCAGGTGGGAGGAGTGACAACAGTACAGCTGATGACATTAAGTAGTAGGCAAATTTCAAGTGTCGCCACAGCTTCGATTAGTGCTATGTCAACTGCGCAAGTATCTTCTCTAAGTACGTTACACATACTCGGATTGACCACAGACCAGGTAGTTGCCTTCAAGACTAATCAGGTTGGTGCACTGAAGACAGAGGCTATCTCTGTTATGGCGAGCGATGACGTTGCAGCGCTGACGACCTCACAAATAGCAGCGCTGACGACTTCGCATTTAATTAATCTATCGACAACCCAGTTTAGTGTGTTTTCGACTGCATCAATCGCTGCACTGACTTCATCACAAATACCTGCATTGTTAACGGCTAGCTTATCGGCGCTGACAAGTGATCAAGTTGTGGGAATGTCCACTAATCAATTTGCCAGCATAACTACCCTACAGATAGTTAATTTTCGCTCGGCGCAGGTATCTGCCATAGAGACTCATGACATTGCCGGTATTAGTACTGCAGCATTCAGAGCGATAACGACGGCTCAACTTTCTAATTTGAAGACAGATCAGCTGGGGGCTATCAATTCATCGCAGCTAAGTAGCATGACGACGAGTCAGTTGATGAATTTGACATCCTCTCAAACAGCTGCGCTAACGACGAGTTCTCTTGTGGCACTTGCCACGACGTCATTGGTAGCCTTTAGTACAGCTAGTATTGCTGGAATGGGTACAGCTCAATTAGCTAGTTTACGCACACAACAAATTGCTGGGTTGGCTACGAATCAGATTCAAAGCTTAACGTCGTCGATGCTGCAAAATTTACCTACAGCGGATATTGCTGCATTCACAACGCAGCAAATTTTCTCGCTCAGCTCTAATCAACTGAGTTATTTTCAGACAGATCAAATTAGTCTTTTAACTACATCACAGCTTGTAACCTTGACGACAAGCTCAATTGATGTAGTTATTTCGAGTGCTCAGATTTCTGCATTTAAAACAGCGCAATTAGCAGCGCTCACCACAGCGCAAGTTGCCGTTATCGATTCGTTACAAATTTCTGCACTGGATACAAATGCTGTCAGGGCTCTGACGACAAATCAGATACGCGTATTGTCTACTGCAGCTATAGCCGGTTTCACGACAGATCAACTATCTAATCTGGTGACCGGTCAGTTAGCCTCGTTTGTGACCACGCAATTTCAAGTTTTAAGTTCTTCCCAGATTCGAAATTTGACTACGTCTGGTGTGACTGCCATTACCACGTCACAGGTTAGTAACTTGCTGACTGCACAGGTGAGTTATTTGACAACAGATCAGATGAGCGCTCTGTCAACATCCCAATTGATATCGCTAACAACGGCAGCCATAGATAATGGTCTAAGGAGCGATCAACTATCGTCATTTGGAACGGCCCAAATCGCTGCACTGACGACAGCTCAAGTTAAAGTATTCGATTCTGTGCAGGTAGCGGCAATCACTACTAGCCAGATTGCCTCGCTGATGACTTCACAGTTAGTTTCCTTAGCGACGGAGACAATCGACGATATCACTACGGCCGGAGTTTTAGCGCTAACAACCTTACAGCTAGCAGCCATCACTACTCAATACATGGTAGGAATCACTACGGCCCAAATAGGCGCATTTGCTACAAATCAAATCAGCGCTTTAACCACGTCTCAAATTTTAATGCTTAGTAGCACCCAATCAACGGCCTTTTCTACAGAACAAATTAGCTCACTATCAACGGCTAACATAACCGCATTAAGTACTTTTGCTGTGACTGGATTAAAAACGAATCAGGTACAGGCACTCACTACTCAGCAAATGGTCGCATTGACTACTGCACAAATGCAGAATATCAGTACGGCCAATTGGGCATCCTTGGCGACTCAGCAAATCGCAGCGATTGAAACCAGGGATGTAGCAGGCTATTTGTCAGCGAGCTTACTTGCACTGAATACCGACCAAATAAGTGCCATCAGTACTGCCACACTAGCGGCTATGACAACTCAGCAAATTTATGCGTTGTCTGCCGATATTGTGGGGCTATCAACGGCGCAAATGATTGCGCTGACAACTGATCATGTTGCTAATTTAAGTGCCAGCCAATTTTCTGCTCTCACCACAACACAGTTGGTCGCTATCGAAACACGGGATTTGGTTGCTGTTACTTCAAGCAATATTGGTTTGATGAGTAGTGCATCGCTGCAGGAGCTATTTACAGCACAAATTTCGGCGTTGACTACCCAGCAAATTGTTAGCTTAGGTAATTCTCTTCGTGGTTTAACCACTGCAGCTATAACAATCATATCCACTGCGCAGGTAGCTGCTTTTTCTACGGCTACCCTAGCTTCACTGAGCACTGATCAGATCAGCATGCTCTCTACACGCCAGCTAGCAGCTGTACCAACTAATGGGATAACAGCATTATTAAGCTCGCAGATAAGAAGCTTTAGTACTCAACAAATTCCAGGCTTAGAAACACAGCAAATAGCAGCTATAGAATCGGCTGACATTACAGGCCTGTTAACTGATCAAATAACTAGTTTCTCAACTAAGCAAATTGCAGGTTTTACTACGCAGCAGTTGCAGAACATGAATTCTGTTCAAATTGGTGCGCTTACGACAGCCGCTGTAGCAACATTAGCCTCAGATCAAGTTATTGGTCTAGGTACTGACTTGGTTGGTTTAAGTACGGGTGCGATTGTTGCCTTGACTACCTATCAGGTTTCGTTGCTGACCTATGATCAGGTTTTGGCCTTAACCACTGATCAACTGGCTTCTCTTGAAACACGTGATGTGGCCGCTTTAAGCGTAACCGCCATCGCATATGGCTTGGTCAGTAGCGATCTCACAGCGCTAACGACGCAGCAAATCACAGCGATGACTACGGCACAGATTGCTAGCATTACGAGTTCTGTGATTACTGGCATTACAACAAATCAAATTTCAGCCCTACAAACGCTTGCACTTCAATCAGGTTTAACTACGCAAAACATCGGCGTATTAAGCAGTTCGCAAATTTCAGCATTCACTACACAACAAGCTGCATCGCTTACTTCGTCACAAGTAATCGCGCTGGGTAGTGACATTGTGGGAATTAGTACAGCCGCTATTGCGGCCTTAACTACAGCGCAGGTTCAGTCTGGGTTAACCTCGGCACAAATTAGCTTGCTAACCACGGACCAATTTTCTTCGTTAAAGACTAATCAGTTATCAGCGTTCGAGTCATCACAAGTTGCGGGTATAGAAACGGCCGACATCGTAAGTTTGAGTACGGCTCAGATAAGAGCATTCTCTCTGGCGCCACTTTATTATGGCGCTAGTCAGACTCAAATTGCGGCGCTGTTGACGAGCCAAGTGGCTTCTCTTACTACTGCTTATATCGATGTATTAACTGCGGGGTACATCACGGCCCTATCAAGTGATCAGATTAGTGCGTTGACGACAAGTCAATTCTCTGTTTTTGATTCTGTGCAAATTGCTGCTATCGACAGCGCTGATATTGTCACCCTCAGCACTTCACAGTTAAATGCATTTTCAACCGCAGCACTAGGATATGGACTCAGTTCAGCGCAAGCAGATGCTTTAACGACTCTGCAGATTGCTGCACTTTCGACCTCGGCTATTGATGTTTGGGGTACGTCACTTTTTACCGCTCTCGACAGTGCGCAATTAGGTGCAATGACGACTGCAGCGATTTATACGTTGAATTCTGTTCAGATTACAGCTATTGATTCTGCCGATGTGCTGGGGCTAACCACTGCTCAGATGAAAGCTTGGACTACTGATCAAATCCAAGTTATGACGACAGCACAATTTGGTAATTTCACTACCCAGCAGCTTGCAGGAATTCAAACATCGGCAATCACTTACTTTAGCTCGGCACAAGTTAATACCTTGACCTCGGCGGATGTAGCTGCTTTGGGTAGTTTATCGAATGGGTCAGCCCTGAGTAGTACAGTGCTTGATAAATTACTAAGCACACAAATTAACGCATTAACGTCGAGTGGCTCTCAACTAGCGCGCTGGGGTTTTGTTACTCCGTTGGTTATGGATTTAGATGGTAACGGAATACAAACCGTATCCTTGCAAGACGGCGTGAGTTTTGACATCAATAACGACGGTGTCGTCGATAGAACCGCCTGGGTTTCACGATCGGATGGTTTATTAGTAAGAGATATAAACCATGATGGTGTAATTAACAACGGTGGTGAATTATTCGGCTCAGGTACGGTGCTGGCTAACGGAAAAAAAGCGCATGATGGCTACGTAGCTCTGAGCGCACTGGACAGCCATCTTGATGGCCTGATTGACGCTAACGATGCAGGTTTTGAGCAATTGCTAGTGTGGGTAGATAAAAATGGGGATGGTTATTCCGATAAAAATGAGCTTCGTAGCCTGAGGGATCTGGGTATTAAATCCATATCTCTCGATGCAAAAATAACCAAGGAAATCAATAATCGTAATTTGATTGGTTTGATGGGTAATTACACCACCCAAGATGATATCAAGCACGCTATGGGTGATGTGTGGTTCCAAACAGATGCTGATCAATCGCCTATGTTTGATCTTTCGGCGTCTAAAAATGTACTTGGCACCGGAACGATCGATTTACGTAATTCTCAAGTAGATAAAGTTAAATTATCGTTGGATGATGTTTTGGCTGTGAGTCAACCGGATATCGTTTTTGGGAAGTCCCGTGTCATTGTCTCCGGGGATGTCGGCGATTCTGTCTATTTGCGTAATGATACGACTAGCTGGAGTGCCGCTGGCAGTCTGCAAGATGGTGCTGATTCTTATATGGTCTATGTGAACTCCAGCGCCCAATTATTAATAAATGATAAAGTCCACATTAACTTATTTTAAGTATGTAATTGATTTCCGGAGTTAACCTTGACTATTTTTATAGCGGCATATTTGATTTTCGGTGCTGTCTTTGGTCTTGCATCATTTTCACATAGACATCTATTTAGTGAGGGGCCTAAAAAAATAGATACTTCAACTGAAGGAATTACTTTTATCAGCCGCGCCATATGGGCACTGATATGTACATTTCTCTGGCCAGTATTGATGCTCACGGGTGTTTACTCATTGTGGATTCTTTCAAAAAGAAAGTCGGCTGAAAGGGCGGACAGCCACGAATCATAAAGCTAGTCTGGGCGGCACCAATGCCCCGTAATACCCCCCACCACCACCGGATCCTTTGGCTTGGCATCTATCGGCATTGGCACTCATTTGCATAACGATGTATTTTTGCGAGCCGCCGACGGCATTGACGATACGCATGCAGGTATAAGCGATGATAGGCGTATATGAATGCGTAGAAACGTCTTGAACAATGGGAACGCTGACGTATTCACACACTTTATTTCCCGCTGCGCTGCAATTATTCACATCTGAATACAGGGTAGTTTTAGTGCCGGTTTGTATCCAGATATTTGTCCCCACGGCTATGTCAGTGCTGTTGCCATTGTTTAGTATGTCGAGAATAGTCGGTGTGCTATCACTATCCTTGTCCAGGGATGTCCATTGCCCTGCTTCGCAGCCATTGGTGTGGTACGAGGAAGTCACTTTAAAAACATAGGGCTCACCTATGGTTTGCTGCAAATCAAATCCCGGGATATTTTTTGCATCGGCGATTTTTGGTTTTTGGTTTGCTGTATCCCAGTAGGCGTCATACAAGCATTTTTTTATTGCGACCGGAAATAAGCTGTTAACGCCGCTTGAGGTAGGAATAGGAATCACTGCAACCGCTGTAGCAGATACAGGGTGGGAATAAATACCCAAGACTGGCGCCAAAAAGGTTTTAACTGGCCCGCCATTACTGCCATCAGCTTTACTGATAGTTACTTTAATCGCTGGCAAATCATTATTTGTGGGTATTTTAGGTAAGGGTTGTAATTCGGCAGGGTTTCCATTGATATTCCAGTAGCCATAATCGACGATGACGGTATTTAAAGCTGTATTTTCAGATGAATTTTTCGATACATAATCCAAGGCAGTCTGGCGAGCGGTATTCCAATCCGGTGTGCTTGAATTAAAATTTCCACACTGTGCGCGGCCGTAAAGGCAAGCAGCCGCAGCAAGTGCCGTTGCATCAGCCGCATTTTGCAATTCGGATCGAACCAGAAAGCGGTAACTAAAATCGATTGCAAATGCACCTGCACCTATTAAGACAGGTAAAAGCAAGGCGACGAGTAGGGCGATGACTCCTTTTTCTTGCTCTGGTAAGCGCCGTCTACGTATAGCCTTCCTTTTGTACTTAGTTTGTATTTTCATGGATATTTTTCATGAACTATTCATTATTCATGGTGGTGCTGGAACTCATGGTGATGGGCCCGGCAATCGCACTGATGATCTGACCAAACCCCAGACCGGTATAAACATACGAGACGGTGACTTGCAGTGGTGTTCCGAAAGTAGTAGTTCCGTTGTCGGTTACGACTACGCTGGGAGTTGTATTCTGCGCAAAGGAAATCAAATTGTTTTGACAGTAATTGCTAGCGATAGCAGCTATTTGTGTTTTGGTTAATTTAGGTGTTCGTAAAACGATGCCAGCGCGGGCGGCTTCTCGGCTAGCATTGGTAATGACGGCTTTGTCGTAGAGTACAAAGCTGAATTCAATAATGCTGAAAATCAGTAATAAAAGTAGAGGCAAAAGTAAAGCAAACTCCACGACAACAGCCCCGTTATTGCGCGTTACTTTTTTCAGTGGACGATTAAAAATAGGGCGAGAGCCCAAGCTGGAACAATCAGATAATCGACGGGCTTGGTGCATGGTCAGGTTTAAAGGCCTAGGCATGACTTTCTAGCGAGAAATAATAATATTAATAAAAATACAATATTCCTAATCGCTCTGTAAATACACCCCCGTTGAGTATTTGATGATTATCAACATTGCCTTTCGTATAGGTGCGTTGGCTGCAATTCGGCGTTGTCTACGAACTCGTCCTAGTGAAGGGTGCGCTTTACTTATTGTTTTAAAGCTTTGCAGGACTTGGTCGTGCTACAGCCAGTGGAACGGAAGTGATAGCTAGGAATTTCCCATCTTTTCCGGTTGTTGCGCACCATTCTTGAATGACGCGGGTGTAGTTTTCGCCTTGCATTAGTTACCTCCAAGCAGGTCAATTAATGTGTTTGACTGCAAGATCAGTAACAAAACGAACGAAAAGATTCGCGATAATCGAAGAAAAAATCTTGTGTTCGATCAAATAGTTTTTGTAGGGGGATTATTGATGGCAGTAGTTACTGCTATGAACTGGCTGTAATGCCTGAGTCTCCAGAGCAAGGATGCGGCTTACCCTGGGTTTTATGTGCGTAGGATTATTTGCTTAGCGCTTCTTTGTTCTTGCGGTGCATGAATGCCAGTATCACCAGAGCGGCCAGCAGGATTACCGTAGCGCCTTGCATCATCAAATCCCGTGCAGGGGATGACAAAATACCCCAGAGATTTTCTTCTTTATTAGCAGTGTCATCGGAATCCGATTTCTTCGTATCGCCAGTTAAAGGGTTGGTTTGAAGTGCAGTTTTGAGATCCAGTACATTTTTTTCCAATAAGCGCACACGCTCGCTTGCTTCTTCGGCGGCTTTCTTAGTTGCAATGGCTTCTTCTTCCGTTTTATTTTTACTCGCATTTTCTGAGCGAGTCAGCGCAGATAAAGTGAGTTGATCTCCGCTGGCCTTGGCGTCCTCTAGTTTGGCTAGACTTAGCTTACGAGAGATTGTTCGCGTGGGTTGTGCATTTGCTGATTTATCAGCCGTAGGATCCATAGCAGCAACCAACTCTTTAAACGTCTGCCATTGTGTCGTAATGGTCTTGCGCGCAGCGCGATCATCCACCATGCTAACGGCTTCATCGGATGGCAAAGCCAAAACCGCACCTGCCCTCAGATAATGCAAATTATTTTTGATAAAGGCATCAGGATTCTCGCCATAGGTTGCTGCGATAAATTTATTTAAATCAGCATCGGCAATGGAATACTTGCGTGCAATGACGGTTAGATTTTGCCCGCGTTGTACCGCATGTTGGCGCTGGGTTTGTTGCGCATCATTCATTGCAAGGTTTTCCGCCGGCTTGCCCGCAACGTCAGTGGAGTCGCTGAGCACGGACTCAATTTGCTCTGGCTGCGCCGTGTCGGTGGCGGCTTGAGCGGGCGCTGATGGGGTTGATGCCGTTTCTTGAGAGGCTACGGGTTCCGAGGTAATCGCAGGTTCAGCCAGGTTCACAGGCTCTTCAGGCAGTACAGCAAACTCGGCGATCTTAGATTCGCCATCGGCCCTAAATTCAAGCAACAAACCATAGATGGGTTGATCCAAGGGTCTGTCTGTGCTGATAGTGACCATACGGCGACGACCTTGCTGGGTCACACGCAGCTTTAGACTTTCCATCACTATGCTTCGGGTATTGCCCGCATTGGTAAATTCCGACTCGGAGGCTAGACCAATATCCAAGTCATGCGCCTGATCACCCTGAAGATCAAAAATTTCTATTTCTGCTTGTAGCGGTTCCCCCAGGGTCGACAACACACTAATGGGCCCCAGCGTAACGGCTGTTGCCAGATTCGGTAAACTCATGCTCAGGGTCAGCGAGAGTGCACAAAAGAGACTGGATAGTTTCAGTCCGGCGAACGTATTTTGTTGTTTAGATGACATGGGTATAGCCTCCTGAGCCCTAGCCTGCAATAGGTTCGAATCCCGGCCGGGAGTCGCATACGAGCGTGCAGCTATTGACGACTTTCAATAGTGAAAGTGTAAATTGTCATTTTAGTCCGGCAATTTCTTGCCGGCATCATAAATGTTGCAGAATCGCAATACTTATTAAAAAAAACTGATATCGACAGCCAAATCAGGTCATTTTTATTGGTTTAAACATAGGGTAGGACGATATTGACGCTGAAAAGATAGTCTATTAATAACCAAAATGGCTTTGGTTTTATCTTTGGTCAGCAACAGGGCTCAGACATTTCTAGGTAGGGAAAGTTGATGCACGCACAGACACTAGATGTGCCAAAACCCGCGACAACGAGTCGCGGGTCTGACGGATAAGCTGTGTATTACCGAATGCGAATTATTCGCCAGCCGTGATCCATTTTACGGAAGGTGAATTTCCATTCCAGTTTGCGGGAACGAATCAGGTAATAAGAGAGACTACGCAGGCTTTGGGCTTTCTTAAAGTCTGAGCAAAAAATGCTCTCGCCAACCTGCAGTAACTCCAGCGTTACCAGATCATCCTGTAACTTGATTTTGCTTAGTTCTACGCGCTCAATCAACATGGCGAGTACTCCTTTTTGTGTAGAGGAGTTATCGGCGTAGAAATATCGAACTTTAATCTTAGGCGTGAATGACTAAGCAAGTTACCAAAAAATTATTATCAAATTAAATATGTTTGTGTGTCAGTTTTCGTGGCGTAATTGCTGTAGTGGACGGATGTAATGCGACCACCAAGGATTCATACTTACTTGCGTTCGTTTACACAGTAATCGCTTGTTAGGTAGTCGATATGAAAGGTATGTTCTGAGGTCGAGTATTTTGTTGTAATTTAAATGGTTATGGTTACCCTGGATTCCAGCCTTGCTGCACTTAAAATCGCGTTGACCCAGTCAGCTGCAGCGGGATCGGTCAACCAAAATTCCAACCGAGTTGTAAACGCCAAATCATCTCTTTCAGCCTCATCGGTTGTTACCGATTCGGTAAGGCTAAGTCAGGCCGCGACTAATTCACTGAATAACCAGCGTTATTTAAGTGCTGCCTACAAAGCGCAGTCTATGCTGCAAGTAGCAGACAAGGCGGCTACGACCATGACGAGTAAATTAGAGGACATGCGCAAACTGGCCATGTCAGCCACGGATACAACACTGGATGATACTCAGCGTGCATTACTCAGCGCTGAATTTCAAGGTAAGCGTGCAAGCCTTTTATCGATGACTCAAAATGCACGCTGGAATGCTGCTCGGTTGTTTGATGGTAGTGCGGGTACAAAACGCAATGGCACATTTAGTTTTCAGGTTGGCTCAGGTAGCAGTGGCCAACTCGATGTGAGTCTGCCGAATTTGCGCCAAGACGGTATTCGCATGTCTGGAGTGCGCACTGTCGAGGGAAGTTATGCTGCAGGCTTGTCTGAGGTTCAGATTATCGACACCAGCTCCTCCACTATTTCTAACAAGTCAGCCGTATTAAGCGTTGGCGATGTCAGCTTGAGTTCAGGCGTGATGGGCACGAATGCGAGTGTCTCCGATTTGGTAACGGGCCTGATCAATGACACAAACTATGGTGATGCTCCATTTACGATTACGGATAATGGAACGGATTCGCTGGCGCTAGTTTGGAAAAATAATGGCGTAATAACCAGCACTGCGCAATTGCAACTGACGGCAAATGAACAAACACTATCGTCTACACGCAGCACGACAGGTGTATCCGAGGCTGAATTGCCCGCGGTAACAGAGCAACAATTTATATCGTTGAGCGACACTAATCTTGCGTCAGCCACGTCAGTAGTCATAAGTGACGGTAATGATTCGCAGAACAGTTACGGTATATCGTTCGACCTAGGAAGTGCGACGATAAGTTCGTTAGTCGATGCCTTTAATAGTAATTATTCTGGCAGCATGCCATTTACTTTATCTGCTGACTCCAATGGCGTGTTTATAAATTGGAGTGCAACTGGTGCTCAATCGGGTTTGGCATCCATGGTGGTGTCTTCTGTTGATAGTGACACCAATGCCTATTCGACAGCAGTGTTTGATGCAGCACAGACTGCTGCGGGAACTACGGCAGGTACCAACGAAATTCAAAATCTT
The DNA here is from genome assembly GCA_964443585.1 of uncultured Bifidobacterium sp. Lineage (GTDB taxonomy): Bacteria > Pseudomonadota > Gammaproteobacteria > Burkholderiales > Burkholderiaceae_D > Pernthalerella. Next base: position 10,927 of record CAYUDI010000025.1, read on the forward strand.
GCGTTAAGCGACGAGGCTATACAAGGGCAAACTCTCACACTCACAGCGAACGGAACAACCCTATCATCTGGCCAAATGGCTAGTGACGCCAGCCTGAGTGATCTCGTGTCAGCATTGCAAGCAGATGGTAACTACAGCACCGCAGGATTTGAGCTAACTCTGGATACTGTCAACGGATCATCGGTTGGTTTGATACTTAGCTGGACCTCAGTCGGGCCAGTTAGTGATCTGGCGAGTGCTTCTATTTTAGATACCAGTGAACAGCCAGTGCTAAGTGCTAATCAACTACAAGCGGGTAGTGAAATAAATACTAACGATGGCACCTATGAAGTTCAGAGTATTGCTGTCAAATCCAGCAGGCTAGCTGGCAAAAATATACAGATCAGAGTCGGTGATTTTGAAATGTTCTCAGGTAAGCTAGACAGCCAATCAAGCTTGCAGCAAATGATTAACGCATTTACGGCAAATACTAATTACGAACTCGCTCCATTTACTCTTTCAGAAGATGTACCGGGCTACCTGTCAGTGAGCTGGAAGACCCCAGGAGTAATCAATCAATTAGCTGTGCTTGAAGTTTTACCAGACAACCCCTTGCGTTCATTGATGAAGCGCGGCGATATCAGTACCCAGCAGAATGCCAGTTTTATGGTGGCTTCGATTGATCTAGCGCTTCAAACCATGTCTGACACAAGAAATACGATAGGTATTGCCGGCGTTCAGTTGACTGCAGCAGTAGAGAAATTAGCGTCGTCCAACTCCACGACTCAGCGACATTTGACAGGTAGTTCAGCCAGCACCTACGCGAAAACTATTGCTAGTCTTTTGCGCAGCCAGATGTCAGAGAATTCGTTGCAGGCTGCCTGGGCACAGGCCAGTCTTTCATCCAGTGAAGTAGCCAACACCCTCGCATGATGTGAGTGTCGTTGCAGAGTGATTTCATTCTCATGCGGCAATACCGATAATCACACTCGAAGCATCCACGTGCGCAAACACATGCTCTCCCGTGGTTAAACCTAAGGTATCGATTTTTTCATTACTCAGAGTGCTGATGAGTGGTGTACCGTCTCCGAAAATCATAGCAAGTTCAGATTTGGTTTCACCGCGTGTCAACGAGAGTATGCTGACCCTTAGTGTATTTTTTGCGTTGCTATCGGCTTGGCGACTAATCATGACTCCCGATGCTTTAATCAATGCAAATACTTTTGAGCCGATATCGAGTTTTAATTCTCGACAGCTTTCGTGAGTAATCGCCGCAGTGATCATGTGAGAGCCGTTAATGAGCAACTCAATTTCATCACTCACCGGCCCCTGAAGTATAGAAACGATGATGCCTGCAAATTGATTACGCACACTCGTTTTCATCGCAATCTCAGCGCGGGTTGCATAATCTTCCGAGAGGCCATTGGCCAGCTTATTGAGTCGCTGAACAAAACGCTGATGCTCTTCTTGTATCAACATAAAGTTCTTTAGCAATTGCCGACCGCGCGCCGTGAGCTTAGTGCGCCCACCTCCTTTGCCGCCCGCAAAGCGTTCTATCAGCTCGCCCCCCGAGAGGGTAGCCATCTGATCCATCGCATCCCACGCACCTTTGTAACTGTAGCCAGAAAGTTTGGCGGCTTTCGTTAAATTTTCCAGTTGCTCGATTTGCCTTA
>CAYUDI010000025.1:12588-19336 GCA_964443585.1 uncultured Bifidobacterium sp.
TTAGCAGCTCTACGCGTTTGCGATTGGCCAGCAGTTCTGACCCGACACGCAACTGTAGTTCTGCATCAAGGTTGTAGTGAATGCCGTCCATAGGTCAGTCCAGAATAAAGATACAAATATAGTAACAAAGTAGATTTATGTGCAATTTCGTCATCTTAACCGGGTTGACAGTCAAAATAAACACAAGTAAATTCTGCATCAAAATGGTATTAAGCACATTTTGATTAACCTCATTTAATCATGAGGTTTCATTTTTTTCCTCATCAAAATATACAAAACTAATTTTAAAACTGGCAACAAGACCAATCTGAGAGCTTTTCATGAGAACGCACGTACTTTTACCTTCCGCCCTATGCATGGCATCGTTTTTATTAGCCACCATCTCTGGTCCGGTAGCCGCAGCCGAAGATGTCAAAGCCTTGCTGGAATTGCTGATGGAAAAAGGCATCATCACCCGCGAGGAATACGACAAAAAAATAAAAAAGGCTCAGGAAATTGAAGAGGTGCGAGCGTTTAATGAAGCTCAGGATGTCCGACGTGCCAACGCCGCCATTGACAAGCGCGTGCAAGACGAAGCGAAATTTAAAACAGAAATCTACGGTCAGCTATCCGCTGGCTACTATCAGGCATCCAATATGACGGCTGCCAGCATCGATGCCAGCGGCATGAGTGATCAACCTAAGGCGAATAACCGCGTGGGTTTAAAAGTGTCGCGCGAGCTGGCCCCAGATTTGCGCGCCATGGTGACGCTGGAATCAAATTTTTCTGCGCGAACGGGCGCCATAGGTCGTGACGCTGCAGGCTACGGCGTAGCAGCCACGGGTAATGCAGCGGCTGTGTTTGATCGCGAGGCCAATGTTCGCGCCATATCAGCTAGCTATGGCACGTTGATTTTAGGTCGGGGCCCTACGCTACAAAACGATCTAAGTTCTGCTTTCGATGCACGTCAAAACTGGAATTTTGGTGGTTTAAAAGCCATAGGTCGTTACGTGGGTTTTCATAGCGCCTCGGGCGTCAATCGAGCCGACAAATTAATACGTTATATCTCGCCAGCGTATGAGGGATTCACTCTCGACACCGCTATTTCGTTTGGCGGGGTGGCAGACGATGCCGATAAGGGCACGAATTATTATCTTGGCGGGCGCTACAAAAACGGAAATGTAGAATTTGGCTATAACCATGCAGAGGTGAAGTTAGGTAGTGCTAGCGCGCCTACATCACAAACAGAGGTCACTAACCGGGTTGATTTTTTTGCAGCGAAATACACTGTGGACTCGTGGACTGTGAATGCGGGTTATGTAATGACGCGCAATCCATCCCTCTCATCCGGTGGAAGTTTCGATACCTTAAAAACGTCCGGCAAAGTCAATGCAGATACATGGTTTGCTGGCGCCGTCTATCGATTTACTCCCAAGCTCAGTTGGAATGGAGGGTGGTATCAGGTTGTTGATCAGACAGTGCAAACAAATGCCAATCGTAATAATGATGTGACGATGGTGGCGACTGGCCTAACCTGGTCGCCCTACAAAGAACTTGATTTGTTCGTGGATTATGCACAGGCGAGTCGTCAATCAGGGGCTACCGGCGCATTTACTCTTTATGACAAATGGGTACCTGATACCGGTACAGGTGGTAATGCTTCTTCATCGATAGGCTATTCTGAAAGTAAAAAAAATCAGTCGGGCATATCGGTAGGTGCTCTCTACAGATTTTGATATTTCTTCAACTTTAACCAACACTATGAACCACTATCTCAAGCCTCTTTTTGTGGGTATCTTTTTTTCAGTTGCTACCTATGCACAAGCAGCTGAAATCAAAGTCGCTGTTGCATCTAATTTTGCAAACGTACTAAAAGAAATTGCCGTTGAATTTCAAAAAGATACAGGTCATCAGCTAGCGATAACACCGGGCGCTACGGGCAAGTTTTATGCGCAGATAAATAATGGTGCGCCGTTTGATGTATTTTTCTCCGCTGATGATGAGACACCGACTAAGTTGGTTAAAGAGGGCAAAGCAGTCGCTGCATCGCAATTTACTTATGCGATAGGTCGCTTAGCCTTATGGTCGCCGCTACCAGAGTTGATTGATAAAACCCCCGATGTGTTAAAAACAGATAAATTTAAATTCCTGGCAATTGCTAACGCCAAAGTGGCTCCGTATGGTCAGGCAGCGGTACTAACGATGCAAAAATTGGGATTGCTGAGTAAGCTAGAGCCACGTATCGTGCAAGGTGAAAGTATTTCGCAAACGTATCAATTCGTAGCTACTGGCAATGCACAACTGGGATTTGTGGCCCTCTCACAGATTCTTGAACATGGAAAAATCAAATCGGGATCTGCCTGGGTAGTGCCTGAAGAAATGCATGATCAATTAAAACAAGATGCAGTGGTGTTGGGGGCATGTAAACAGCCCGTGGTGTGTCAGACCCTGATGGATTACCTGAAATCCGATAAAGCGAAAACAATCATGACTTCCTATGGTTATAAATAAAATTCATGTTGGATTCTGAAGCGCTGTTAGCCCTCTGGCTCACTGTTCAACTCTCCACCGTAGTCACACTGATCTTGCTGGTGATAGGCACGCCTATTGCCTGGTGGTTGGTGCAAACCCAAAGTTGGTTTAAACGACCTGTAGGTGCACTGGTGGCGCTGCCGTTGGTATTACCTCCTTCGGTATTGGGCTTTTATCTTTTGCTGGCTATGGGGCCACAGGGGCCGGTGGGGCAGTTCACTCGCGCTTTGGGTATAGAGCAGTTACCGTTTACTTTTTGGGGCTTGGTGATTGCGTCGGTTTTTTATTCGCTGCCTTTTATGGTTCAGCCGTTGCAAACCGCATTTGAGGCCGTGGGTAAGCGTCCCATGGAAGTTGCTGCCACCTTGCGTGCTAGCCCACTGGACGCATCTTTTAGCGTAGCTTTGCCTATGGCGCTTCCAGGATTTATCACCGCCTCCATTATGACCTTTGCGCATACCGTCGGTGAATTCGGTGTCGTGCTCATGATAGGCGGGAATATCGCCGGCCAAACGCGCGTGGCTTCAGTACAAATTTACGATTATGTCGAGGCCATGCAGTATGCGCAGGCGCACAGCCTCTCGGCCATCATGCTGTTGTTCTCATTCCTGGTGCTGTTAGCTTTGCAGGTATGGCGGCCTCAAGTTAAGCGTGAGGTCTGAGATGTCGGGCATACACATACATCTGCAAATTCAATGGCCAGGTTTCTCACTGGATGCGTCGTTTGATGCGCCGGGACAGGGCATTACCGCTTTATTTGGCCCATCGGGATGTGGCAAGACGACGCTGTTGCGCAGCATCGCTGGATTAGAGCCTAGTGCAAAAGGTCACGTCCGTATCAATGACGTCGTATGGCAAAACCAGCAGCAGTTTATTCCTGCACATGAGCGTGAGCTTGGCTATGTGTTTCAAGAAGCGAGTTTGTTTCCGCATTTGTCTGTACTGGGTAATTTGCAATTTGGTCGCAAACGCAGTCATGCTAAAGCACACATTGATCTGGACGCACTGATAGAGTTACTGGGTATCGCATCGTTGCTTAACCGGCTGCCGCAATCTCTCTCAGGTGGAGAGCGTCAGCGAGTTGGTATTGCACGTGCACTGGCCGTTAACCCGCATTTGTTGCTGATGGATGAGCCCCTGGCTGCACTCGATTTAGCGCGCAAACAAGAGATACTTCCGTATTTGGAACGACTCCATAGCGAATTTAAATTACCCGTACTGTATGTGACCCATTCTCCGGACGAAGTAGTTCGGCTGGCGCATCACATGGTTGTGCTCGAAGCAGGCAGGGTAGTGTCAAGTGGATCATTGGTTGAAACGTTATCACGTGTGGATTTACCTCTACGGTTGGGCGACGATCTGGGCGCGGTATTGCAAGCAACGGTAGGTGAGATAGACACGCAATGGAAGCTTGCCCGACTCGATTTTGCAGGAGGATTTTTTTGGACGCGTGCGCAAAATTTATCGGTGGGTAAATCGGTACGTGTGCGTGTACTGGCACGCGATGTCAGTATCGCTCGCGAACGACCAGCTAACAGCACCATACAAAATATACTCCACGCACGAATAACGGACATTGTCGATGACGATCAGGAAGGATTGGCTTTGGTGCGTGTCACGGTGGGTGAATCGCCACTCATTGCGCGTGTTACCCGGCGCTCCATCGCTGAATTACAACTGGAACCTCAGCTACCTGTATGGATACAAGTCAAATCAGTGGCGCTGACGTGAAATGACTACCCAGTCTTTGCATCTGTCGTCAGCAGTGCTCATCATCTACGACGGCGACTGCACTTTCTGTAACGCCTATACGCAGCTGCTGCAACTGCAGCAATCCATTGGTGCAGTTGAGTTACTTAGCGCGCGATCGGATGATTCGCGTATTCTGTACTATGCAGAGCGTGGTTATGATTTGAATGAAGGAATGCTGGTCGTCACCCAGAGCCAGGTGTATGCCGGTGCAGCAGCCATGCACTGGCTGTCACACCACTTATCAGATTACGGTATCTTCTCTACTGTGCATCGCCTGGTGTTTAATCAAGCATGGTTAGCGCGCTTGCTGTATCCACTGCTTAAACTCGGCAGGCGTTGTTGGCTTGCGCTACGCGGCCGATCACTCATAGCCCAGACTAACAAAACACGCGATTCAAGCTGAGCAATCAACCAGTACGCCAAAATGTTCTCTTGTTGATGGTTGAGAAGATTCGGGCGTTGTATGGGCTTTGGTATTTTGTTTGAATATGGCCTGACTCTGGCCGTAAATCTCTTGTACAACTCGCTTAGCTAGGCTCACATTCGCCTGCTGCAATGCCAAACCTATACGACCGAAATTAGTAGCTTCTAGACCAGGGCTAAATTCCAGCAAAAATCGATAGGCAAGTTTGGCTTCTGCCAAATCACCAGTGTCCAGCGCTGCGATCAATGCTTTGAGTTTTTGCTGGTGCTGCTGGCGGCGACTGCTGCCAGTGTGTTCTTGCCCTTTACCGCCCGCGCCGGATGAGTTGATGCGTATGCCAAATTCAGTATTCATGATGGTACCCCTCTGCTAAAGGTCATGCCGGCGTTTTAAGTTAATTCGTCTTTGCTTTTATCGGATTTTCCGACAGTTTTTGAAACGATTCATGCGAAAATTTTTCCGATAACACGTACTTTGCAACTGCCATGCCAGCTTAGGTCGTGCTTTTGATCTTGGCTATAAGGGTGTAATGGCCTTGCTGAGCCTAGGTTTTAGGGTGATGTAATCTGGTCTGACCCTTCGACGGCTGTTTAAATTAGAACGGTACGGATTTCCGACATATTTTTGGCACGGTATTTGCTCATAACAAAGCATAGTCACTGATCTGGAAAGGAAATCGACATGCAAGAGCAAAATAAGAGTGTTATGGAATTTGCAATGCCAGCGATGGATACGCTAGCCCAGTACCGCCGCCGTTCACACACAGATAATGTTCAAGATATCTGGCGCAAACATGGCTGGATACCGCCGACAGAAAGTCGCAAAGATTTCAGAGCAACGCTAAGGACCACCGCCGACAGGATCCCGTTGCATTATTGATAGCAGACGTCTCCTCCCGCGCCTTTAGCCAATGAGGGTATGGGATTGGCCCGCTTAATAGCGGGCCTTTTTTGTTTTGGAAGCCGTTCTTCTATCTCAGATTAGCAAGCATTCGCAGGTAAAATCAGGCCAGAGAAATTTTAAAGGTCTGACTTCGTCACTCCTCTCTCGACAAATAAACAAATAAAAAATGAGGAGATGCTGCGAGTGAATGCTTCAATGACAAAAGCAACCTGCCTGGGTGTGATTGGTTTAGGCACGATGGGTTACGGCGCGGCCATTAGTGCTCGCCGTAGAAGTTTTCCTACCGTGGGCTTAGATATCAGCCCGGCAAACATTAAACGATTTACCGATACCGGCGGCAAAGTTGCCAGTGATATCAATGCACTTGCAGCTGAGTGTGATGCATTCCTGGTGTTAGTTGTCAATGCAGCCCAAACCGAAGCGGTTTTATTTGGAGAAAATGGTCTGGCTTCCAAAGCTAGACCCGGCAGCGTCATTATTGCTGCGGCAACCGTGGATCCGTCTCTTCCTCCTCTCTGGGAAAAACAACTCAATGAGCTTGGGCTGCATTTTATCGATGGCCCTGTGTCGGGCGGTGCGGTCAAGGCAGAGGCGGGAGAGATGACCGTGATGGCCTCGGGTAAACCCGATGCGTTTGCTATTGCAGAAGATGTGCTGCAAGCGTATGCAGGAAAAGTGTATCGACTTGGTGAGCATGCCGGCCCAGGCTCCACTGTAAAAATGGTGAATCAGCATTTGGCGGGTGTGCATATCGCGGCTGCGTGTGAAGCCATGGCGCTGGGTATCAAGGCTGGTGCCGACCCCCATCAATTGTATGAAGTAATTTGTAATTCAGCGGGTATGAGCTGGATGTTTCAAAATCGTGTACCTCACATATTGTCAGGTGATTATTCACCATTGTCAGCAGTGAATATTTTCGTCAAAGATTTAGGCATCGTGCTCGATGCAGCGCAAAAACTCACCATGGCGTTGCCTTTGGCATCCTCAGCACATCAGTTGTATTTAGGCGCCTCAGGTGCAGGCTTTGGGCAGGAAGACGATAGCGCAGTGATTAAGCTCTATGCGCAAATGACAGGCATTACGTTACCAGCGAAGGCAGATAAATCATGATGCTAGGAGTAATAGCCGATGACCACACCGGTGCAACCGATGTAGCTA
>CAYUDI010000026.1:0-12887 GCA_964443585.1 uncultured Bifidobacterium sp.
TTTTTTGCTGGTACTGATCCCAACACCGCCTTCATTTTCGCGCTGCTCGCTTTTGCTGCTGGATTTTTGGTTCGTCCGTTTGGCGCGATCGTATTCGGCCGCTTAGGCGATATGGTAGGTCGTAAATACACGTTTCTAGTCACTATCCTACTTATGGGCGCCTCGACTTTTATCGTCGGACTGCTGCCTAACTATGCCAGCATTGGTATAGCCGCTCCTATCATTCTAATTACTCTGCGTATTTTGCAAGGTCTGGCTTTGGGTGGTGAGTACGGTGGCGCAGCTACCTACGTTGCTGAACATGCGCCTGATCACAAACGTGGTGCGTTCACTGCGTGGATACAAACAACGGCCACTCTGGGCTTGTTCCTTTCGTTGATGGTGATTCTGGCCACTCGTACAGCGATAGGTGAAGAAGCCTTTGCTGATTGGGGCTGGCGTATTCCTTTCCTGGTATCGATCTTCTTATTAGGTATATCGGTGTGGATACGCTTGTCGATGAATGAATCTCCAGCGTTCCAACGCATGAAGGATGAGGGCAAGATTTCTAAGGCGCCTCTGTCAGAAGCTTTCGGGCAGTGGAAAAACCTCAAGCTGGTTATTCTTGCTTTGTTTGGTTTAACGGCAGGTCAAGCAGTGGTTTGGTATACCGGTCAGTTCTATGCGCTGTTTTTCATGACGCAAATCTTAAAGGTTGACGGTCCTACCGCTAACATACTGATTGCCGCATCGCTGTTAATTGGTACGCCATTTTTCATTGTGTTCGGCACCCTTTCAGACAAGATCGGGCGTAAGAGAATTATTATGGCGGGTTGCATCATCGCAGCTCTCACCTACTTCCCGATTTTCAAAGCCCTCACCCATTACGCTAACCCTGCGTTGGAAGCTGCTCAAAACAGTTCGCCCGTTGTGGTGGTGGCAGACCCGGCAGAGTGTCAGTTCCAGTTCAACCCAACCGGAACCAAAAAGTTCACCTCATCGTGTGATATCGCCAAAGCCAAGCTAGCTGCCGCCTCGGTAAACTACAAGAACGAGGAAGCTGCACCTGGTACCCCAGCGTCGATCAGGGTGGGTGACAAAGTCCTTAATTCTTACAGCGCTGTTGGTCTTTCCAAAGAAGACGCAACTGCCAAAGATAAAGAGTTCACTGATCAGCTGAAAGAATTGACCAAAGAAGCCGGCTATCCTGCAAAAGCGGATTCGGCTCAGATCAACAAACCTATGGTCTTACTCTTGCTGTTCATTTTGGTGCTGTATGTGACCATGGTTTACGGCCCGATCGCAGCGATGCTCGTTGAGATGTTCCCAACCCGTATCCGCTATACCTCCATGTCCTTGCCGTATCACATAGGCAATGGCTGGTTTGGTGGTCTGCTGCCAACCATGTCATTTGCTCTGGTGGCATTCAAGGGCGATATTTACTTCGGTCTCTGGTACCCAATTATTATCGCGTTGATGACTGCAGTAATTGGCTCCTTGTTTGTAGCAGAAACAAAAGATAACGATATTCATCAACACTGATGAAGCACGTTTTCTGAAAAACCGCCGGTTAACCGGCGGTTTTTTTTCGTCTGAACACATAACTGCACATACTGCTTTAGGGAAAATTATTACTGCTAGTCACCGTTATTGACGGCCCTCTGAACAAAAAATTTTGAGTGATTGTTGCACCATGCCCTCAAATTATCCTTGGCTTGTCGGAGGTTTTGGGCTGAGCATAATCACGCTTCAGTGTCGTGTTTTTTCTCCAGAATCGATGCGTGAGCTTTGAGTTTTTTATGGAATGCTTCTTAACGCGACGATGACGCTCATGCTAACCGTTGCGCCTATGTCACAACCTCACTCGCATTTGTTGTAAACCTCATGCAGTGCGCCTTTTCCGGATGCACTACCCACTACCTCAATGGAACTTTTTTGAGTACAGTCGGCGCTAGTAAAGTTATCTAATAATTAATAAAAAACCGACTGTAATTGTCACTTTTTTAAGTGATGACTGCACCAAATACAATCAAAGTTCGCTGGAGGCAATATGGATATCGAGTGGCTGGAGGACTTCCTGGTACTTTCCGATTTATCCAGCTTCACTCGTGCGGCGCAAAGCCGAAACGTTACGCAATCTGCGTTTAGCCGTCGCATACGCTCTCTGGAAGACTGGATAGGAATACCACTGATAGATAGGGATACTGTTCCCCCCCGACTAACGGTTGCTGGTCATCTGTTTCGCGATGCTGCCCGAGAAATGGTGAGGCAACTGCAAGATACCCGCATCGCATTAGGTCATAAAACGCGCGCCTTCTCTGGCGTCAAACTTTTCATATCGCACTCATTAATTGACCATTTTTTACCCGAGTGGATACAACATCTTAATCGCCGTATAACTGGCTTGAAATTAGATATCACTGCGGGAGAAACCTACGATGGCATGGTGGCACTGTCGAATGGACGGTGCGATTTGCTGATGGTGTATTACAGCGCCATTGCACCTATGACAGTTGATGAAAAAGCGTGTGCATCTATAGTTCTTGCTCACGACAGACTCATACCCGTCTGCGTTCCAAATGTCGAGGGAGAACCTAAATTTTCTTTGTCGATAGTTGATAGCAGCGCCATACCTATCGTGCTCTATCCGCCAGAGACTTTTTTTGGACGCATCGTTAATGGCATCGTCCGCTTCGGGCCGCGTACACCCCACTTCACAGTCGTCGCGCAAAGTGCTAATTCCAGAGTATTGCGTGGGCTAGCTCTCAATGGTTCTGGTATTGCCTGGTTACCAGAGCGCTGCGTTCGTGACGATATCCATAACGGCACATTACTTAACGCGGGTGGCGACCAATGGAATTCAGATATTGAAATCCGACTGTATGCATCTCCGGAAAGAGCAAAGCTACTTGAATTCAATCTGTGGGAAAACATGAGAGATTGGCAAGAAGCGAGTCTTGCCACTACGTGAGAACCAGTTGTAACAGGGGATAGCTAATGAAGATCGTATTGAGAGTCATGGGGCACGCACTGTATCAACGAATTACGAAAGCACTAGCCTCACCCAAATCGCCTTTCCCGCGCGCCGGTACGGAGGGCAAGCTAATCAACTGGCAACTCATACCACTTTCACCTCCATTTAATTCCGACCACGTAGAAAATCCCACAGGTGAGTTATCCGTCGTCATTATGGAAGTGCAAGATCTGGCAACCATAGAAAATTTACGCATGATAGAACGCCGGGAATCACTCCATGTACGATCAAAGCACGGACTTACGCAGGAAATAACTCCCGTTGTGCTGGTATTGGGACGAGAAATACCTGCAGCTGAATTACTTGATATGCCAGAAATTGTCTTTGACTGGTTGACCGAACCCGTATCGTTAGATGATCTGGTGCGTCGTATTTTTGCCAGCCTAAAACGAAATCAACGTCTGCGATCTGAGCATGGTTATGGTGTTTTAACTTTGCTACCCGATTCACGCATGCTTTGCTACGCTGGTGATACGGCGCAGTTAACAGCCTCCGAGGTTGCGGTCGCCGAATTATTTCTCAATCATTTTGGAACACTGATTCCAACCGAAGATATCCATTTACTCTTTAAACTCTCAGGTCGTTCTACAGAGGGCAGCAATATTCGGGTAACGATGTTTCAGTTACGCTTCAAAATTGAAGCTGTCACTCGATGTCAATTTACCCTTACTAACGCCTATAATTCGGGCTATGTTATGCGTCACGTTAACTCGTATGACTCAAAACCTTCCGCGCCCACACTAGAAGCATGGCAAGACACCGCGAAGTATGAGTACCTGCCGCCGATCTGGCATCCGGGCTCTGGAAGCCTGTCATAAAGGAAGGCGGCATGATTTGCGGCATAATTCTGGCTAATTCCATCAAATACGGTCCTCGCCACTGCGACACCGCGTTTTTGTTGATGCCAGAAAGCCGAAACAACGTATGTATCACCAGACCACCACCGAGCCTTCCATCTCACTTGAGCATGCTGCACACTGCGCCTTACCTACCCCCTGGGCGACATTTGAACTGCATGCTTTTGTTGAAAAATCCAGCGGTAAAGAACATCTCGCCCTTACTCTAGGCTCCATAGATGATGGCCAGCCGGTACTAGCCCGCGTACATTCTGAATGCCTGACAGGCGACACCTTGTTTAGCTTACGCTGTGATTGTGGTACCCAGCTAGAGTCCGCTTTAAAACAAATAGCCAAAGAAGGCCGCGGCATAGTGCTATATCTTCGTCAAGAAGGCCGTGGTATCGGTCTGCTCAATAAAATCCGCGCGTATGGTCTCCAGGAACTAGGAGCCGATACCGTGGAAGCCAATCATCAATTGGGATTTGCGGATGATCTGAGAAGCTACGCACTGTGCGGCCCGCTGCTTAATCACTTTGGAATTCAGTCATTACGTTTGATGACTAACAACCCACGCAAAATCACCGCACTGGAAGAATTAGGACTACACGTCGAACGAGTCGAACACGTCGCGGGCAGCACGCGTTTTAACTCACACTATCTTGCAACCAAAGCAAACAAGCTAGGTCATTTGCTTCCGCAAGCACCAGCTAACACTAACGAGCATGTGACCAATCTCATTTCGACGCCAGTCACCAAAAAATAACGCGCTCAATCAGATGCTCGTCGTTTGTATTTTTAAAGGTTTTTACTCATGACTACCCCGCTACTTTTTACACCCATTCATCTGGGTCCTGTGCATCTACCCAACCGCATCATGATTTCTCCCATGTGTCAGTACTCTGCGATTGACGGCAATGTCAATGATTGGCATCACGCACATTTAGGTTCACTCGCGCTATCGGGTGCAGGTTTATTGTTTATTGAAGCAACGGCCATAAGTCCGGAAGGACGAATTACTCCCGGTTGCGTCGGCTTGTACAACGATGATAATTTTGCTGCGTTAAAAAAATTAGTCGATTACATGCGTGCAGTATCACCCATCAAACTAGCTATACAGTTGGGTCATGCCGGCAGAAAAGCTTCCAGCCGCAGACCCTGGGAAGGCGGCGAATTAATGACACCTGATCAGGGTGGTTGGAAAACCTATGCACCTTCAGCGCTTGCTCATAAGGAGGGCGAATTAATTCCTGCTGAATTAAGCAAACAACACATTACTGATTTACTCAACAGTTTTGCTGACAGTACGCGTCGTGCTCGCGAATTAGGTTTGGATGTCATTGAAATGCATGCTGCTCATGGTTATTTGCTGCATGAGTTTTTATCACCGATATCCAATACTCGTACGGATGAATACGGCGGGTCACTGGAAAATCGCATGCGTTTTGTATTAGAAGCTTTCAAGATTGTGCGCGAAGTAGCGGGTGCCGATATGGCCGTAGGCGCACGCTTGTCTGCAACGGATTGGGTTGATGGTGGATGGGATGTTGAGCAAAGCGTCGTTTTGTCCAAGCGTCTCGAGTCCATGGGTGCTGATTTTCTGGATATTTCGTCGGGCGGTGTATCGCCTCACCAAAAAATCACGTTAGGCCCGGGGTACCAAGTTCCACTCGCAGAAAAAATCAAGTCCGAAGTCAAGATTCCTATCATTACCGTTGGTTTAATCACCGAGCCCAAGCAAGCTGAAGCCATACTTGAACAAGGCAAGGCGGATATGGTTGCACTGGCTCGCGCCATGATTGCTGATCCACGTTGGCCATGGCGCGCTGCAGCAGAACTAGGCGGCAGCGTGAGCGGTTCACCGCAATATTACCGATGCCTGCCATCGGGCTACCCTGCTGTATTTGGCTCGGTAAAAACGGCGCAGCGCTAAACGAATTCATGCGGCATTAGAAACCGCGTGTAAGAATTTTCATCTTTGGGTGAAAATTTCGCTTTCTTCTTGGCTGACTGAACGTGGACAAGGTTACAAGCGTTCAATATGATGGTGAGTTAAATAATAACAAGGGGCTCATCGCTCGCCACGCGAAGATGAAGCCAGACATACAGTTTTTTTAGGAGATAAGTTTATGTGGTCACAAATCTACGACCCATTTAATAATGTTTGGTTGTCCACCCTTGCGGCAGCCATTCCGGTTGTGGTGATGTTGGCCGCCCTGGCCTTCTTTCATATCAAAGCGCATATTGCTGCATTAATGGGCTTGGTTGCTGCCCTCGTCGTTGCCATTTGGGGTTTCACCATGCCGGCCGACATTGCAGTCTCTGCTGCGCTGTATGGTGCTGCTTACGGCTTGTTTCCTATCGGCTGGATTATTCTCAACGTCATCTTTTTATATCAACTCACCGAGCGCAAAGGTCAATTCACCATACTGCGTGAAAGCATAGCGGGTATAAGCAGCGATAGACGATTGCAGTTATTGCTGATCGCTTTTTCGTTTGGTGCATTTTTTGAAGGTGCCGGTGGATTTGGTACACCGGTTGCTGTGACCGGTGCCATGCTCATTGGTTTAGGTTTTGCACCATTGGCTGCTTCCGGTTTATCGCTGATTGCAAACACAGCACCGGTTGCTTACGGCGCTTTAGGAACACCTATTATCGCGCTGGCCGCAGTGACCGGTTTGGACATGCTGGAGTTGTCAGGCATGGTCGGTCGTCAGTTACCCGTGTTTTCATTGATCGTGCCGTTTTGGTTGATTTGGGCTTTCTGCGGTTTTCGCGGCATGTTGGCTATTTGGCCAGCTGTATTGGTTGCTGGCGCCGCATTTGCGGTTCCTCAGTATTTCATCTCCAACTATCACGGCCCGTGGTTGGTCGACGTTGGCGCAGCTGTGTCGTCCATGGTTTGCTTAACACTCTTTCTAAAAGTTTGGCAGCCCAAAGAAATTTGGACTTCACCTACTGGTAAATTTGAAGACAACGAATCAAGCCCTGCAACCAGCAGTACTGGTCATGGCTACACTCGCAAAGAAGTCATGAACGCCTGGACACCTTGGCTGGTCTTGTCAGTGGTGGTTTTGATGTGGGGTATCCCTGAGTGGAAAAAAGTATTGGATGGTATTTCGATCATCAAAATCGAATGGTCGCATTTGCACATGCTGGTTCAGAAAATGCCGCCAGTCGCAGCTGTGCCGAAAATTGAAGAAGCCATCTTTAAACTCAATTGGTTATCCGCTACTGGCACGGGCATTTTCATATCGGCCGTTGTGTCGGCATTTCTGATGGGTTACAAAATTCGTGAAATGCTGGCGGTCTATTGGGATACATTCAAGTTGCTGCGTTATTCACTGCTGACCATTGCTGCCATGCTGGCATTAGGCTATGCAACGCGTTATTCAGGTGTTGACTCTGCACTAGGCTTGGCATTTGCAAACACCGGTGTTTTTTATCCGTTCTTTGGAACCTTGCTGGGTTGGTTGGGTGTAGCCTTGACTGGTTCAGACACGGCATCGAATGTGCTGTTTGGTGGATTGCAGCGCACCTCAGCTGAGCAGCTGGGTCTTAGCCCGGTACTCATGGCAGCGGCCAATTCCTCAGGCGGCGTAATGGGCAAAATGGTTGATGCGCAATCTATCGTAGTCGCATCAACAGCCACCAAATGGTATGGCCATGAAGGTGAAATTTTGCGATATGTTTTCTTCCACTCGATTGCACTTGCCGCACTCGTGGGTATATTGGTGACACTGCAAGCGTATGTTCATCCGTTCACACTGTTAGTGAAATAGTCATTAATAATTTTTAGTATTCAAGACCGTGCAGTGCTGCAAAGCTTGCACGGTTTTTTTTCGTCTTTAAAAAAAATTCAAAAATTTCTTTACGTTTTTGATCTGTAATCAAACGCGCTACCGATTCTTGAGGCCTCTCAAGTAAAGTCTCAATCCATTTGCAATCATTAGCCTCCGAGATAACCATACGCTGTACGTGACGCAGAAGTATGCGTTGCAATAATCGTGGTTTATATTTTTTCATACTCTCAGGAGCGACTATGAATGGCATTCAACAATGGGGCGGCTATAGCGGTCAGCAGTTAGCGCCGCAAGGTCTGCTAGGTAGCATGATCGGAGGAACATTAGGAGGCATAGCTGGTAATGAACTCGGCAGCCTGGCAGGTAATGCGAATTGGGGCAATCAACTGGGTCAAACGCTGGGCGGAATAGGTGGTGCACTGCTTCCATTTCAAATGGATCCAATAACGCAGGCCTATGCACAGCAGCAGCAACTTTCACCGCAGGGATTTTTCGGTAATCTGATAGGACAGATAGGGCGTCCACTGGGTAGCACCATAGGAGGCATCTTTGGTCGATCAGGATTGGGCAGTCAAATAGGAAACGTCGCTGGTCAGTTGGGTCGTTTGCTACCGTTTCAGGCAGACGCAATCCAACAAGCCAACGCAATTCAACAAGCCAACGCAATTCAACAGCAACTGCAGCAGCTTCAACAACTCCAGCAACTACAGCAACTCCAACAACAGCAGCAGTTAATGCCTCAAGGTGTGTATGGCAATTTTCTGGGACAAATAGGACAACCTGTAGGTGCAGCCATCGGTGGTATTTATGGCCAGCCTGCTTTGGGTGGGGCCATAGGTAACGTGGTTGCCCAAGTTGGTCGGCTGATGCCTTTCCAAACGGATGCACTACAACAAGCCTATGCGCAGCAGATGCAACAATTACAGCAGCTTCAGCAGCTTCAGCAAATGCAGCAACTACAACAGATGCAGCAATTACAGCAACTTGCGCAGCAGATCGCGCAACAGCAACAGCCTTATCAAGCCTACCAAGGTGGAATTCAACAAGGCTATGCAGGATCGCAGCAAACGCTGCACTGATTGGCGGTATCAATACTAGCTTCCTGCCGCTTTATGCGGCAGGGTTTCTAGACAGGACATCGTATGCAGACACTCGAAGAAAAATCCGGCGCTGGTCGCTATCTAATTAGTTGCGTTAACCCCGACAAACTAAATGAGTTCATCAGTACCGGCTATGAAGATCCATCATTACAGTTGATCGATACCGTTGGACCGATTGGCTTACCTCATACCGCTGTGTATGAGATGTCCCATGCTAAAGCAGCGCAGCTCAAACAACTTTTTAGCACCGTCGGTGAGCTAAAAATCGAGGCTGACCAATCATTGTCAATGTTTGAAAAACAGTAATTCCTTATCGGTCGATTAATGGGAAAGGACTACCATGGCTAGCAAATCGGAGTCATCTGCAACTGAAACGCAAAGTAGTACGAGTGCGGCATCAGATACCAGTGGTGTGCAGAGTGGTGTATCAAGCACTACAACTACTGCGGCCTCTGGCACCTCATCTGCCAGCGCTCAAGGAGGTAAAACACGCGAATTAAAACAACGCAAAGGTCAGTTCCTAATTGCCCCGCGACGAAATCCGCAAATGCAAATGATGGGGCTCTCCCCTATGCAGTTTTCTGCTGTCGAACAGGCTTTGCGCGAAAGTCCCGACATAGAAATTATTGATCGCGTTGGACCTAAGCATGCCGTTGGCACCCTGGCAGCGGGCATGTCCGACAGTACCGCAGTGCTGGTGGCACGCATGACTGACGACAAGGCACGTTCACTCTCCTTGCAAGCGCAAGGACAACTCATCGTCGAGCGCGATCAGCCATTGCAACTGCTCGACGTCAATTACCCCCAGGTGTCGCTGGTGAACTGCAACCTACCCACGACAGGTGCTGCATTCACAGCAGAATTTCTTGTGCTGGGCAATGGCAATCCTATTAAAGATGCCGAAGTCTATTTGTTTGGTGGTCTGCTGCCAGCAACCGGCATCACGGATGCCAAGGGTCGCGTCAAGCTCAGTCTCATTGGTGAAACAGCGCAAAGTTTGCGACGCCTGTACGTTAAGCCGCGCATGGATTACTGGAGCTTTAGTCAGGAACAACCCGACGTTAGTAACAGCGAAGTCAATGTCATAGGATTGCGTGCCCTCTCCGACTGGCCAGCATTAGCTAATTTCCCACAACAACAGCAACTGACATGGGGCCAGAAAGCAATGCGCTTGGATCAACTGCCTGCACATTATCGCGGTCAAGGTATACGTATTGCGATAGTCGATTCGGGTACAGCGACCAGCCATCAAGATCTAGTAAAAATCACGCGTGGTTATGACATCATCAATAAAACGCAGGATGCCAGCAGCTGGAGTGTAGATACCCTTTCTCATGGCTCTCATTGCGCTGGTGTCATCGCGGGTAAAGATTCCAGCTGGGGCGTGCGGGGCTTTGCTCCTGAAGCAGAAATCCATACGTGCAAGCTCTTCCCTGGTGGTCAAATTAGTCAACTGATAGAAGCGCTCGAATACTGTATTGAAAAACAAATCGATGTCGTCAATCTTAGTCTGGGCGGTGCCGAACCTTCCGAAGCACTGGAGCAGCAAATCGTACGCGCCAAACAAGCCGGTGTGGCTTGTATAGTTGCTGCGGGTAATTCGTCCGGCGCGGTGCAGTATCCGGCTTCGTCGCCCAATGTATTGGCCGTGGCTGCGATAGGTCGCATTAATGAATTTCCGCCCGATAGCTATCATGTGCAAAGCATCACGCCACAAGTCGATGCCAATGGTTATTTTGCTGCGCGCTTTAGTTGTTTTGGTCCTGAGGTAGGTGTGTGCGCTCCGGGTGTAGCGATCACCTCGTCTGTACCAGAGAATAACTTTGCTGCGTGGGATGGCACCTCCATGGCTGCGCCACATGTCGCAGGATTGGCTGCTTTAGTGCTGGCGCATCATCCAGAGTTTCAAGCGGCGGTTGGTCAGCGCAGTGCCGAACGCGTTGAACGACTTTTTCAACTCATTAAAATGTCATGCCGTCAGGTTGTTCCAGGTGATCAGCGACGTACAGGTTACGGTCTGCCGGATGTAGTGCGCGCTGTGGGTCTTGCACCTTCCTACTCAACACAGATGATGGGTGCCGGTATGGGTGCGCCCATGATGCAAGCCTTGGCCAATGCCTACCGAGAACCACCCCGTTTAATGACACAGCCTATGAATTTGGGTATGGGTAGCTTTGATCCCTATGGCCGTTTTCGACCCTTCGTCCCTAACCCCATGAGTATTCCAAGTGGTTACACCTTCGGTTTGTGGTGACCTTGATAGGCTATGGGGAAATCACTTTGATGTGAGGATAGTCATGAAACACACGCAACGCGATCGTCAATCACCTACCCAGTCCTATGAAGAAACCTATGATCCGAATCGTCTGCTAGATACTTTACGTGAGCGCATGCATTTGAAAAATGATGCAGCCTTATCCAGAGCATTGGAAGTCGCGCCTCCGGTGATTAGCAAAATACGCCATCGCACTTTGCCAGTAGGAGCTTCATTACTTATACGGATGCACGAAGTGACGCAGTTAAGTATTCGTGATCTACGCGATTTGATGGGAGATCGTCGGGCGCGCTATCGTGTATCGGATACCCAAGGAAAACAAAAACGGAAAATGATGAATGCTTGAGTTCGGGGAGTGCTGTTAACAGCACTCCCCTGCGACGGGCAATATCGATAAACTACTGCAACATATCAGATCAAAATATGCAGTTAAAAAACCACCAGATCCCGCATGCTTTCGCCGGCATCGAGTTTGTCGAAACCACGGTTGATGTCATCCAGTGCAAGACGCTCGCCCAGTAATTTATTAATTGGCAGCTTGCCCTTCAAATACAAGCCTATGTAACGCGGAATATCTCGCGCCGGTATGCATGATCCAATATAGCTACCTTTTAGTGTGCGTTCTTCCGCAACCAAGCTCACTTGCTGTAGCGGCCAGGTATGCTGCGGGTGAAATAGGCTGGCCGTCACCGTCGTGCCGCCGCGTTTGGTAATACGATAAGAGAGTTCCATCGCTGGTACAACACCAGCCATCTCAAATGCAAAATCAACACCGCCTTTGGTGTATTCCCTTACCTTGGCTGCAGCATCTGGATCACGTGCGTTGATAGTAAACGTCGCACCCAAATCGCGGGCAGCTAATAGCTTGGCGTCATTTAAATCGATCGCGATTACCTCACGTGCGCCTGAAGCGACAGCGCCCAACAAAGAACACATACCCACACCACCCAAGCCAACCACCGCCGCAGTTTGACCTGGCTGCACTTTGGCTGTGTTGACTACCGCGCCAACCCCCGTCAACACTGCGCAACCAAATAACGCTGATTCCACCGGATCGATATCCTGATCAACCTTCACACAAGAACGCTGCGACACCACGGCATGCTCTGCAAAAGCCGACACACCCACATGATGATTTACCGCCTGCTGACCCAAATGCAAGCGACGCTCACCAGACAACAAGGTGCCTTTACCATTCGCTTCAGCACCCGGCTCACACAATGCCGGACGACCCTCCATACATGGCATGCAATTACCGCAACTAGGCACGAATACCAAAACCACTCTGTCACCCGCTTTTAAATTCACCACACCATCACCCACTTTAACGACCGTGGCTGACGCTTCATGACCCAATGCCATAGGCACAGGTCGCGGGCGCACACCGGTAATGACGGAGAGATCGGAATGACACAAACCTGCAGCGGTCATTTTGACCAGCACTTCACCCATACCTGGATTGTCGAGTTCTATTTCTTCAATTTTTAATGGCTTACTTTGCGCAAAAGGCGCTTTCGTATCCAGCGTATGCAATACAGCAGCACGTGTTTTCATACAGATTCTCCGAAAATATCAACGCGTCAGATAGTGCGGCCACCATCAACCGGAAATTCTATTCCGGTTAAAAACTCAGCCGCATCGGTACCCAGAAATACCGCAGCAGCCGCCATATCGCGGGGTTCACAAAAGCGACCTAATGGTATGGTCGAAACAAACTTCGCACGATTTTCCGGTGTGTCAGGAACACCCATAAAATCAGCGAGCAAACCGGTTGCACCCATGACCGGGCACAAAGCGTTCACGCGTATGCGATCAGGTGCTAGCTCAACAGCCATCGATTTAGACAGCAAATTTACTGCG
>CAYUDI010000026.1:12897-19135 GCA_964443585.1 uncultured Bifidobacterium sp.
TAGAGCCGTTATACCAAGACAAACCCGGACGTGGGCGTATACCCGCAGTAGACCCCACATTCAGAATCACACCACCCTTGCCTCGTTCACGCATGGCGGGAATCACAGCATGAGCCATGTAGTAAATAGATTTCACATTAACTGCAAACATGCGATCAAAAGTTTTTTCATCCACTTGCAGCATGGGTTGATTTTTATGCGTCGTGCCTGCGTTGTTAATCACGATATCAGGCACGCCAAAGCTATCGATACAGATCTTAACCATCGCAGCGACTGACTCCATACTCGCCACATCAGTGGCTACCGCTTTAGCATGTTCGCCCAAGGCGTTAGCTACCCGTTCGCCCGCTGCTGCATTGAGGTCAGCAATAATAACTTTTGCACCCTCGCGTATATAGGCTTCGGCCATGCCTTCACCAAAGCCGCTACCTGCGCCCGTAATGATCGCTACTTTTCCCTGCAGTTGTCCCATGTCGTCTCCGTTACTTCGCCGTTTTAAATAATCACCCGTGATACTGCACGACGGTTTTGAGTGTGCTGAATTCTTCTAAAGCAACAAAGCCTTTTTCACGGCCATGTCCGCTGCGCTTCATGCCACCGAACGGCAATTCAACGCCACCACCGGCTCCATAGCAATTAATGAATACTTGTCCCGATTGCATACGTTTAGCCATGCGTTGTTGACGCCCGCCGTTCTCTGTCCAGATACCCGATACCAATCCATATTCAGTTGCATTGGCTAGGTGAACCGCATCGTCTTCGTCTTTAAATGGCATAGCTGCCAGCACCGGGCCAAATACTTCTTTGCAGGCCAGACGGTGATCGCGCGGTACTGCACCAAACAAAGCAGGCGCTACAAAATAGCCATCGTTAGAAACGCCGTCAGCAACTATTCCCTGAGCTAGCAGTGGTACGCCACTTTTAATAGCGTCATCAATAAAATGCGTGACTCGCTCAAATTGTTTTTTATTGACGATAGGGCCGCAATCGAAATCCATCTCCGGTGTACCGACGCGCACTTTTTTGAAAGCTTCAGCCACACGAGCTACGAATACGTCATAAATATCGTGTTGTATTAGCAGACGACTACCCGCGGAACATGTCTGACCTGCATTTTGAGTAATGGCTTTAACGATGATAGGCAACGCTTTGTCGAGATCGGCATCATTAAACACAATCTGGGGTGACTTACCACCGAGTTCCAACGCGCAAGCGACAGAATTTTTTGCCGTTGCTTCCTGCACCATGACACCCACTTCAGGTGAGCCAGTAAAACTAACGAAGTTAATGTCAGCATGTGAGGTTAGTGCTGAGCCGGCTTCATAGCCATAGCCAGTGATTAAATTTAATGCGCCCGGCGGCAATCCCGCCTCTACCATTAACTCGGCTAGTTTTAATCCTGACATGCAGGCATCTTCAGAGGGCTTTAATACACAGGCATTACCGGCCGCCAGTGCAGGCGCTACCGTGCGGCCAAACATTTGCGCCGGATAGTTCCAGGGAATGATCAAGCCTGCTACGCCATGAGGCACACGTACTACCTGAACGTTATACCCATTAAGGTAAGGAATTTGTTCGCCGTGATGCTTGTCAGCTGCGCCTCCAAAGTATTCAAAATAGCGCGCAACAGCCACCACATCAGCGCGTGCCACTGAAACAGGTTTGCCCGTATCACGTGATTCTATTTGCGCTATCTCTTCCGATTTTTTTAAAATCAGCTCACCTGCTTTAACTAAAATACGACCACGCTCAGTCGCGGTTAAATTGCCCCACGCACCGTCCATTGCGCGCTGCGCGGCTTTAACAGCCAAATCAATATCTGCGGCAGTACCACGATCTATGGTGGCATAAGCGATTGCGTCACATGGATTGATGACATCGATAGTCTGGCCACCCGTGGCCGCAACCCATTTACCATCGATTAATAAAGTTGGCATGCGTTTCGCCTCTTGTATAGTTGGATTTAATTGTTGTTCGATGTGCGCTGTGACTTTAGTGTGCAGCCAACTCACTATCGATAAGCTCACCGCGTTCTAGTGTCAACGTAGCATCCGGCAAATCACGCAGCAAGCTGCGATTGGATTCCGTTACCACGATGCATAGTTCAGGTGATAACTGATGTAATTTGCGCAGCGCTTCAGTGTATTGATTCGCCAGTACCGGTGCTAAACCCTGAAAAGGTTCATCAAGCAGCACCAACCGGGTACCCGCCATGAGTGCTCGACCAAGTGCCGCCATTTTTCCTTGACCACCTGACAGCGCAGCACCAGAACGCACCAACATAGGTTCTAGTTGCGGCACGACGTCCAGCACTCGCGCCAAACGACGATCAGCTTCTGTTTTTGGCAGACCTAACACTTCACACGAGAGGCGAAGATTTTCTTCCACCGTAAAGGTTGGAAACATCGCTCGGTCTTCTGGTGCGTAGCCGATACCAAATTCAGTGCGGCGATGGCCTGGTATTTTGCTTAGATCATGGCCATCAATCGAAATACTGCCTGTAGAAAGCGGAAGCAAACCCATGATAGAACGCAGCAGTGTGGTCTTGCCAGCACCATTACGCCCCACTACCGCAAGTAACTGACCGGGTTTAAATTCTGTCGTTATGTCACGCAGTACCGTAATACCTGCAATGCGGGCGCTGGCATTCTGTAGTTTCAGCATGTCATTCTCCGATCACATTTTTACGAATTTCAGGATCAGCCAGCACGGCCTCTGGTGTGCCATCAGCAGCAATTCGACCCGCAATCCAGGCAGCCACGCGAGTGGAGTACTGCGAAACGATATCCACATCATGTTCGACAAAAATGGCGGTTACTTTTTGTGCGTCCAGCGCATTCATGATGGTCTTCATCAAACCGTGTTTTTCATCTGACGACACACCTGAGGTCGGCTCATCAAGAATAAGCAAACGTGGTTTCATAATCAGCGCCATCGCGATATCTAGCAATTTACGCTGACCTTCGGGTAAGGCACCCGACAATTCGTCGGCACGTTTATCTAAACCCACCATCGTTAATATGCGTGCTACCTCGTCGTCATCAACCGCCTTTGCTAAGGGCGTCCACAGACCCAAACGATTACGCTTACCCGCCGCAGCAATGCGAATACAGTCGCGTACGGTGTGTTCTGTAAATAGTTGCGGCAATTGGAAAGAGCGCACCATGCCGCGCAGCGCAATCGCACGAGGTGTGAGTTCGGTTACGTCTTTACCTTCAAAGAAAACGCGACCCGCCTGCGGCCTGATCAAGCCAGTACATATATTGATGAACGTCGTTTTGCCAGCACCGTTTTGTCCGATCACGGCTAAGCGTTCGCCCTCAGTCAGCGAAAAATCAATATGGTCTGCGACCACCACAGCACCGAAAGCTAGCTGCAGATCTTTTGTTTGTAATAGCGGTGTACTCATACATCCTCCCGCTTCGACGTAGTTCGCTGTTCAAGCATGGCGGAAATGCCGCGCGGTGCCAAAAATACCATCGCGATTAACACAAAACCTAACACCATCTGCCAAGCACCGGTGAGATAGGCGGCGGCAAATAATTTGACGAATTCAAAAATGCCCGCACCGATGAATGCACCGACAGGATGTCCAACACCACCCAAAATAGCGACAAACACAATTTCACCGGAACGAACCCAGTAACCCATTTCAGGAGTCACCAAACCTTGTGCAATAGCGAAGATCGCGCCCGACAATCCGCACAGCGTGGCCGAGATGATGTAACCAATCCAAAGCGTTTGATAGGCAGAAATACCGACATACTCAAGACGGGTTTCGTTGGTTTTAATCGCGGATAACGCTTGCCCTGCCACTGACCGTAGATACCGCTGAACTAGCCAGCCTGATAGCAAAGCCAGCGCGACTCCCACTACCAACAGCACACTTTCAAAGGCATCGCGCTCGAGATTCATGCCAAAAAATGGTGCACGTTCTAGACGCAAACCATCGGTACCACCCGTTAGATTAAAAAATTTACCCAGCGCTGCGAACAAGACCATGGATAAAGCCAAGTTCAGCATGCCAAAGAAAATAGCGCGATAACGAACCACAAATGAACCCACAACGATGCCGAGTACGACTCCTGTTGCTGCACCTACCGCTAGCAGCCAGGCGCTATCTAGGTGAGGCCATTGTCGTGAAACGAATGCAACGGCATAACCACCGGCACAAACAAACATCGCGTGTCCAAATGAAATCTGACCCGAGATGATTAAAATAGAGATACCTAATGCTGCAATACCAAACGCCGTACCCAGAATTAAAGGTGTCTTAATCCATGGCAGAGCAACCGGCAGCAGCAAAGCAACGAGCGCTAACAGGATGACGACAATTTTCGCGCGGTTCATCACACTCTCCTTGACTGCGCGACAGAAAACAATCCCTGCGGCCTGAACAGCAATACCAGCACCATAATCAGGAAAGGAATTAAGACTTCGAGTTCCGGAAGTAAATACACAGTAAATGATCGCGCTAATCCAATCAGAATCGCAGCAACTAATGCGCCTTCAATTTGACCCAGACCAGCGGTTGCTACCACTGCAAATGATAAAACGATCATCTCGCCGCCTATGCCCGGCACCCACGAGACAGTCGGCGAAGCTAATGCGCCAGCTAAGGCACCAAGAATAGAACCCACAACAAACGTCAGCAGCGATATGCGTTTTACATTGATGCCAAGTGCTGTGGATATTTCGCGGTTATGCGATACCGCAACGATCTGTCGACCTATGCTGCTTAATTTAAGGAAGCTGCGCAAGGCAACGAACACGACTAACGCGACACCCGGTACCACCATCAATTGATAGCGTGTATAGGTGATGCCTAAAATATCTGCGGTACCTAAATAGTTGACGATATCGGAGACAAAATAAGGTTGTGTACCCCACACCAAACGCTGCAAATCTTCAAAAATCATGAAGGCTGAAAACGTAATCAGCAATTGAAGAATCGGATCCTTGTTATAGATGTGCTGCATCAAGGAGGTTTCCATCAGCGCACCGAACACGCAACCAACGATGATTGCTGCCAAAGGAAGTATCAACAGTGACCAGGCCGGAGAAGCGCCATGAGCGGTGGCCCACAATCCTAGCGTGGCGGCCATGTAGCCACCTAGCGCATAAAAACTTCCGTGCGCCATGTTCACAATATTCATCACGCCAAACACGAGTGTCATGCCTAGCGCGACCAGAAAAAGCAAAGCGGCGTAGGACAAGCCGTCCAACACCGCCAAAATATAAATGTCCTGCGACATAGCCGTCTTTCAAATACCGTCAGAAAAAAATTCAGTAAGCCCTGTCATGCAAAACTCAGCATGACAGGACAGAGAAAATATCAACCAGATCAGTTGAGCTGTTTAAAGCGTGGGTTGTTGATCAATTCAGGTTTGATTGTCTTAACCCACTCAGGTGATTTTTGACCTACTGGTGTGCTGATTAAATCAGCGGGATAAATCATGATTTTTTCTAAGACAGGAAAGTTGTAGCCTGCCACTTTACGCGTCACGCCCAACAGCTGATCTTCCAAGCCTTGACCGTCTTCACGGATCTTCACTACCCCAGTCAAACCGCGGAACTCAAGACCGCGCATTGCATCGGCCACTTGCTCCGTGGACGGCCATTGACCTTTGTTTATCTTAATAGCTTTTTGGTAGCCCGCAACTAAGCCATCCAGCGCTTGCACCATGTGAAACACGGGATAGATAGGATAAGCCCCTGTTTTTTCCTGAAACTTCTTGGTGAAGTTTTTCAGCTTAGGTTCATCTTTATATTGTGGGTGAAGGAAGTAGTGATCACCGCGTGCGCCAACGATTACACCATCGGGTAAAGCAGTGCCCAAACGCTCGAGTGAACTCTCAGCCAGAGGCAAAACCAACAGCGATGATTTCATCAAGCCGCGTTGTGAGGCTTGACGAACAAACGTGTCCAAATCGCCGCCCCACGATGTTGATAAGATCACATCGGGACGCAATGCCTGCAAACGACTAATCTCGGTCGAGTAATCGGTTGCGCCAAATTTTGGAAACAACTCAGCGACAATTTTTACGTCTGGTTTGAGCGCGTGTAAGGCATTACGGAACAATTCCCAAGAATCACGTCCCCATGCGTAATCTTGATTCATTACGGCGATAGTTTTGATGTCTGGTTTAGTTTTCAAGAGATACAAAACAGTCGACAACATCTCTATAGTGGCATTCGCTTGTGTGCGCGTTACATAACGATAGCGCTTTTCTTCGAG
>CAYUDI010000027.1:0-7480 GCA_964443585.1 uncultured Bifidobacterium sp.
CCGCTGCCGTTAGGGTCTGGCACAAAGAGCTCATCAAGAGAAAGCTAAAAACAAGATAGTTCAGGATTTTCATGGACTAGGGATGCCGTTTGTTCTGGGTTTTATCGCCATTCCGCACTTTTGCTGATCGTCTAATTTGTAAAGCTTTGTAATCATGACACGGCATAGTGCAATCATAGCCAGGAACGACGTTACCATAGCGCCATGGACTCGACAAACGCTCCCAAACCCGTACCCTCGCGACGCACTCCCAGCAGCCAGGCAAAGATACTGGTCGTTGATGATGATGCCCGTCTGAGAGACCTGCTCAAACGCTTTTTAAGTGAGCACGGATTTTCAGTGTCGGTTGCAGTCAATGCGATTGAAATGAATCGTCTCTGGATACGCGAACGCTTTGATCTCCTGGTGCTCGATCTCATGCTGCCGGGTGAAGATGGCTTTTCTATTTGTCGTCGACTTCGCGGTGGTGGCGACAGCACACCTATCATCATGCTCACTGCCAAAGGTGAAGATGCCGATCGCATAACAGGTTTAGAAATAGGCGCAGATGATTATCTGCCCAAGCCTTTTAATCCGCGTGAACTGGTGGCCCGCATTGCGGCCGTTCTACGACGCGTTACACCCACCGATTTACCGGGTGCGCCATCAGATCATACGGAGCTCTATCAATTTGGGGAATTCGAATTCGATCTTGCTAAGCGCTCGTTGACTAAATCTGGTCAACCCGTCGCACTCACCACAGGTGAATACTCTGTATTAAAAGTCCTTGCGCGCCACGCTCGTCAACCACTCTCCCGAGAAAAATTAATGGAGCTTGCACGTGGTCGTGAGTATGAAGTTTTTGATCGTAGCCTGGATGTGCAAATCTCCAGGCTGCGCAAATTAATCGAACCTGATCCATCGCTGCCGCGTTTTATACAAACAGTCTGGGGACTTGGTTACGTCTTTATACCGGATGAACAATCCCGATAACCCACCACCAATGCAATTTCTATCTGGTTTGCGTAGCGGCCTGTTTTGGCGTACTTTTTTTCTCTTAGCGTTTCTGATTGCTACCAGCATGGGGGCGTGGGTGGCCAGCTTTCATGTCGTTGAACGTACACCGCGTGGCGAACAAGTCGCCGCACAAGTCGTCTCTATCGTCACCATCACACGCGCAGCATTACTGCACTCCAATCCTGCTTTGCGGCGCGAATTATTATTTGATCTGGCCTCGACCCAGGGCATACGTGTTTATCCACGTGAAGAAGATGATGATGTTGAACCCATGCCTGAAAGTGATCTATCACAAGTCATTGAAGACAACGTACAAGCACGATTAGGTCAAGACACCCACTTTGCGGGTTATGTGAATGACATACGTGGCTTTTGGGTGAGTTTTCGTATTGATGATGACGACTATTGGCTCATGCTTGATCGTGACCGCGTAGAGCAAGCGTCAGGCGTGCAATGGCTGGGTTGGGCTACTGTCACGCTGTTGTTGTCGTTAATAGGCGCTGCATTTATAAGCCGACTGATCAACCAACCTCTATCGCGCATCTCATCGGCTGCGCGTGCCGTTGCGCGCGGAGAGACTCCAGCTGAATTACCCGAGCAAGGTCCAGCCGAAATACGCGAAGCCAATCAAAGCTTTAACCAGATGGTGCATGATCTCAAACAGGTGGAATCAGACCGTGCCGTTATCTTGGCAGGTATTTCGCATGATTTACGTACGCCGATTTCTCGTATGCTGCTGGAAGTTGAAATGGCAGGATTATCGGAGGATGCATTAAAAGGTATGCAATCCGATCTGGGGCAGATGGAAGCTATCATCGCGCAATTTTTAGACTATGCTCGCCCGGCTGAACCGGCCAACTTTACGATGCATGATCTGGCGGCATCGCTACGAAAAATTACCGCAGAATATCAACGGCGATCAGATACCACCATCACAATGAATATCCCGGAACGGCTAAGTTTGCGCTGCAATCCAACCGAGATAGATCGTCTAGTGAGGAATATCATAGAAAACGCACGACGCTACGGAAAAACACCCGGAACAACTATCACTGAAATTCATATCAGCGCTAGTGTAGAAAAATCGATGATACGACTAGACATAGTCGACCATGGCAAAGGACTGCCCGAAGATCAACTGGGTCAGGTACTACAACCTTTTACGCGTTTAGATATAGCGCGAAGTCAGGCCAATGGTGCCGGTTTAGGATTAGCGATTGTTGATCGTGTGGTGCAGCGACATCAAGGCCGTCTAGAATTAAAAAACCGCGAGGGTGGTGGCCTCGCGGTTAGAGTTTGGCTTAACTATTAAATCAAGAAAGATCTTTGAGCAGAGCGGCCAATGTTTCTTGAGGAAGTTCTTCCACATGCACGGGATAATTTGGATGATCACAGCCCATCATAATTTGAGCGCCACTCTTAAGCGCTGATTTCATTTCAGGTGTGAGCTCAAATCGTACAAAATGAACAGCCGATGTTTTTTCTGCCGTCTCACGTTCGAGATCTTCATCAGCAATTGCATACACGCGACTTTGACCTTCTACCTGAACAAACAAACGATCTTCAATACCAATAAGTTTGGATAGTGCCACCTTGCGCTCAGCGACATTGCCGTACTCAATTAGCATCGTCGCTTTGAAATTACTACCATCCGGACACAAAGGATTGTAGGCATCCAACTCAGATTGTATGCCTTCATCTTCAAAAATCTTTTCGATGCGCAGCATTTCTTGTATCTGATAACGCAGCGTCAGATCATCTTCAAACAACAACGTTACATGGTTACCGAGATGCACAGTACGGGTTTTTTTGTGCTCCATTACCTGTCTACGAAAATCGATGCGCTGCTTAGAGTAGGTTTCTAGCGACATCAAGGTTTCACGGGCAATAATCATGGTGTACTCCTTCAATAATTAAATAGCGTAGGCTTTGCGAAGCAGCGTTAATGGATGGGCCATTTCAGCCTTTTTCAAACCATTCTCTTCCATACCTTGAGCAATATGGTGTCCAGCTAACTGACAATCTGATGAGATGTAATCAGGCTCATCGTTAGCCATAGCTTTAAACACCGGTTTGCCGATTTTCATGGAATTAGCATGAAACTCTTTTTTCACACCATAGGTGCCTGCATGACCAGAGCAACGTTCAACAATATTGAGCTTAGTGTCCGGTATGAGTTGCAACATGTCTGCCGTTTTGCGGCCTACGTTTTGTACGCGTGAATGGCAAGGTATGTGATACGAAACCTGGCCCAACGATTGTTTGAAATCTGTATTTAACAAACCATCACGATTGCGCGCCACAAAGTACTCAAACGGATCCCACATCGCTTCTTTTACTAGTTGTGTGTCTGCACAATCAGGGAACATTAAAGGCAGCTCTTGTTTGTACATCAAGGTACATGAGGGAATAGGCGTCAAGATGGCATAACCCTCTTTGGCCAATTTCGCTAAGTGAGGAATGTTGATCGCCTTTTTTTCAGCGACACCTTCCAGATCACCCTGCTCAAGTTTAGGCATGCCACAGCATGCTTCCTTCTCAACCATCACGTAGGGAATTTGATTGTGGTCGAGCACCGCTAATAAATCATGTCCTATGCCTGGCTCATTATAGTTAACGTAGCACGTTGAATAAATTGCGACTTTACCCGGCGTAAGCTGACCACTCTTAACGGCATGCTCTGGCGATTTTTTAGCACCTGAGCGAAATTTAGTCGTCGCAAACTCAGGTAACCAAGCTTTTTTATCTACGCCAAGTACGTTTTCTAAAATACCGCGCGTTGCTTGTGCTTTATTTACCGCGTTGACTGTTTGAGTCACGATAGGAATGCCGGCAAATTTGCCCAAACCATCGGTGTTCGAAAGAAATTTGTCGCGCGCTGTTACGTGGCCTTGTTTGAATTTCACAGCCTTAGCACGCAGCATCAAATGAGGGAAATCGAGATTCCATTCGTGCGGTGGTGTGTAAGGGCACTTCGTCATGTAGCAGAGATCGCACAGGTAGCACTGGTCCACCACTTTGATGTAATCTTTTTTATCTACACCATCGACTTCCATAGTCTCTGATTCATCCACCAAATCAAACAAGATGGGGAAGGACTGGCACAACGATACACAACGTCTGCAACCATGGCAGATATCAAAAACGCGCTCTAGTTCAGCGTTTAGTGAATCTTCGTCATAAAATTCTTCTGAAACCCAATCCAGCGGATGCCGGGTAGGTGCTTGTAGATTACCTTCACTTGCCATGTTGGATACTCTCGAATGAGTGATGTCGATGATGTCAGGCGGACCAAAATACGAGGAAGAAGTTCTGCCTGACGCAAGCCCCTCTGCTCTTGCAGAGAGGCTTGTTCAGTTAGTCAGCGCTGTATCAATAAATTACATTGACTTTGGCGCCTGCCAGCCATGAGGTTCATAGCTGACGTACAGCTTTTTACTTAGTCGACCAATGCGTCGAGAGCCTTCTGGTAACGATTGGCATGTGAACGCTCTGCTTTAGCCAATGTTTCGAACCAATCAGCGATCTCGTCAAAACCTTCTTCACGTGCTGTCTTAGCCATGCCTGGGTACATGTCGGTGTACTCATGCGTTTCGCCAGCAACAGCTGCCATCAGATTCTGACGTGAAGAACCGATAGGCATACCGGTTGCTGGATCACCAACGGTCTCGAGGTACTCGAGGTGGCCGTGTGCATGGCCTGTTTCGCCTTCTGCTGTTGAGCGGAACAGTGCTGCTACGTCATTTTGGCCTTCGATGTCAGCCTTGTTCGCGAAGTACAAATAACGACGATTGGCTTGTGATTCGCCTGAGAAAGCATCTTTTAAATTGGCTTCGGTCTTGGAGCCCTTCAACTTGGACATGTGTATCTCCTATGTGATTCGATGGTGAAAACGTGCCGTCATAACCGTACGCGCAAGATTCGGAGAACGGTCACGACTGAAAACCGACTGCTCAGTATAGGCTTTCAGATCGCGATTGTGACTCTATAAGATCAAATTCACAAATTGAGGTTCTCAATCTAGTCGATCAAGAAAAACTATCGGATTTTAATTGGCGCTAGATGAGAACTATTATCAAACAGGCTGAATCAGGGCGATTGCCTGTGCAGCTATGCCCTCCTCGCGGCCTTCCCAACCCAAGCGTTCATTGGTTTTTGCCTTGATATTGACCTGCTGAGGGTCAAGCTCAAGGTCCGCCGCTATGTGGATGATCATGGTAGCGATGTGCGGTGCCATCTTGGGTGCCTGAGCAATCACGGTGGCATCGATATTGCCTATTTCATAACCTGCTTCTCGTACCAGGCGTCCGGCTTCTTTGAGAAGTACCCGGGAATCCGCCCCGGCATACGTCGTATCCGTATCCGGAAAATGCCTGCCTATATCACCCAAACCCGCCGCACCGAACAAAGCATCCGTAATTGCATGGAGCAGCACATCCGCATCCGAATGACCCAGTAAGCCCAACCTGTGAGGAATTTTTACTCCACCAATCATGAGTGGGCGACCCGGTACCAGCGCATGGCAGTCATAACCCTGACCAACTCGAAACGATGGCGTTTTCTTCATGCGATTCCTTTTAAATAGAGTTCAGCCAGCAGCACATCCTGCGGTAACGTCACTTTGAAATTGCGCGCACTACCCTCAACCAGTTTAGGTTTGAGGCCCAACGCCTCTATCGCACTGGCCTCATCCGTCACCGCGCCTCCCTCCTGCAAGGCCAGCAGCAACTGCGCATGCCTAAACATTTGCGGCGTTTGCGCAGCCCACAAATGCTCGCGCGGCACAGTATGCTCGGCATACCCTTGCGCATTGCTGCGTTTAATAGTGTCAACCAAAGGCATGGCCAATAAGCCACCGACGGGATCACTCTTAACTTCAGAAATCAGTTTTTCTATGAGGGCAACTGTTAACCCAGGCCTGGCTGCATCATGCACCAGCACCCAATCATTCGCATACACTTCAGATTGCATCGCTTGCAAACCCTGTGTCACAGATACCTGCCGGGTCGGGCCACCGCACCTTAGCACTTGCGTGCGCGGCTTATGCGGCAAATCATCGACATAGGCGTCATCCGCACTCACCACCACATAAATCTGCTTTATCTGCGAGCACGCTACAAACGCATCGATGACGTGCTCAAGCATGGGCTTGCCCAGTAACGCTGCATATTGTTTGGGCACGACTCCACCCATACGCGCACCCACCCCTGCAGCAGGTATTAATGCAATAAATCGCGGTGAGCTCATCGTGTCTGAGGGTGGGGCCAATGGTATGTAAACGGAAAAACGTTTTCCGGGGACGCGCTGACTAGACTTGGGTCAACGAAACAACTGTATTTTGATCGCATGTCTGGAAATCCAGAACTAATTTATAATCGCACTACGGTTTTTTACTGTCAATTGAGCTTATTTCCCGTCTTGACAGGCCGCTATTCGCGAAGACAGCAGTGTCTTTGCAGACCATGCCCCTGAACTCAACCACTCCGCTGCCAAAATCAGGCAATCGATTTGTCCTTTCTGCCCTGCATGGAGCGGGTGAGGCCTATGTGCTCGCACAATCTGCACGCGCCCTCAAAGCCGAGGGTCGCATGCTGACTATCGTGGTGGCCGATGCCCCGGATGCCCAGCGGCTTTTAACAGAAATACGTTGGTTTGGACAAACCGGCGACAATGCCCTCAAATGCCACATGCTTCCTGATTGGGAAACTCTGCCCTACGACGCGTTTTCTCCGCATCAGGATTTAGTCTCAGAGCGACTGGCCACGCTGCATGAAATTCAAAACAAACAATGTGACGTACTAATAGTCCCTGCAACCACCGCGTTGGTGCGCATGGGTCCACCGTCATTTTTGGCGTCGTACACCTTCTTTTTTAAACAAGGTGAACGTCTGGATGAAAGTCTACTTAAATCACAGCTCACGCTGGCGGGTTACTCGCATGTGGCTCAGGTTATGTCCCCGGGTGAATACTCAGTGCGTGGTGGATTGATTGATTTATTTCCTATGGGATCTGTACTGCCGTATCGCCTGGATTTATTTGGCGACAGTATAGAAACCATACGCACATTTGATGTTGATACTCAGCGCTCGCTCTATCCAGTAAACGAAGTACGACTTCTTCCAGGGCGTGAATTCCCTATGGACGAGAATTCGCGCAGCTCCTTTCGCAGTCGCTGGCGCGAAGTATTTGAAGGCGATCCTACTCGCACCACCATTTATCGCGATATAGGTAATGGCATTGCCTCTGCGGGCATCGAATATTATTTGCCACTGTTTTTTGAGCAAACAGCCACCTTATTTGACTACCTACCTGCAGACTGCAGTTTTGCACTTTGTGGTGACATCGATGCCGCCATACAGCGCTTCTGGACAGATACCCGATCACGCTACAATTTTTTAAAGTCCGATCGCGAACGACCACTGCTCTCACCCGAAGAAATTTTTCTTAGCGATGAAGATTTTTTTACTCTGCTAAAGCCCTATGG
>CAYUDI010000027.1:7490-18647 GCA_964443585.1 uncultured Bifidobacterium sp.
GCCTCTGATCTGTCGGCGCCTTTGCCCGACATTTCGGGCAACCGGCGACTAGATGATCCATTAGCTAACCTACGCTCATTTTTGCTGCAGTCTGCTGCACGCGTGATGATCTGCGCAGAATCCAGCGGGCGGCGCGAAACACTACGCGAATATTTCAATGAATATCAGCTTCCATTAACTGTCTGTGAAAGTCTGGATGATTTTTTAAATCATCATGAAAAATTAATGCTGTGTGTGGCGCCACTCCATAATGGCTGCATACTTTCCAACACATTAGGTAATGTCGCTTTCGTTACTGAGACAGAGCTTTATGCCGGCAGTGGTCGCCGTGCAGGCCGCAAGAAGCTGTAACGCAAGTCGATTCCATGGTGAGGGATTTATCCGAACTAAAAATTGGTGATCCCGTAGTGCACATCAATCACGGTATAGGTCGCTATCACGGTTTGATCAGCATGGATTTGGGTGAAGGTGAAACTGAATTTTTACACCTTGAATACGCCAAAGAAACCAAGCTGTATGTGCCCGTATCACAACTGCATGTCATTTCACGCTACTCCGGTGCAGCACCCGATGATGCTCCCCTTCATGCACTGGGTTCAGGGCAATGGGAAAAAGCCAAACGTAAAGCCGCTGAACAAATTCGCGACACAGCAGCAGAGCTATTAAATTTATATGCGCGGCGCGCTCTGCGCAAAGGCCATGCGTTTGAATACTCCGCTCACGACTACGAAGCTTTTGCCGATAGTTTTGGATTTGAAGAAACGCCTGATCAAGCCGCTGCAATTCACTCTGTTATTCAAGACATGACCTCCGGCAAACCCATGGATAGGCTGATCTGTGGTGATGTGGGTTTTGGAAAAACTGAAGTTGCACTACGCGCTGCATTTGTTGCTGTCATGGGTGGCAAACAAGTCGCTATTTTGGCGCCCACGACACTACTCGCAGAACAACACGCACAAACATTTGCCGACCGTTTTGCTGACTGGCCTGTACGTATTGCCGAGTTATCGCGTTTTCGTACTGGTAAAGAAGTAACTCTTGCACTTAAAGGGATGGCCGAGGGCACGATAGACATCGTCATCGGCACGCACAAGCTATTATCGTCGGATGTGAAATTTACACGACTCGGTTTAGTCATCATCGATGAAGAACACCGCTTTGGTGTGCGTCAAAAAGAAGCCTTGAAAGCCCTGCGTGCCGAAGTTGATGTATTGACCTTAACCGCTACACCCATACCCAGAACACTGGGCATGGCGCTGGAAGGGCTGCGCGACTTTTCTATTATCGCCACTGCACCGCAAAAACGACTGGCAATCAAAACTTTTGTACGCAGCGAATCTGACTCCGTCATACGCGAAGCCTGCTTACGTGAGCTCAAACGCGGCGGACAGGTCTATTTTCTGCATAATGAAGTAGAGACCATACAAAACCGAAAAGTACGACTGCAAGAATTGATTCCAGAGGCACGCATAGCTATTGCCCATGGGCAGATGCATGAACGCGATCTGGAAAAAGTCATGCGTGATTTTGTAGCGCAGCGTTTTAATATATTGTTGTGCACCACCATTATCGAAACAGGTATCGACGTACCCACCGCCAATACCATTGTGATGCATAGAGCTGACCGATTTGGTTTGGCACAGCTACACCAGTTACGTGGCCGAGTAGGTCGCTCGCATCATCAGGCTTACGCTTACTTACTGGTCCATGATGTCAACACCCTTACGCGTCAGGCCGATCGTCGCTTAGAAGCGATTCAACAAATGGAAGAACTCGGGAGCGGCTTTTACTTAGCAATGCATGATCTGGAAATTCGTGGCGCGGGTGAAGTGCTCGGTGAAAATCAATCGGGTGAAATGACTGAGATAGGATTTCAGTTGTATTCCGATATGCTTATGGCTGCTGTCAGATCATTAAAAAATGGCAAAGAGCCTGATCTAGCTGCACCGCTTTCTACCATGACTGAAATCAATTTGCATGTACCCGCACTGTTACCCAGTGATTTCTGTGGCGATGTACATGAACGACTCTCTATTTACAAACGATTAGCCAATAGCTCTACGCACGATGCCATCGACGATATGCAGGAAGAAATGATCGATCGTTTCGGTAAATTACCCGATGCCGTCAAAGCCCTCGTAGAAACACATCGTTTGCGAGTATCTGCAAAGACCGTGGGTATTATTAAGATAGATGCGCATGCCGAATCGGCGACGCTACAGTTTGAACCCAAACCACCTATCGACCCTATACGCATCATCGATTTAGTACAAAAAAGTAAGAACATAAAATTGTCGGGACAGGATAAATTAAAAATCACCGTAGCCATGCCTGATTTGAGTTCACGCGTTTCACAACTCAAATCCACCATACGCGCGTTGGTATCTTAATCAACCTTCATCGATACAAAGGCCATGAAACTGATACTGCAAGGTCCCGCAGCAACCCGTCAAAGTATTGAGCCTATCGCCACTTTGGCACAGGCAACTCTTATTACCCCTATTTCAGATTATGCATTTCGTTGCGACGGCGTAGCCGATACCCCAGCCATTCGTGAAGCCGTCGAAAATGCCTGCATAGAAGAACACATTGATCACAGTTTTATCAGTAAGCAATATCGATTGGATGATTTTCGTGTGCTGGTAATGGATATGGATTCCACTCTCATCACCATAGAATGCATCGATGAAATCGCTGATCTGCATGGATTAAAGGCTGAAGTTGCGCTTATTACCGAAGCAGCTATGCGTGGCGAGTTAGATTTTCGTGCCAGCCTCGCTCGACGAGTCGCTTTGTTAAAAGGGCTAGACGCATCAGCATTGCACCAAGTCTTTGATCACAGGCTGCGCTTATCTCCTGGCGCCAAAGAACTACTCACCGCCTGCAAGGCAGCTGGCATACGCACAGTTTTAGTCTCGGGTGGATTTACCTATTTCACTGATAGATTGCAGCAAGAACTACCGATAGATCTCAGCCGCGCCAATGTACTTGAGATTATTGATGACAAACTCACGGGTAGAGTATTAGGCGACATTATTGATGCACAGGTCAAACGCCAAACTGTAGAAACTGAATGCGCTGCATTAAAGGTTCCTACCTCTGCGTCCATAGTGATAGGCGATGGTGCGAATGATCTTGAAATGATGTCCGTGGCAGGTTTGTCCGTTGCGTATCGCGCAAAACCTGTAGTGCAACAGCAAGCTGATATCGCATTAAATTTTTCTGGTTTGGATGGTGTACTAAATCTTTTCCGCTAATGCCACCACGCATCTAACAAGCTGATTGATTTTTATGGATCATCAAATTTATTACGACGTTGATACGGAAGCCCAGAAAAATCTCCTCTGGTGGCTGTATGTAGCGCACAGTGCGTCGGTATTTTTCTCTTTGGGCTTGCTGTCATTTATACCTTTGATCATCAACTATCTCAAACGTGGTCGAACTGAAGACAGTTTTTTGTATAGCCATCACTCCTGGCAAATACGATCGTTTTGGTGGTACTTAGTGTGGGTGGGAATCGGTGGCTTAATTGCACTCACCTTCGTAGGCATACCGCTGGCGATGCTGATGTGGGGTGTTGCGTGGTTATGGAAAGCCTACCGATTAATACGTGGCTTTATCGATCTCACAGACAATCAAGCTATGCCAATGTAGCTAGAGAAGCACTGAATAAATAAAAGCGAGAGGTTACTCGAGTAACTAATCAAAGCTAACCCTTAGCTTAACTAGACCCCGCATTGCACAGCTGCGCTGGCTCGCCACAAAATTCACAATAAATCAGCATTTGCCTAGCGCCTGCTCCAGGTCAGCAATTAAATCACGCGTGTCTTCTAAGCCTATATTCAAACGCACCAATTGACCTGGGTGATCCCACTGCTTGCGGATAGCTGCCATGCGATATGGCACCGCCAAACTATTAGCGCCGCCCCAGCTATAACCTATTTTGAATAGTTTTAAGCTGTCTATAAAACGATCTGTCTGCGCTTCACTAAAGCGCGGATCAAACAGCACAGAAAACAATCCGCCTGCACCCGTAAAATCTCGCTTCCACGTTGCATGCCCGGGACAGTCGTCAAACGCTGGATGTAATATTTTCGAAATCTCGGGCCGCGATTGTAACCACGTAGCGATCTCGCGTGCACTGCGATCATGTTCTTCGAATCGAAGTTTCATGGTGGGTAACCCACGCAACACTAAAAACGCATCATCGCCTGATACGCCTATACCTAACCGCATGTGCGCTTGCTCTATTTTTTGATGCAGTTCTTTAGAACGTGTAATGACTGCACCCATTAACACATCGGATCCACCCGAATGATATTTTGTGAGTGCCTGCATCACGATATCCACACCATGATCAAAGGCACGAAACGCAAGCCCTGCTGACCACGTATTATCGAGCGCCACCGGTATCTTTTTTTGGTTGGCAACTTTACAGATGGCTGGTATATCAGGCACTTCCATAGCCACAGAGCCGGGGGCTTCAGTCCATATCAAACGCGTCTTGGAATTCATTAACTCTGCTATATCCTCGCCTATCAGTGGATCGTAATAACGCGTGGTAATGCCAAACGATGCACTGAGCCAGTGTCCCAATTCGCGATTCGGGTTGTAGACATTCTCCGGCAGCAGTACCTCATCACCCGTACTCAGTAGTGCCAGATCAATCATGGCAATCGCAGCTAATCCACTTGGTGCTAGCAGGCCATGTTGGCCGCCCTCTATCTCAGCGAGTCGTGCTTCCAGCGTAAACGTGGTGGGTGTGCCGTGCAGACCGTAGGTGTAGGCATTCTTGTCTTGCCAGTTGCGCGCTCGCAGAGCGGCCACATCCTTAAACAGGACCGTTGATGCGTGATGAATGGCAGTTGGAAAAGCACCAAAGCCTTCCGGTGGACGATAGTCTGTGGTGGTTAACAGAGTTTGCAGATGTTTTTTATCCATGATGCTCGCGTCAAGCCTGTCAACTTAATCAACTCTGGCCCACAAATCGTGAGCGTCTGCGGCAGTCACAGTAATGTCGACAAATTCACCCGCTTTTAATTGATGCGATGGATCGTAGGGTAGTTTTACATACACGACGCCATCAATTTCTGGTGCATCAGCAGCTGATCGCGCTACAGCGCCATTGCGATCAACCGTATCTATCAATACCCGCATCGATTTACCTACTTTAGCTTGCAGACGATCACGCGATATTTTTTCTTGTAATTGCATGACTCGACCACGACGCTCTTCACGCACTTCATCAGGTACCGCATCAGCTAATGTATTAGCCACCGCACCTTCAACAGGTGAATACGCAAAACAACCCAGCCTGTCAATTTGTGCTTCTTGCAGAAAATCTAGCAAGTGCTGAAACTCTTCTTCAGTCTCACCCGGAAAGCCCGCAATAAAGGTCGAACGTATCGTAATGTCAGGACATACCTTACGCCATGCCTGTATACGTTCACTATTTTTTTCGCCATTGGCCGGACGCTTCATGCGTTTTAAAACATCGGGATGCGAGTGCTGCAGCGGCACATCAAGGTATGGCAGCACATGACCACCGTTCATCAGCGGAATGATTTCATCAACATGCGGATAGGGATAGACATAATGCAACCTGACCCAGGCATCGTACTGCTTAGCCAGCTCTCCAAGAGCACTCACGAGTTCAGTCATGTGAGTCCGTAGCGGTTTACCATTCCAAAAACCTGTACGGAATTTTATATCGACGCCATAAGCGCTGGTGTCTTGCGAAATAACGAGTAGTTCTTTGACGCCAGATTTAAATAAATTTTCAGCTTCCAACATGACCTCAGCGACTGGCCGCGAAACAAGATCACCACGCATCGAAGGAATAATGCAAAAGCTGCAGCGATGATTACAACCTTCAGAAATTTTGAGATAGGCGTAATGCTTGGGCGTGAGCTTCACGCCTTGCGGGGGTAATAAATCAATGAAGGGTTCATGCGGCTTGGGCAAATACTGGTGTACCGCATGCATCACTTCGCCTAACGCATGAGGACCGGTCACGGCCAATACTTTGGGATGTATTTTTCTGACGATATCTTCGCCTGCTGCATCCTTTTTGCTGCCCAGGCAGCCGGTTACGATGACCTTACCGTTTTCATTCAGCGCTTCGCCTATGGCATCCAACGACTCTTGAACTGCCGAGTCGATAAAACCGCAGGTATTCACGATCACGAGATCAGCACCATCGTAGGATTTGGCTGTTTCATAGCCTTCGGCGCGTAACTGCGTAAGGATTTGTTCGGAGTCAACCAGCGCCTTGGGGCAGCCCAGTGAGACAAAACCAACTTTAGGAGGAATAGCTGACATGAGGAGCGTAGGATAAAAATGAAATCGCTGATGAGTAACAGCGTGGTGAGAGATTGTACCCTTTACGGTATGGCATCTCAGGTCAACGGGGGTGCCCGAAAAACAAAAACCGGCCTGAGGAGGCTCAGACCGGTTTTCATCTGTAGGAATGACTTACTTTGTTTCAGAAGTTCCGCTGGGAGCGGGCGCACCAGGAAACGGGAAAACATTAAACACGTTCTTAGCCTGACTTTGCATCTGATCCTGCATTTGCATGAACAAACTCTTACTCTGTTCTATGTAATTACTCATCATGCCTTGCATCATCGGTGCTTGTACGCTCATAAACTGCGTCCACATTTCCGGGCTAAAGGATTTCTCATCAATCACACCGCGGGAGTTTTCCGACATCTTATTTTGTATGTCGATAAACACCTGTATATTTTTTTCGAGATAGGAACCCATCATGCCCTGCATAGCGTGGCCGTAGTAACGAATGATTTGCGATAACGCCGAGCTGGAAAACATAGGCTGGCCATTCGCTTCTTCTTCCAAAATGATCTGCAACAGAATGCTGCGGGTGAGGTCTTCTTCCGATTTAGCGTCCACCACCACAAATTGCTCATTCGCTAAAACCAGCTGTTTGACATCAACCAGTGTGATGTAAGAACTAGTCTGAGTGTCATACAAGCGGCGATTAGGGTATTTTTTTATCAGGCGTTCTGACGCCTTTTTTGAGGTGCTCATGAGGTGGTCCAGTTATTTTGCGTCGCAATGAAAAGCCGACATTATGATCAAATTCCGAACGAATGTTCGAGCCTCGGTTCCCTATAGTGCACCAAAACAAGGCCTGGGGAAAGTCCGCGACAGGTAAATGGCTATTTATTGCGGCGCAAAAGCATGTTTGAATTTCAAAAATGCTACTAGTCGTTTGTCGTAGCGCAGCATTCTTGCGCCTTGGGTCTGCTCAGGCCTTGGCTTTTACATATCGACCCGGGGCAGGCTCTATGGGTGGATAAGCTTTGTTGCCGTATTTGCGTGGGGCTTCTATCTGCTTACCAGCATGACTGGCTAGAAAATCTGCCCACTCGCCCCACCAACTGCCGGGATGCTCGGTAGCACCTTCCATCCAAGCGCTGGGATTGTCAGTCAATGTGTCGTTACTCCAGTAACTGCGTTTTTTCTTGGCGGGTGGATTAATCACACCGGCGATATGTCCAGATGCCCCCAGTACAAAACGATTGTTTTTGGGCTTACCCGCGTTGATGAGAGCCGTAGTGGCATACGCACTGCGCCAGGGCACGATATGGTCTTCGCGCGAAGCATAAATAAACGCTGGCACCTGAACTTTACCCAAATCAATCGGATCACCTGCAACCGATAGCTTGCCCGGAATTTTCAAATTATTTTCCAAATACATATTGCGCAGGTAATAGCAAAACATAGGACCGGGCAAATTGGTGCTGTCTGAATTCCAGTACAGAAGATCAAAGGCTGGTGGAGCTTCGCCTTTCAGATAATTCGCTTCCACGTAATTCCACACCAAATCATTGGAACGCAAACTGGAAAATGCCGCCGCAAAATCGCGACCTGGCATTAAACCGCCCTTGCCTATGGCTTGCTCGCGTTGTGCAACCTGAGTTTCATCGACGTATACATCGATAGAACCCACATCAGAAAAATCCAGCATAGTAGTTAACAGCGTTAAGCTGGAGACGGGGTTTTTCCCGCGCACAGCTAATGCGGCCAGTGCACTGGCAAGTATCGTCCCGCCCACACAAAAGCCCAGCGCATTAACTTGCTTTTCGCCGCTGATGGCTTGTGCAACCTCGATCGCTTTAATTACGCCTTTTTGAACGTAGTCATCCCAACCCAGCGTACTCAAACGCTCATCGGGATTGACCCACGACATCACAAACACGGTGTGCCCCTGCTCGACCGCGTAGCGTATCAATGAATTTTCTGGCTGCAGATCGAGGATGTAAAATTTATTAATACACGGTGGCACTATGAGTAGCGGGCGCTGGTACACCTGCTTGGTGAGCGGACGATACTGCAGCAGCTGCATCACCTCATTTTCGAAGACAACTGAACCCTCACTGCTGGCCACATTTATGCCCACTTCGAATGCCTTATCATCCGTTTGCGAGATATGGCCTTTGCGCATGTCGGTGAGCATCTGCGCTATGCCGCGCTGCAGACTTTCACCTTTGGTATCTATCAGTAATTGCTGCGCCTCTGGATTGGTCGCGAGAAAATTGGCAGGTGACATCGCATCGACTGCCTGCTGGGTTGCAAAACGAATTTTTTTCTTGGTTTTTTCATCGACCTCAACCGCATCGGCCAAGGCATTCAAAAAATGTGAGTTCAACAAATAGGCTGATGCGTTGAAAGCATACAAAGGATTGGCATGCCATGCCGGTGCAGAAAAGCGTCGATCGCGGATCTCGGGTGTTTTCGATTCCATCAAGCCAGTCCATAGTGAGGACCATTTTTCCATGTACTCATTCTGCAGCTGCATGAGCTTTTCTGGTGGAACCATAGCCATGACAGCGGGCGGCTCACCCTGACCGGACATACCGGCCTGCATTAGGTTCATCATGGATTGCCAGCCTTTAGGATCGGACAACTGTGCTAGCCAGGCCTCAGCGCCTGCGCCTGGCTTAGATTTGTCCGCGCTTCCAGATTTACTCATGCAATCTTCCCTGTGACTCGTTCTTAGGTTTTCACGTATGCTCTGATACATTCTTTTTTAGGGAATGAGACTCATGCATATCGCTGCAGTTGGTTGGATTTATGTGGTGCTAATGATGGCCATCACCGAGGAATCCGTGATAGCGGCCATTATGACTTTTTTCCTGTATGGCGTGTTACCCACTGCGCTCATTATGTATGTGGGCGGCACGGGTGGCCGCAAACGTCGGCGCCAGCAAGAACAGCAGCAAGCAATGCAAGAGCGACAACAAGCCGAGCAAAACGATACGCCGCAAGCTCATTAAATTACTTGATCCAAATCATCGACGCCATGCGGCCCGTTATGCGGTCGCGGCGAAATGAATAAAACTCAGACGGCTCACTCACCGTACAACGGTCGCCACCAGCCACTTGATGCACTCCCTCGCGTGCCAGCGCCAACCTGGCCAATAAGGGCAAATTGCCCAAATATTTACCGGGCTTATGCTCAATTGCCACAAAAGCCTGATTAGCTGCCGGCCCCAAGTGCGCAAAGGCTGCCAGTACATCCTCGCCCACTTCGAAACATTCTGGGCCTATGCCCGGGCCCAGCCAAGCCAAAATTTCATCTGCGCCAGACTCTCGTAAGTGCTTTACGCTTTGCTCAAGTACCCCGCTGGCCAATCCCCGCCAGCCGGCGTGCGCTGCGCCTACAGCGACTCCGCGTGCATCGGCCAACAACACCGGCATGCAATCAGCCGTCATGATGGCGCACACCGTGCCACGAGTTATTGTTG
Source organism: uncultured Bifidobacterium sp. (assembly GCA_964443585.1). Taxonomy (GTDB): domain Bacteria; phylum Pseudomonadota; class Gammaproteobacteria; order Burkholderiales; family Burkholderiaceae_D; genus Pernthalerella. The sequence continues at coordinate 17,261 of CAYUDI010000027.1, forward strand.
AACTGGCATCAGCTCGCGGAACCGATTTTTGTGACCTCACATGATGGGCACTAACAACCTGCGTGCCGTGCACCTGCTCCAGCCAGCTGGGCTCTTGCGGCAACAGTTTGCGCAAGAGCGCTCTGTTTTTTTCTACCGCCTCTGGAGCATCACCCACATGTGCGCCCAGATTGAGCCCGCCCTTGCCCTGAGCATCTGCATAGGCGCCCATGCTCACGCCCCCTGAACGTAAGGTTGAAAGCACACCCACCTCCTCGGGCAGACCGGGCCAGTGGATTTCCAGAGTACGCATAGGTCAATTCAGAGTGTATTTAGAAAGTGATCGCGGCCTGCCTCAACAGGTTTGCCATATCGAGTGGCAAATCGGCATGCCACTCGCAATGGTTGCTGGTTAACGGATGCACCAGCCCGAGTTGCTCTGCGTGCAGAGCCTGGCGGGGAAATACCGAGGCTAAGTGGGATTTGCCGTAGACGAAATCACCCACGATAGGAAAACCCAGTGATTGCAGATGCACACGAATTTGATGAGTGCGTCCAGTTTCGAGCTGGCAGCGCAGCAGCGTTACCGTGCGGCCGTCTATCTGGCCGCTGGCAACTTTTTGGTAATGCGTAATGGCCATTTTGGCCTGTGGCGAGCGACTAATGGCCATGCGAGTGCGCTCGCGCGGATGGCGGCCTATGGCTGCTTCGATACGCCCGCTGGAAACAGGTTGGCCCCAAACCAGCGCCAGGTACTGACGGTTAACAGAACGTTGCTGCAGTTGTCGCACCAAATCCGTTTGGGCCATCAGGGTCTTGGCTACTACCAATAAGCCACTGGTATCTTTATCAAGCCGGTGAACTATGCCTGCGCGCGGCACGCCTTGCAGTTGTGGGCAGTGATGTAACAAACCATTTAACAGCGTACCTGACCAGTTACCTGCGGCCGGATGCACCACCAAACCGGGGGGTTTATTGACGATGATGAGCGATGCATCTTCAAAAACGATGTCGAGGGCGATTGGTTCAGGCCCGAAAGCCTGGTCGTGCTCTGCTGCCTGCGGTTCTACGCTGACGCTTTCTCCCCCCAGCACGATAGTACGAATCTTGGCAGGTTTGCCATCCACCAGCACCCAGCCTTCCTCTATCCATTGCTGCAAACGTGCGCGGGAAAACTGCGGCAACCGCATGGACAGTACCTTATCGAGCCGCTCACCCTGGCTGGCATCATCGAGCAACACGGTCAGGGGTTCGAGTCCTACTGAGGCGATATCAAAATCGTCGGCGTCATGAAACACCTCATCACCCACGGTGAATTCGACATTTGGCTTACTAGGTGGTTTCACAAAGATTTCCATCGGCTATAATCGCCGCACTTATTGATGATGTGAATGCGCCCCATCCCATG
>CAYUDI010000028.1:0-4403 GCA_964443585.1 uncultured Bifidobacterium sp.
TACGCAACGAAGCTTCCCAGCCGTTGTCGGTCATCGTGTCGATGAACAGTGCCAAGTTGCAGTTTCCTCAAGGACCGCAACTCGTTTCCATTCCACCAACATCGTCCATGGATCTGCTCTTCCCTGTACGAGCGCGTGCCAATGGAAGGTTCCCCGTCGAAGTCGTTCTCACCACTCCCGACGGAAACACGCAAGTTGGTCGGCGCATACCCATGACTGCTCGAGTGAGTGCACTTGCAGGACTCGGTCAGGTTGTTACCGGTGCGTCAATAATCATTCTCCTTACGTGGTGGGTTTCACACTGGCGCAAGAAGCGTCGCGAGCAGGCATCCCAAAACCACCCCGCATTACACTGACGCGCATGACAATCCGCATCGTTACCGACAGCGCCTGTGATCTTCCTCAACAACTCGTCGATCAACATCGCATCACCATCGTTCCTTTGTCGATCCGCTTCGGCGACAAGGAGTACATCGACCGCAAAGACTTGACCAAGGAACAGTTCTGGCAGATGTGTTCGTCGTCGCCGGTACTTCCTGAGACGGCCGCCCCGTCTCCTGGTCAGTTCGAGACCGAATTTCGTCGTCTCAAGCAAGAAGGCGCGACTGGCATCGTCGTCGTCAGCCTCTCGTCCGACCTTTCGGCCACCATCCAGAGTGCTGAACTTGCGGCCCGTGCGCTAGCAGGCGAGATCGATGTGCGCATCGTCGACAGCCGTTCGGCCTCCATCGGCGAGGGCATCACTGCTGTTGCTTGCGCCAAGAAGGCCGCAGCAGGTGCGAGCATCGACGAAGTAGTCGCCCTCGGCAAGCAACTCGCCGAGAAGTCCAAGGTCTGGGGTGCGCTCGACACGCTGGAAAACCTGAAGAAGGGTGGCCGCATCGGCGGGGCCAAGGCCATGTTGGCTTCTGCCCTGTCCATCAAGCCGATCATCGAAGTTCGCGGCGGCAAGGTCGAAGAGGGTGGCAAGCAGCGCACCCGCAGCAAGGCCCTCGCGTTCCTCGTAGAGAAGGTGCGCAGCGCTGGCCCGATCGAGAACCTCTCCGTGTTGCAGGCTCAGTGCGACGATCTCGACGTACTCGTCAGCGAATTGCGCAAGGTGTACAGCGGCGAGATCATCGTTGGTGACATCGGTCCAGTCATCGGTGCTCACACCGGCGCTGGCACCATCGGTGTCGCCTATCACCACGCCTGAGATCACTCACTCCGCACTAGTTCAAGCACTAGCGTCGCGTCACGACGATGACGCAAAGAGAGGTGCTCGGTGAGTTGATCGGCGATCGCTATCGCCTCGACCGCCACATCGCCAAAGGCGGCATGGCTGAGGTCTGGTTGGCCAGCGACGTCAAGTTCGACCGCAAAGTCGCCGTCAAGATCCTCAAGCCCCACATGGCTAGTGACCCCAAGCTGGTAGAGCGGTTCCGTCGTGAGTCCAGCAATTGGGCCCTGAGTAATCTGATTATCGTAATCCAAGCTACCGGCTATGACTTTGATGGTGACGCCATTGTTGATCGCTATTACTGGAATTTCCTCTGGCAAGATATCTTTATACCCTGCCGGCTTCATTTTTTCTTTCGCGGGCAGATTGATCCAGAGCTGAAAACCCCGCATGCGCCCTTCTTCTTGCTGTGGCATTTCTGAATGAATGATGCCCCGCCCTGCTGTCATCCATTGCACTCCTCCACTTTTTAAATCACCTTGATTACCTAGATGATCTTCATGACGCATATGACCGTCGAGTATGTAGGTCACCGTTTCAAAGCCACGGTGTGGATGTGATGGAAAGCCAGCGATGTAGTCTCCTGGGTTCACAGAGGAAAATTCATCCAGCATCAGAAAAGGATCTAAGCGAGTCGATTCACCGCTACCTAAGCTACGCCTAAGTCTGACACCTGCACCATCCGATGTGTTTAGCGCAGGAATAACGCGCGCAACTGTTCGGAGTTGAGAAGTAGCTGTTGACATAGAGCGATCCTTACATTGTTAGAGTTGTTTTAATTGGTCAGGTTGTAGAAAACACCATTCACCTTCGTTTAGTTTTAGTGATTCCAGAGTCAAGGTACCGATGGCAATACGTTGCAAAGCAGAGCAATGATTTCCCGCGGCGGCCAGCATGCGTTTGACTTGATGATATTTACCCTGCTCCACTACAATTTCAAGTTGATACTCACCACGCGCTATGCACGTAACAGCTGCAAGTGACTGTTGTTCATCATGCAGAACAACACCTTTGAGTAAAGATTGAGTTAATTCTGGCGTGACAGGCTCTGCGGTAGTCGCAAGATACAACTTGGGCACATGTCGTTTAGGCGATGACATCGCATGATTGAACGCGCCATCATCAGAAAGTAATAATAATCCGGTGGTATCGTGGTCCAGGCGACCTATAGCTTGTACATCGCGCCAGTCAAATTGCTCAGGCAGCAAAGTCATCACACCGGGATGGCTACTAGGTTTACGCGAACACTCAATACCTGCGGGCTTGTTTAGCGCAATATAGACATGCTCGCGGTAGGTCCATTCCTCTTCGAATAGCCGAAATTGCAAATTATGCAGCTCGACTTCCTGTTTATAGTCGGTAACGACCTGGCCGTGAATGCTTAATTCCCCATCGTCTATCAACTGACGGCAATATTTACGCGTCCCAAAGCCTTGGGATTGAAGCATGCGATCAAGGGTAGTTTTCTTCATGTGGGCACTTTAGCAGAACTAAGGTGCCCACACGAAACGGCCAGCTTATTTTGTAGGCTGAGTTTCCTCAGTTTTCTTTTCTGTAGAACTCGGTGTCTCTGCGCTTGTGGATGCTCCGGAACTCTTGTGTTTACGTGATTTTTTATGCGATTTTGACTGTATTTTTTTCTTTTTCCCAGCAGCTTTTTTCGTCTCAGTGGGTGTTTCAGGCGTTGTACTGGTGGCCCCGGTTTCTGACGTGCTTTGACCTGAAATTTGTCGAGCTTTATTTTCTATTTCTTCGGCACGCTGTGGATCAGTACTTTCTCTGATGCCTCCGTAACGTGATGTCTGTGCATGGGCCATACTACCTAGCGCCATTATCAAAAAAAATAAGCAAGCGAGCAATTTATGCATAGTTTCTCCATGATCAGTTTACCGTGGTAACAACCGTGTAATGAAACGGCGTGACATCCCAGCTGAGCTCAGACTTATTCATGTCTGGGTAGTTTCAACGAGAAGGTCAACAGAGTAAGAGAACTATACGAAGCCGTGATGATGAACGCCAAGTTCAGTCACACTTCACCCATTTTTTAGGTTTCTAATCAGATTTTTTTTCGTTCAAACGTTGTTGGGTGTGCTGCTCAAGAATTTTGGTAACACTCGTATGTTTTTGCGAATCCGCAAAGTCTTGAGCAGTTAATCCAAGCTCGTTGGTTACCAGGACATCTGCGCCTTCATCCAGCAGCAATTGGACTGAGGCTACATGCCCACCACGGGCTGCCATCATCAAGGGGGTAGTTTTGTTGGGAGACTCTGCATCGATGTAGGCTGAATGCTCGATGAGTTTGCGAATAACGGATACATTACCCACTGCGCTCGCGTAATGCAGCGCTGTCCAGCCAGGGCCATTAATTTCTGCGCCCTTATCGATCAGATCGATTGCAGCTTTCGTTTCACCCGTAAACGCAGCGATCATGAGTGCCGTATCCCCATTACGAGAACGCGCATTAAGTTGGACATCAGGTTTTATCAATAGTAGTGCAAATACTTTCCATGACCGGTAGCGTACCGAAAGTATCAAGGCTGTATCAAGTCGCTCAGCTTCTATGGTGTTGGGATCAAAGCCGCGCTGCATGAGCTGTTCACACTGCCGCGCATCATCGATCTCTACTGCTGCAAACCAATCATTGTAGGAATTTGGTTTGCGCGATAAGGGCTCGAGCAATTTTTCAAGGCCTGGTAATAAGGCCGCAGCGAACAGTTGGCGCCGGGTGGGGTCGTGTTGGTGATCTTTTATAGACATAGAGCGATGCGTTAGTGCGGTATCTGAAATAGCGTCTTGAAGTTTCGTGTCGTTGTATCAGCTAACACAGACAAAGGAATTTCTTTTAGGTCTGACAGATACTCTGCTACATGGCGTACAAAGCCAGGTTCATTCATCTTGCCTCGCATAGGTACTGGTGCGAGATACGGAGAATCCGTTTCTATTAACATACGTTCTAAGGGCACTGCACGTGCAACAGCTTGCAGATCTTTTGCATTTTTGAAGGTTACGATGCCCGAGAACGAAATATAAAATCCCATGGCTATCGCTGCAGTGGCCACTTCGAGAGACTCTGTAAAGCAGTGCATGACGCCCGCCAAACCACCATCATCTGTTCCGGCTTTTTCTTCACGCAAAATTCGCAGCGTATCGTCAGCTGCACTACGGGTATGAATAATGAGCGGCT
>CAYUDI010000028.1:4415-11653 GCA_964443585.1 uncultured Bifidobacterium sp.
GAAAGCGTTCGCGCTGCCATTCGAGATCACCTTTCATACGAAAGTAATCGAGACCGGTCTCTCCTATGGCGACTATGCGCGGGTTTTGCGCCAACTCGACTAATTGATCAACGCTGGGCTCAGGTGTGTCTTCGTAATCAGGATGCACACCGACTGATGCAAAAATATGAGGATATTTTTCTGCGAGCGCCAGCACCTGAGGGAAATCCGGCAACGTAACCGACACGCATAAGGCATGGCTGACCTGATTAGCTCGCATCGTGTCGAGTATGTCAGGCAGCCTTTCGGCAAGCTCGGGAAAATTTATATGACAGTGAGAGTCTACAAACATAAATACGAGATGTGGAAATAGCAGCAATCAGCCCTATTGTACGCTGCTACCTCAGATCGTATGGGTAGAACGGGATGATCCCACGGCTATGCCCAAAAGCTCTTCTATACGCTGACGCAAACGTCGTCCAGAGTCATCATCGGACAAATGAATGCCAAAGCCTTGAGTATGGCGATTACCTGCTCCAGGCGGGGTGATCCATGCCACCTTTCCAGCGATAGGATAGCGCTGCTCATCCTCCATTAGACAAAGCAGCAAGAAAACCTCATCTCCCAGTTTGCAAGGACGGGTACTCGGAACAAAAATACCACCGTTGCGCAAGAACGGCATGTAAGCAGCATACAGTGCTGCCCTGTCACGAATCGCAAGCGAAACAACCGATGGGCGTAGTAGAGATGATTCTGGCGAAGTAGAAAAGTCTTGCACGACGAATGGGCCTATTCAAAACTGCCAGACGCCACTCGCTGGTAATTATTGGAATAACTTGGCGTAATCCAGCAGCATGTCTTCAATAAAAAGCTTTGCCGATAGAGGATGTTCTGAAACGGCGCGGCGATTGGCGGCGTCGCGCACAGCTTGCTGCAAACTATCAACCGTAACAAGTGCTGCCAGTGCAGCCAAGCTTGTGCGATGCTCTGGGTAGTAGCGTACACGCGCCGCGAGTTTGAATGACAGAAGATCGTAAAGCCAGCGCTGATGCCAAGCCAGCAGTTGGGGCAGCGCGATTTTTTGTAGCCGATCAGCCACGCCTAATAATGTCGACATATCCGGTCTGGCGAGTTGCGACAACCAATCGTTTTGAGCGTCGGCAAATTCACCTTGCGATGCCTCCAATGCGGCCAAGGGCGCACCGCCCTGCTCAGCAAGCCATCGTTGAGCGTCATTCACACCTTGGGCGCTTAGCCATGCGAGGGATGCCGTGTTATCGGGTATTGCCATGGCAAACTGCCGGCAACGTGAACGTATGGTGGGTAACAAGCGATCTATGCGATGCGAGACCAGCAGAAACACTGTCTCAGGTGGAGGCTCTTCCAGAGTTTTTAACAAAGCGTTGGCAGAAGCTGCATTGAGTGCTTCTGCCGGATACAGTACAACTACGCGGCGGCCCGCCCGGTGCGTAGATATGTTCATAAAGCCAGCTAATGAACGAATTTGCTCTATGCGTATATCGCGCGATGGCGCTTTACTGGCGGCTGTTTTTTTTGTACTGCCCTCATCACCTTCAGCAGGTGCATCCTCGTCGTCAGCATCCAACACTTCGGGTCGAACGCGCCGATAGTCGGGGTGACTATATTGCTCAAACCATCCGCATGATGCGCAGCTACCGCAGGCGTGACCTTCAACAGACGGCGCTTCGCACAGCAACGATCGTGCAGCGTGTTCTGCAAACTGGGCTTTGCCTATGCCATTGGAGCCGTGTATCAAAATGGCATGCGGCAGGCGTTCGCGCATTTGCAGCCAACGCTGCCAGTCATGAGACTGCCATGGATACAGAGCATCAGTCATCAAGTGCCGAAATGAGTTGTTCTAATTGCTGATTAACTTCGTGCATGGGCTGCGTCGAGTCGATGACGCGTATGCGATGTGGAAATTGCGCAGCTCGCTGTAAATAGGCATTGCGTACTCTTGCAAAAAAATCCTGTTGTTCGCGTTCAAATTTATCGAGCGAACGAGTTTTATCCAAACGCTCTCTGGCAACTTCCAGCGGAACATCAAACAGCAGCGTTAACTGTGGCTGAAAGTCTGCATGCACCCACTGCTCTAAAACATCCAATTTATTTGTAGCTAGCTGTCTACCCCCGCCCTGATAGGCAAAGGTGGCGTCGGTAAATCGATCTGAAATGACCCAATCACCACGTTCAAGCGCAGGAGCAATCAGTTTGGCTATGTGCTCGCGTCGGGAAGCAAACATGAGCAAGGCTTCTGTTTCGAGATGCATGGGCTCATGCAGCAATAACTCGCGCAAGCGCTCACCTAGGGGTGTGCCACCGGGTTCGCGGGTAGTAACAACTTTTTTACCTAATGAGCGCAAATACGCAGCAATCGTCTCAACATGCGTCGATTTACCAGCACCATCGATACCCTCGAAGGTTATAAATTTTCCTTTTACCATGAATGTCTGCTGGCTGTGCCTATGTTAATGCGGATATAAATCAGCGTTGATATTTATTCACAGCCTTATTATGTTCATCAAGGCTTTCCGAGAAATGACTACTGCCATCACCTCGAGCGACGAAATATAAATCATTGCCCGTTGCTGGATTCAGTGCAGCATCAATTGCATTTCCGCCCGGCAGTGCAATCGGTGTTGGTGGTAATCCACCGCGTGTGTAGGTATTGTAGGGTGTATCGGTCTGTAAATCGTGTTTACGAATATTGCCATCAAAACGATCACCCATGCCGTAGATAACTGTGGGATCTGTTTGCAACAGCATGCCGCGCCGTAACCGGTTAACAAATACCGAAGCAATACGCGCTCGCTCTGCCGCTTTGCCTGTTTCCTTTTCGACGATAGAGGCCATGATGAGCGCCTCATAGGGATTGTCATACGGTAGGTTAGCTGCGCGGTTGGTCCAAGCTTGCTTGAGCTTTTTCATTAATTGTTGGTGAGCTTGTTGGTAAATCGTCAGATCACTGGCACCGCGTTCAAATACATAGGTATCCGGATAAAAAATACCCTCGGGATGAGGAAAACCCGGTGCGACCTTATCAAGTAATTGCTCTGTAGTTAATTTGGCGCTTTCTTGCTTGAGCCATTTTTGTTTAGATAGTTCAGCGCGCATTTGCAGGAAGTTCCAACCCTCGATAATGGTCAGCGATTCCTTAATGGTATTGCCACGCACTAGTTGATCCAGTAAGCCTATGGGAGTGGTGCCGGGCTCTAATCGGTAGCCTCCGGGCTTGATGACTCCACCCTTGCCCATGCCACGCGCTAAAAATTCCATCAGCCAGGGATGCGCCGGAACACCCTCAGCAGACAATTGCTTCATGGCTGAGCGCAGGCCGCTGCCAGGAGCGATGTTAAATTCTATGGGCTGACCCTCAGCAGCAATCAGTGGGTCACGCACCCAATAAACCAGAAAGGCACTGGTCAGCAAACCCAGTAAAACCATGACTGCAACGAGTTTTTTTACTAATCCCACTGTTGACTCCCTCGCCTTGCTTTGCCGCGCTAGCTTTTATGACCGCGCAGACTTATTAATGGCCTTCTCAACGCGTTTTTGCGTGCGCCTCTATAATCCATCCCGTAATGATAACGTCCTATAGGAATTTATCCCGAATTCATGACTGAATCCTTATCTCCATGGCTGGATTTTCTGAGTAAGCAGGGTGTCCCTGCGTCGGCCACCACCGGCTCCGAATCTAACATCGCCTTACCACCTACTCTTTTGCAGCAAGGTTTTATCACCGCCTTACATGATCTGGGTATGCTGTCAGTTTCTGGCGTAAACGCGCTGGATTTCCTTCAAAATCAACTCACTAACGACTTAGTCGCATTGGATGAGCAGCATGCTCAGCTCTCGGGCTATTGCGCGGCCAATGGCCGTCTTCTGGCTACGCTGCTACTGTGGAAAGCTAAGGATCACATACTGATTCTGCTACCTCAGGCTCTGTTGGCCTCTATACAAAAGCGGCTGCAGATGTTTGTGTTGCGCGCCAAAGTGCTCATAGAAGATAAGAGTTCATCGCTGGCCATCATAGGCATGGGTGCCTCAGTGACTAAACCGCTGCCATTGCTTGTGCTTCCCGCGTCACCGTTTGAGTTGTCCCCCGCCTTTGATGGCCAGATTATTCATATGCCAGATGCGGTAGGAATGTCTCGATATCTCTGGATAGGCCCGCAAGAGCAGGCACCCGCAGTTTGGACTAGCGTTGCGGCTCAAATTCCACCCTCTTCCCCTGCCGCTTGGCATTGGACGCAGATACACGCAGGATTACCGCAAATTCTGGAACCCACGCGTGAGAAATTTGTGCCTCAGATGGTCAATTATGAATTGATCGGTGGTGTTAATTTCCGTAAGGGTTGTTATCCCGGTCAAGAAATCGTCGCTCGCAGTCAGTATCTGGGCAAACTGAAACGACGCATGCAGCTTGCCAGCGCCGATGCGAGTGTGGTTGCACCGGGTACTGAAGTATTTTCTGCGGCTGACCCAGGTCAACCCTGTGGCATGGTGGTTAACGCCGAGATCGGGCCCGATGGTCGCCTGGCGTGCCTGATTGAAATAAAAACGGAACTTTTAGGATCCGAAATCCATCTTCAATCATTGCAAGGACCTCGATTAACTTTCGGCACACTTCCTTATTCGCTGGAAGCGACTATTTGAGATGGATGTGTATGTCTACTACCGCGTCTCTGATGGTCATGCATCGGAGTTACATTCGCAAATACTCGACATGCAAAAACAATTAAGCAATCTAACTCATGTGACCACATCACTAAAGCTACGTTCTGAAAAAGCAGCCGTAGTGCAAACGTGGATGGAAATTTATTTTTCTGTGCCTGAGAATTTTTTAGACTTACTTAATCAAACCGTTGCAAATCTGGGTTTGATGAATTTGATAGAAGGTGAAAGGCACGCTGAAATATTTGGGGACATGCCACCATGTGCCTGATTATTTTTGCGTGGAAGTTACTGCCCGCCTGCCCGCTGATTATGGCGACCAATCGCGATGAATTTTTCAATCGTCCCAGCAAAGCTGCTACCTGGTGGGACGATAGCCCGGATGTATTTGCCGGACGTGATTTGCACGCCGGTGGTACCTGGCTAGGCATCAATCGTCAGGGACGATTTGCGGCGCTGACAAATATTCGTAACGGCCTGCCCTCGCGCCCTGATGTGCGTACACGCGGCGAACTGGTCGCAAGCTTTCTCAATTCCGGTCACACCATTGAAGATTACCTCGCCGAGGTGATGAAAACATCCGATCACTACAACGGCTTTAATCTGCTGGTGGGTGATAGTGAACAGGCGTTTTGGTTTTCAAATGAAAATGAATCGGCTGCAGTGGAACTGGAGCCGGGTATCTACGGTTTATCCAACGGTAGCTTGGACAGTCCATGGCCAAAAGTCGTGCGGGCTAAAGCGCAATTTGCCAGCTTACTTTGTCAGAGCGCTCCGGATGAAGCTTATTTCGAGATGCTGGCCGACACAACCCCAGCGCCTGATCATCGATTACCCGCCACCGGAGTTAGTCTGGAATGGGAGCGGTTACTATCTCCCATATGCATAGAGTCTCCTGACTATGGCACACGCGCCTCTACGCTGGTTAAATTACACGACTCTGGCAACGCTCAATTGCTAGAACGAGTCATTCGTTAAACAGCACGCCAAAATTTTTTCAATCCAGTTGTTTACGCATTAATCGATGCGGTATGTCGGCTTCTAAAAATTCGTCACCTTCCGCGATGAATCCCTGTTTTACATAGAAAGGGATAGCATAGGATTGCGCGTGCAATAGTAATTCTTTGTGCCCATCGCTACTTGCCTGCTGCAAGAGCGCGTGTAAAACCTCTTTACCCAAACCTTGCCCACGTAGCGGCTTTATAACGGCCATACGACCTATATGCCCATCTGGAAGTAATCGACCCGTAGCGACGGGCTGTCCTTGTTCATCATAGGCTATTGCATGGGTGCTTACATCATCGCCTTCGTCCCATTCCAATTCGATAGGTACATTTTGTTCAATGACAAAAACTTCTATGCGTACACGCTGTGCATCTTCGCGCACGCTGTCCCAGTCACCAGTAATGATACGAAAGCTCATGTTTTTACAGGGCATTGTGTTTCATAGCGTATGAGTACATCACGCCAGTTGTTGGGCACAGGTTCGCTTTTACGTATGCGACTGTCTGCATGTACGTACATCATTTCGCCAGAGATGAGTAATTCATCGGCTTTGTAAATTTCTAAAACAAAGCGCATGGAGCTACGGCCCAACTCAGCGCAGCGAACACCAATATCCAGTACATCATCAAACCGTGCTGGGGCATGGTATTCAATGATCGCTTTGCGCGCAAATAGCTCTAGTCCAGTTTCCGCTTGTGCTAACACATCCGGTAACGCCAGCTCGCGCCAATATTCTGTAAAAGCGACATCAAAATAATTCAGGTAGTTGCCATTAAAAACAATCGCCTGCATATCGACTTCAGACCAGCGCACGCGCAGGGCATAGAAAAAAGAAAATTCGTGTCTCGCCATAATGAAAAAATTATTCTGTAAGAAAACGCGCTATCAGTTGATTGACCAGCTCAGGGTTTTCATGCACCACCCAATGAGTATAGTCAGGCAGCCGCTCGATAATCACATCATCCACCAGCGATGCCAGATCATCTAATAAGAGCGGAAGCAAGGCCTTATCTTGCATGCCCCAAATGACACGCACAGGCACTGTGCAATGAAAATTTTTCTTATCTAATGTTAATTTACCCGCACCCGCATCACTGTCTGTCGGTGGGTACAAAGGAGTGGCTCGGTAGTAGTTAACACCACCGCTTACACCACACGACCAGCAGGCGTGATAGCGTTCACGCGTGGCTGCATCAAACCAATGATCAGAAGGGCGGCCCATACCGAGCATGAGTTGCTCCATCACGCGGAAATTATCTTTTGTTAGCGCTTGCTCAGAACCCGGTGAGCGCAACCAATTCATATAGGCGCTGGCATCTTGTTGCGGCTTATCGTGCGCTAGCGCCATCGCGAATGGGTAAGGATGAGTTGAGTTAATGATGATTAGACGCTGTACCAACTGCGGCTGACTAATTGCTACATTCCAGCCGGAAGCCCCACCCCAATCATGGGCAACGATTACGCAGCTGTCGTATCCCAAGTGAGCAATCAACTGCTCCACATCTTGGGTCAATAACTTGGGTTTGTAATCGGCCACATTCGCAGGCTGATCGGAAAGA
>CAYUDI010000028.1:11731-12327 GCA_964443585.1 uncultured Bifidobacterium sp.
TGCAATTGCGCATGCCATGCGTACCAAAATTCAGGAAAGCCATGTAAAAAAAGTAGCAATGGTCTGCCACGTTCACCGGCGCTGGCATAGTGCAAGCGCATACCGTTGGGTAGTGTTGCAAACTGCCCTTCGGTAATCGCCGCCTTCACGACGATTGTCCCTTCAAACCAGCCTGAAGTTTTTCACGAACATGCGGTGCAGCTTCATAAGGATCACTTGGGTTGCGACCCGTGACTATGTCTTCCATGCGGCGTTGTACATTGCCTAATGCCGCAGGATGAGAATAAATATAAAACGTATTTTCGCGGATGGCATCAAAGGTACGCTGAGCTACATCGGCTGCGCTAACTTTGCCAGACGATACGGCTTTTTCTAACACAGCTTGAGATACTTGCTGGCTGATGGTGGGGCCATCACCCGATTTCAATTCATCCGGGCGATGCTTGTGTGATTGGCTAATACCTGTTTGTACAAAATAAGGGCACAGTACCGAAGCACCTATGGGTGCTTCAACTAGCGAGAGATCGTGATAAAGACTTTCTGTTAGAGACACCACCGCATGCTTGGATACATTGTAGATACCCATAGTTGGAGGG
>CAYUDI010000028.1:12337-16336 GCA_964443585.1 uncultured Bifidobacterium sp.
AGTTGGAGGATTTAACAATCCCGCCATCGAAGCGGGATTAACGATGTGTCCCTCATAATTAGGATCTTGTTTTGCGCATTCGAGCATTAACGGTGTAAATATTCTTACACCATTAATCACACCCCAAACATTGACACCCAAAACCCATTCCCAGTCCGCACGCGTGTTTTCCCACACCAGACCGCCAGCACCTACACCTGCATTATTAAATACCAGATGCACAGCGCCAAAACGTTTCATGGCGGCGTTGGCTAGTGCTTCAATTTGCTCGTCTTTGCTAACATCGCATAGTTGAGCCATCACTTGAGCACCCGCCTTTTCCAGCTCGTTAGCTGTCTCAGATAGAGCTTTTTGCTGCACATCAGCGAGAACTAATTTCATACCCAAACTCGCCCCTAGAAACGCAAACTCGCGCCCAAAGCCACTGGCAGCACCCGTAATAACGGCAACTCGGTTAGTAAAATTTTTCATTGCGGTCTCAATAGAGTTCAGATCAGTTTGACTAATTGTTTACCGAAATTTTTACCGCGCAGTAGCCCGATAAACGCTTCTGGCGCACTCGCCATACCTTGCGATATGGTTTCGCGGAATTTTAATTTTCCACTGGCGACCAGACCGCCAATTTCACCTAAACCTTCAGGCCATAATTCCATGTGTTCGGATACTATAAAGCCTTGCATCATCAGACGCATAGAGAGCACGACGCGCAGATTATGTATGGGCATGGGTTGACCGTCATACCCTGAAATCAGACCACATAAAGCAATACGGCCATACGGATTCATGCGTGCTAAGACCGAGTCCATGACCACACCACCAACGTTCTCAAATAAGCCATCTATACCATCGGGCGCAGCCGCTTTGACATCTTTGTAGAGATTGCCCGCTTTGTAATCGATGCAGGCATCAAAGCCTAATTCATCCACTACGAAATCACATTTCTGCTTTCCACCAGCGATACCGATAATGCGGCATCCTTTTAGTTTTGCTAATTGCCCAACCACGCTACCCACAGCACCACTTGCGGCTGACACAGCGATTGTTTGCCCGGCTTTGGGTTGTATGATTTTATTCAGGCCATACCATGCCGTCATGCCCGGCATGCCAACGGCACCCAGGTAGGCCGACATGGGGATGTGAGTGGTATCGACTTTTTTAAGCAACATGCCGTCGGACACACCCATCTCACTCCAACCCAACATGCCGACCACGTTGTCGCCTACACTGAATTTTGGATTGTTTGATTCAACTACTTTACCGACGGTACCACCTATCATGATCTCATCGAGTGCCTGCGGAGCTGCATAGCTTTTCAAATCTTCCATACGCATACGCATATAGGGATCAAGCGACAAATAATGATTACGCACTAAAACTTCGCCTTCTTTTATGGCTGGTACAGGTCTGGTCTCTAAGCGAAAATTTTCTGGAGCTACTACGCCCTGTGGACGAGCAGCGAGAACGATGCACTGATAGGTAGTCATGATGATTCCTTGGTTGAGACAAGTTTGCTAGAGATATCTAATCGCTTAATGTATTTGAAGGTACCCATGGCCTTTGCGACTAATCTGTCACCATCGTGCAGATCCGCTTCACAAAAACACAGTGTGGTAGAACGATGAAACGCATGACCACTGGCGACTAAACGACGGCCAGGCTGACCACCCGGTTGCAGAAAACTAGTTTTCATTTCGACGGTAACACTCGCGCGTGATTCAGGATCAAGCGACCGACCTGCCAATGCCATGGCCACATCCAGCAGCGTCATTACTACCCCACCATGGGTTACCTGCCAGCTATTCATGTGACGCTCTTGCAAAGTGAGTGACACTTGCGCTTTGCCACCTTCCATCATCAAAAATTCAACACCAATTTCATCCAGAAATGGAATATCAAATGGGAACGCTGAGCTCGACATAATTAGATCAGCACAGAAGAGACGCCACCATCTACCGCGAGTGTTTGCCCTGTAATGTGTTTGCCAGCCGTGCTGGAAAATAAAATCACGGCGCCTTTGAGATCTTCATCGTCACCCAATCGGCGCAAGGGAGCACGTTGTATGGCGTCTTCACCCATAGTCTCGAGTAATCCACGTGACATTTTTGAAGGAAAAAATCCCGGAGCGATCGCATTCACGGTAATTCCATACCTACCCCATTCACCGGCTAGCGTACGCGTGAAATTTATCACCGCTGCTTTGGAGGTGTTGTAAGCCAGTGTCTGCATGTTTGCACCATTGCCTGCTAAGCCCGCAATAGAGGCAATGTTAACGATGCGACCGTACTGTCTCGGAATCATCGAGTGTTTACCGATTGCCTGCGACAACAAAAAAATACTCCGTACATTGAGGTTCATCACCTTATCCCAAGCTTCTAAGGGATGGTCTTCCGCAGGTGAGCCCCAGGTAGCGCCTGCATTGTTGATGAGGATATCCACATGACCCAGATGTTTAATGGCGGCTTCTGCGAGTGGTTTGATGGCTGTTTCTTTACCTAAATCAGAGGCCATGGCCACAACGTCTATACCCATTTTTTTGAAATGCGCTACCGCCTCATCCAATTCATTTTGCTTGCGCGATGAAATAACCAATTTAGCACCCTGCTCACCCAGAGCTTCGGCCATTTGCAAGCCTAAGCCGCGCGAGCCTCCCGTAATTAGCGCAGTGCGTCCACTAAGATCGAATAATTGTTTAGTCGTGTGCACTTGGCCTCCGTAATTATTTTTAGTTTAAGTTTGACTTTAATTGACTTCGTAATCCATGCACTGCCTTTCAAGGCGCACAGCACCTACGAACGGTTTCAGGGCCACGTGCTGAGGATGATTTTGATACGCTTCTAGCGCTGCTAGGGAATCAAATACTGAGTACAACACCACATCATAGGTGCAGTCATATCCCGGCTTGGCCAGCTCGACTTCAAATGCATGCATACCGGGCACCACGTTGGCGCAGGCATCGAGCAGCGCTTTCATTTTTTGTGCATTCTCGGATTTATCAGCGCCCTCTGCATGATCTTTAAGTCGCCACATCACTATGTGCTTAATCATTTTTGATCCGTGTAAATTTTTTATCGATATGTAGCTTAGAACCAATCATCCTGCATCGCTAAGCTGGTAGTGTCTAAGGAGTCAAGTAAATCCAATTGCGCATCCACGCGCGGTAGCTCACAGCGGAAAAACCAATCGCAGGCTTGTCGTTTGCCGGAATAGAATGCAACATCGGTGCGCCTAGGCGTATGAGCTGCGATGGCTTGCTCCAGCCATATCCAGCTAATAACTAAATGCCCAACCACTTCGAGGTAGACCGTGGCATTTGCCAGCGTGAGATTTACGTCGTTCGTTGCATGCAAAATTTGGGTCGTCTGTAGCAAACGGTCCCAACGTTTTTTCAGCGCTGCGCTGTGCTCAGTGAGTTGGTTGCTGTTGGCACGAACCAAGGTGTCGGAAATTTTTTCGGATAACAAGATCAACGCAGCGCCATTATTCATAATGACTTTGCGACCAAGCAAATCGAGCGCTTGTATACCGTGTGTACCTTCATGGATAGGATTTAATCGATTATCACGGTACAGCTGCTCGACATTGTATTCGCGTGTGTATCCATAGCCACCGTGGATTTGAATAGCGAGGTTGTTCGCTTCTAGGCACCATTGTGATGGCCAGGATTTTGCAATCGGGGTCAACATATCAAGTAACAACGTGGCCGATGTTTTTGCATCCTCACTCTCAGCGGTTTTTTCCTCATCAACCAAGCGAGCGCAATACAAAATTAATGCCAACCCGCCTTCTACATAGGCCTTTTGTGCCAACAGCATGCGACGTATGTCGGTATGCATCACGAGTGGCACTTGAGGCTGCGAGGGATCTTTGTTTGCCGCGGACCTGCCTTGCGGGCGATTGCGGGCGTAGTCTAGTGATTGCAGGTAGCCTGTATAACCCAGCATAACGGCTCCAAGGCCAACACCTATACGTGCCTCGTTCATCATGTTGAACATCGCGGCT
>CAYUDI010000028.1:16346-18581 GCA_964443585.1 uncultured Bifidobacterium sp.
CAGTTTGCCGACTAAATATCCGACAGCACCGGGCTTGTCATGCGGGCGATATTTACCCTCGCCAAAGTTAAGCAAACAATTCGCTGTGCCGCGATAGCCCATTTTGTGATTGAGCCCCGCGAGGACCACGTCATTGCGTTCACCCACCGAGCCGTCATCATTAACCAAAAATTTGGGCACGATGAATAACGAAATACCTTTTACCCCCGGGATTAATTTGCCATCAGTGCCAGGTACTTTAGCCAGCACGAGGTGAATGATGTTTTCAGAGAGATCATGTTCACCACCTGAAATCCACATCTTGTTACCGCGCAGGCGATAGCTACCATTTGATTCTGGTGTGGCCTGGGTAAGAATGTCAGACAGACTGGAACCCGCTTGGGGTTCAGATAAACACATGGTGCCGAAAAAACGTCCGGCTAACATGGGTTTTACGAATTGCTCAATTTGTTGCGCTGAGCCGCATTTCAATACGGTGTTGGCATTGCCGATGCTGAGCATGGGATAGGCCGAGGTCGCCACATTGGCACCGTTAAACCAGGCAAAACCTGCTTTTTCTATCAAGCAGGGCAATTGCATGCCGCCGAGCTCGACATCCTGCCCGGCAGAAATTAGCCCGGCTTGGGAAAATGCGTCTAGGGCTTGCTTAACTTCGGGAATGATGTGTACGCGTTGACCATCAAAGTGCGGTTCGTTTTGATCCGATTTTTTATTGTGATTAGCGAATGTATCGGTTGCTAATTGCTCGCACAAATCGAGTACGGCATCAAAGGTTTCGCGACTGTGATCAGAAAAGCGCGGACGCTGAATCAATGATTCAGCGTCTAGCCATTCGTAAAGAAGAAAATCCAGGTCACGTCTGGAAAGAATGAGCGATGCCATTGCAAGAGTACAGCAGAGTCAGTGGATGTAAAAACTCTGTTAAACAACCTCAAACAATCCAGCAGCACCTTGTCCACCACCTATACACATGGTGACCACAACATATTTAACACCGCGACGCTTTCCTTCAATCAGAGCATGACCTGTCAGGCGTGCACCGGAGGTGCCATATGGGTGACCTACTGCGATAGCACCACCATTCACATTGAGTCTGTCCATAGGAATACCCAGAGTATCTGCGCAGTAAAGCACTTGCACGGCAAAGGCTTCGTTGAGCTCCCACAGACCTATGTCATCAACGTTTAGGCCGGCTTTTTTGAGTAATTTAGGGATGGCATAGACAGGGCCGATTCCCATTTCATCAGGCTCGCATCCTGCAACGGCAAATCCACGGAAAATACCCAAAGGCATTTTACCCGCAGCAGCAGCGGCTTTATCGCTCATAACTATTGCAACTGATGCGCCATCTGAAAACTGACTGGCATTACCCGCTGAAATAACGCCACCGGGAATCGCAGAGCGAATTTGTGACACGCCTTCAAAGGTCGTATCGGCGCGTATGCCCTCGTCTACGGATGCTGTGACTTCACGCGTAATAATTTGGCCGGTCTCTTTGTCAGCAACAGCCATGGTGGTGGTCAATGGAACAATTTCGTCATCAAATTTTCCAGCAGCTCTGGCCGCTGAAGCACGCTGCTGGCTTTGTACTCCGTAGTGATCCTGACGTTCGCGGGCGATGTTATAGCGCTTGGCCACCGTCTCAGCGGTTTGCAGCATGGGCCAATAAATTTCTGGTTTGTGTTGATGCAGCCATGCGTCATTGACCATGTGCATGTTCATCTCATTTTGCACGCAAGAGATAGATTCAACGCCGCCTGCGGCATAAATATCGCCTTCGCCTGCAATAATGCGTTGTGCTGCCGTAGCAATCGTTTGAAGTCCGGAAGAGCAAAAACGATTAATCGTCATGCCCGATGTCGTGACTGGGCAGCCACCGCGCAAGGCAACTTGGCGGGCGATGTTAAAGCCAGTAGCTCCCTCAGGATTGGCGCAGCCCATGATGACGTCTTCTACCTGTGCCGCTTCTATTCCAGCGCGCGAGATAGCCGCTTGCAAGGCATGTCCGCCCAAGGTAGCACCGTGGGTCATGTTGAATGCGCCTTTCCAGGATTTGGTCAGTGGCGTGCGGGCAGTCGATACGATGACAGCGTCGGTCATGAGAGTCTCCAGTTGTATTTTTTAATTTGCTAGTATTTAGGCGCGATATCTACGTTGGCGCGAAGCTTAAGCATGCCAACGTAGTCGCAAACGTGCATAGGCTGGTGTGATCTAGTCATGCATGCGTTAGTCTGT
>CAYUDI010000029.1:0-13811 GCA_964443585.1 uncultured Bifidobacterium sp.
ACTACAGCATACCGGCGCGTAATGCACCGTTGACTGACGAATTCAAGCAGTACGCCAAATCGAATGCCGATGGCATACGCCACATCATGAACTCAAATACCAATGCTCATCCGTTCTATATTACGGATCGGTCCGTGTTTGATGTCAGCGATGAAGAACGTGAAAAGATTTTGGAAGCAGGATGGAAGAAGGGTGGCTTAGAGTTTCGTGCATCCTTTCGCGATACCTTGATCGATGAAAAAGCAAATAAAATTGTCGCTGATTTCATACGTAAAAAAATTAGCGAGATAGTAAAAAATCCAGTAACCGCCCAGCTACTCGGTGATATTGATCATCCCTTCGCCGCCAAACGCCCGCCAGTAGATACGCAGTATTTTGAAACCTATAACCAGGATCATGTCAGCCTGGTCAACATACGCGAAACACCGATAGAAAAAATCACAGTCCAGGGTATCAAGACTAAAAATCATGACTACCCATTAGACATCATCGTCTTTGCTACCGGCTTTGATGCGATGACAGGTTCTTTATTACGTATTGATATACAAGGCCGCGATGGTCTGGCGCTAAAAGATGCCTGGTATGCCGGACCGCGTAATTATCTGGGCTTGCAAGTACCGGGTTTCCCCAATATGTTTACCGTTACCGGGCCAGGCAGTCCCTCAGTACTATGTAATATGCCGCCAGCGATTGAGCATCATGTCGATTGGATTACCAACTGCATAAAGGATATGCGTGAACAAGGTGTACAGCGCATAGAAGCACAGGAAAAAGCAGCCGATGATTGGGTGCTGGAAGTCAATCATGCAGCGAACTCCACCTTGCTGCCTAGCGCTACCCATTCCTGGTATCTCGGTGCCAACGTGCCCGGCAAGCCGCGTGTGTTTATGCCGTATGCCGGTGGTTTTGCGAATTACCAAAAAATAGTGGCCGAGGTTACCAAGGATGGTTATCGTGGTTTCACGCGGACATTGAGTTAATCACTGCATTAACGTAGTAGTATGCCGCCATTCACATCCATGATGCTGCCTGCCATGAAGGAGGCTGCAGGTGAGCATAAAAATACCAGCGCATTGGCTATTTCATCGGGCTGCCCCATGCGTTGCATAGGGTATTTTTCTGTGGGGTAGGGCTGACCATCGGTCATGCCGGTAGCTATCGGGCCGGGGGCCACTCCATTGACACGCACACCATGCGGTGTAGCGCGTTGCGAAAACCAGCGTACCAGTGCATGCACGCCGCCTTTGGATGCTGCATAGTGAGGCGCAGCTAATAAACCACCCATCCATCCAGCGATCGATCCACACAGCGCTATGCTGCCGTTCTTACGTTCTATCATGCCCGGCATTACAGCACGCACTAAATTAATCGGTCCGAGTATGTTCACTTCCATCACGCGATGAAACGATAGTTCATTCCAATCCGGTGCCATCCAGTCTTCATCAAACGGACAAATCGCTGCTGTATCAATTAATGCGGTAATTGGTGCATGCTGTGCAACGATAGATTCAACGGCTTTGCGATCTGTAATGTCTAGCGCATGAATCGCTTCTACATTGTTTAATGATGAAGCTAAGACCTCTAATTTTTTCGTCACGCTTGCGATATCTGTCAGTATGGTGATCGCACCAAGTTCACTGCAGAGTTTAGCGGTCTCTGATCCTATACCGCCCGCTGCACCAGTAATCAGCACGCGCTGACCTTGCATATCAAATGCTTTGGGAAGTGACAGAGCCATAATTTTTTAACTTTTTAATTAAACGGAGAGATATCGTTGTTTGATATCAGCATTGGCTTCAAGATCAGCAATACTGCCTTCGAAAACATCCGAGCCTTTATCGATTACCACCGCGCGATCCGCCAAGCCTAAACAGAAATGTAAATTTTGCTCGGCCAGTACGATCGTGGTGCCTAGCTTGCGCAAGTCGTCAACCAGTTCACCTATCTTTTGCACCATGATAGGTGCCAGACCTTCGCTGGGTTCATCAAGTAACAGTAAATCTGGATTACCCATCAATGAACGACCGATGGTGAGCATTTGCTGCTCACCACCAGATAACTGTCCACCCAAACGTTCGCGCAACGGTTTTAGTAGCGGCAGCGTGTCGTACACGCGCTCCAAAGACCAATCCTGTTGACCATGTGCACCGCGCTTAGTAGCGATTAATAAATTATCTTCCACAGACAGGTCAGTAAAAATTTGCCTGTCCTCGGGTACGAAACCTATACCTTTACGCGCAATGGTGTGCGAGGGCAGTCCGGTAATTAGATTACCTTCGAGTTCTACATGACCACGACTAGCGGGTATGACTCCGGCAATCGCTTTCATGGTCGTGCTCTTGCCTGCGCCATTGCGGCCCAAGAGAGCCAGCGTCTCCCCTTTTTTTACATGCAGCTTTAATTTAAACAAGACCTGGCTAGTGCCATAGTGCACATCAAGATCTGTGACTGACAGCATGGTTGTCATGCACGTGCCTCCTTGGGTGTGCCCAGATAGGCTTCAATCACGGCGGGGTTGTTACGAATTTGTTCGGGGTTGCCTTGCGCAAGTAACTTGCCATACGAGAGCACATGGATATGCTGCGATATACGAAACACGATTTCCATATCATGCTCGATTAGCACCACGGTCAATCCACCTTTTTTCCACAGCGCATAGACGGTATCGATCATCTGCGTGCGCTCTTCTGGCCCCATACCGGCAACAGGCTCATCCAGCAGCAGTACTTTGGGATTGAGTACGAGGGCTAACGCAATATCAAGCAGCTTTTGATCGCCGTGCGATAAATTGCCACTCACGATATCGGCTTTTTTTTCTAAACCTAATTGCTGCATGACTTCGTGTGCACGGTCGCGTGTATCCGCTGTTGGAAAACGACCATGCATTTGCAAAGAGCGTCCCAGAGGCGATTGCAATGCACCGCGTAAGGATTCTTCAACCGTGAGTGATTTAAAAAGTTTGGCCACTTGAAATGCACGGCCTATACCTTTGCGTACGATTTCGCTGCTAGGCAGGCCTACAATATCTTCACCTTCGAGTAGTATGCGCCCTGAGTTGGGTTGCAAGCCACCTGAAATCAAATTGAAGAAAGTCGTCTTGCCCGCTCCATTGGGTCCGATGACGGCTGACAAAGAGCCGGTAGGGAAATCGATAGAGACATCGGAGGTGGCAACCACACCACCAAACGATTTACAAAGATGTTCGATTTTTAGCATGCGTAGCTTTGCTATGTATTGATACTTAGGGCTTGAGTGGGCGTGCCGGTGGAACGCCACCATAGGTTGCCCAGGTTGTGCCACACAGCCAACCCACATCGATCGGCAAGGTCACGCCCGTAATTGCGCGTGCTGCATCGGATAAAAGAAAACCCACACCATCAGCGACTTCATCAGGCATAACTAATCGGCCCATGGCGGATTGTTCAGACAGATCAGCAGGATTGCGATCACCGCGATCGATAGCAGCTTGCAGCGCCTCAGTCAGTGTGTAGCCGGGTGCCACTGCATTAACGCGCACACCGGATCGTCCCCATTCAGCGGCTAAGCACATCGTCATAGAAATAACGGCAGCTTTCGCAGGTGCATAGGCGTGCAGAGGTATAGAGCGCGAACCAGTAATGGAAGCGATATTAACTATTGCACCATGCCCTAATTCAGCCATGCGTGAACCAAATACCACGCAGCATAAATAGGTTCCGCGTTGATCGACATCGGTGACTTTGTCCCACTCGGCCATGGTCAATTGCTCAGGTGGCAGCTTGCGCTGCAAGATACCTGCGCTGTTAATCAGTCCGGTCACTGCGCCATGATTCTTTTCTATGAGCTTGGCAGCCTCATGTATGGTTTCGTCTATGAGTACATCGCAGGGATAGAAAGCCTTAACACCCGTCTCTTTAGTTTTTGTATCCGACCAGGTACCTGGAAGATCCAGAACAATGACATCATCGCCACGCTTTACATGATGCTGCACGCATGCAGCACCTATACCGCTTGCGCCGCCCGTGACGACGGTTACCATTTTTTTACTCATTGCACGTCTCTCTTATTTTTAATGGTGTGTATCAGTTGTTGTACAAAATCGGTGATGCCACGTTTAAAGCCCAAAGCAAACAGCAGCACCACAATACCCAGTGCCAAGCCATGAAATTCAGTGGTTCGTGTAATCACGTCATTAAATAACAGCAGTAATGCAGCGCCTACGACTGGCCCTATAAATATATTTAAACCGCCCATCATGATCATAAAGATCGCTTCACCCGACATAGTCCAGTAACCGAAGTCAGGGAATGCGCCAGAGACGAACAGCGCCATGATAATGCCGCCTGCACCCGCCAGCGATGAAGCAAGCACGAAGGCATAGAGTTTGACGCGCCATACATCGATACCCAGATAGCGCGCGCGTTCGGCGCTGTCGCGCACCATGCGTAAGGTGTAGCCAAAGGGTGATTGCAGCACGGTGCGTATGAGTAAAAGACAAGCGACAGCCATTACGCAGGCAAACCAATAAAACTGTGTGTGTTCTGCCAGGTGAATACCCCAAAAAGGTGTGCGAGGAATACCGCCCATCAGTCCCTGATCACCGCCTGTGAGCGATGTCCAGGTCAGGATCACACTGTGCAGCAGCATTTGAAAAGCAAGCGTAAGAAAGGAAAAATAAATTTCTTTCAGACGAACGCAGATGGCACCAACGACGAGTCCCAACAGTGCGCAAAATACGATAGCCACCAGCATGGCAAGTGGAATAGAAACCGATGTTCTCTGCATCATTAATGCAAAGGCATACGCACCACCACCAAAAAACATCGCATGACCAAACGACACCAGACCGCCATAGCCCACCAAAATATTAAGTGAGGTAGCGAAGATACCCATCGCAGCTAAGCGAATCACGTAATCGAGTAATACGCGCGAAGAGCTGACGGTAGGCAGAAGCACCAGCAAGGCTAATGCCAGCAAGGCCCACAAAAAATCCGAGCGAAAAGTAGAGGACTGTTTCATGCGCGCGTTTCCTTACCGAGCAATCCATTGGGACGCAGTATCAGTATCAATGCCATGGCAATGAACATCAGACCTTCTACAAACAGTGGAAAACCTATGGTACCGAAGGCGCGTATCAAACCGATCATTAACGCGCCAACCAAAGCGCCACTGACAGATCCCATGCCTCCGATGACAGTAACGATGAAGGATTCAATCAGTATGGAAAACCCCATGCCCGGCGACATGGATCGCACGGGTGCTGCTAAGCCACCAGCCATACCCGCGAGTGCACCACCAAACGCAAATACACCGGCATAAATCAACCCGGTGTTAAGGCCCAGTGCGGATGTCATGGTGGGGTTTTGAGCAGCAGCACGAACAATCTTGCCCATACGTGTGTGATTCAGTATCACCCACAGTACCAAGGCTATTAGTGCGGCAGCAGCAATCAGATACACATAAAACACCGGAACAACACCACCCAGGATAAATAGTGGTGGCGCCTGAAATTCATCGGGCATGCCCATGGATTGGAACTCTGCACCCCAGACGATTTTTACTATGTCGTCCATCATCAGCACAAGCGCGTAACAAACCAGTAACTGCATCAGCACATCGGCGTTATAAACACGGCGCATAAAAAAGCGCTCGAATAGTAATCCGAATAAACCAACGCCTATACCTGCAGCCACTATCGATAATGCAAAACTACCCGTGACGCGGTAGGCAGTTAAAGCGACATACGCGCCCAGCATGTAAAACGAGCCATGCGCAAAATTTACGATGCCCAAGACGCCAAAAATGAGCGTTAAGCCAGCAGCGACTAAAAAAAGTAGCGAGCCAACGATTAAGCCGGTGGAGAGTTGAGTCACGATGCATGACATCGAACTCAGGCAATCAAGCAAAGCAGAGGGATTCAATCAGTGCTCCTGAAGTACGAAACAGTGAGGATTAACCCCACGCGATGTGACTGTCCCGCCGGATCAGGCGGGACAGTAGTGAAGACTTATGCAAAGCCTTTACGTTTTTTCCACTCCGCTTCGAGTTCGGTGATCTGTTTCCAGTTGCCTGGAACTGGATTGGCCATGAAGGGTTCTTTACCTGACAGTTCACCCCAGCCCAGTGCGTAGTCCACCAGGGTGTGATCGTCTGCACGCATGGTCAGTTTGCCATTGGCACCAAACGGGGAATCGATAGTCAGGCCTGTCAGTGCAGCAGCAATTTTGCTGCCTTCTGCGCTCTTGGCTTTTTTCATGGCCGCTGTAAGAAACTGTATGCCTGCAGCGTTTTGCCAAGCCCAGTTCAGCGGTAAATCGCGATACTTTGCTTGATAGGCATCTGACCAGGCGCTATTGCCGGAATTGCTGGGGAAGCTCTTCAAATAACGATTACCTGAATGCAGACCCAACGGCACAGATTTCACGTTATGCAGCACAGCGTAGTCGGCCATGTTCACGCCAAAGAACTGCTTTTCTTTAAACAAAGCATAGATACTGGATTGATCGATGAACGAGGTCAGATCACCTCCCCATAAGCACGAGTACACTGCTTGGGGGTTGCCTTGCAGCAGACGTGTAATGTTTTCGCTGTAATCAGCTTGGAATAATTTTGGCCAGACATCACCCACGATTTCAACATCTTTATTGAATAATTTGAGGTGATCAATAAATTCAGCCGTGGTGTCGCGTCCGTAGGCGTAATCGGGTGAGCATGTCATCCAGCGCCGCAGATTTTTTTCTTTCGCAATTTTTGCAGCATAGGCGCCACCAATCACCGCATCATGTATTCCTTGACGTGCGCAGCGAAATGCTAGCGGTGTACGTAATTTAGGATCGGCTGTCAACGCTGAAGTTTCAGAGCAGGTATGTATAACGAGCACACCCAAATCACGCGCGACTTCGTGCACAGCAAATGCGCCCGATGAGGCTTCGCCGTCATAAATAATTTCGCAGCCTTCAGCGGTGACCAGTTCGCGGGCTACGCGAGCGGCTTCTTGTGGCTGTCCTTTGGAGTCACGAATGACGAGTTCAATTTTACGGCCACCCAAACCACCGGCGGCATTGAATTTTTCTATTTCCATTAACGCCGCATTAGTCGATGCCTGTCCCAACATGGCTACTCGACCCGACAATATGGTTGGCATACCTACGCGTATGGGTTTGTTTTGTGCCAGCGAGATATAAGGAAAGCCAAGGCTGGCCATACCGGCGACAGCCGTTGCACCTTGTATCAGTTTGCGTCGTTGGGGTTGTTGTGGTGCGTTTTTATTTTTGATGCTCATGGTTGTCTCCTGTTCTTAGCGCAATCCGTACTCGCCTAAGCTGTGCTCATAAAATTCGCGTAGGCGAAATTATGCTGTGGCGCAGCAGAGTTATCTCTGGTCGAACTCTCCGCGCGAACGACCAAGTGGGTTTGAGTATAAGGGATATGTCACTTACCACCACGGATAAAAATCGGGCATTTCGGAGGGCTTGGAGGTGAAGTTCGGTTTGCGCTTTTCAGTAAATGCCGTCACACCTTCTTTGCCATCGGTAATGCTGGCGTAGAACATGGCGAGTGATTCCACCTTGTGCGCTTCTTCCGGATGACTAAAGGCGCTATTTCGGTAAATCATCTGACGCGCCATAGCGGTTGACACAGGTGAGCGTTCAGTAGCGATCATGCGAGCCAGCTCGCGTGCGCGCGTTAACAATTGATCTGCGGGCACAACCTCTTTCACCAAGCCGTGTTTATGGGCCTCATCAGCAGAAAAAATTTCGGCGGTGTGTATCCACTCCAGCGCTTTTGCGACACCGACTATACGTGGCAAAAACCAGGTAGAGCAGGCTTCGGGAACTATGCCGATTTTGCCAAATACGAACCCAAACTTGGCGTGTTCAGAGGCTAAGCGTATGTCCATCGCCAATTGCATAGTGACACCGACACCCACGGCAGCACCATTGATGGCACCTATAACGGGTTTTTTACAATTGAAAATCGCGAGTGTGACTCGGCCACCGGTATCTCGCACACCTTTAACGATTGCAGGGTCATCCAGTCGTTCATTCATGTCTTTCATGGTGGGATGCTGAGTCTCATCCAACCCGAATACATTGCCGCTGACTGCCAGATCCATACCAGCACAAAACGCCCGTCCGGCACCGGTGACGATAATGACACGCACATCATCATTTTCGCTGGCATCATTAAAAACCGAAATTAATTCATTCGCCATGGTGACGGTAAATGCATTGAGTTTGTCTGGTCGGTTTAGAGTGACCGTCAAAATATGTTCAGACAAATCGCAGCTCAGAGTTTCATGCGTCATTACGTTGTTCTCCAAAACAGGGGATAGAGTCAGCTACGCTGTATCAATTAACTTTCAGTGTACGTATCCAGCCATACGGGTCGGGTGCACGGCCATACTGTATGTCGGTTAGCGCCGTGTATAAATGCGTTGCAACCGGTCCGGCTTTTTCATCATTGATGCGATATTCCTTGCCCTTATAGCCAAACTTGCCCACGGGTGAAACCACCGCAGCAGTGCCCACACCAAAGGCCTCGGTGATGCGACCTTTTTCTATGTCGGCCAAAATCTCATCGACATCCAGGCGTTCTTCACTCATGGTGTAACCCAGATCAGGTGCGAGCTGTATCACTGATTCGCGAGTTACGCCATGCAAGATGCTGCCTGACAGAGCGGGGGTAATAATGTGTTTGCCATCACGCACAAACATAATATTCATGGCGCCAACTTCTTCGATGTAACGACGCTCTATCGCATCTAACCACAATACTTGCTGATAACCTTGCGGCCTGACTTGCTCCGCTACAGAGACGGTACCCGCATAATTTCCGGTAGTTTTTGCTTCGCCCGTGCCACCTTTGACTGCACGTACATAGTCATGCGAAATATGGACAGCCACTGGATTAAAACCATTCGCAAAATACGGGCCCACCGGACTAAGAAAAATATAGTGTAAGAATTTTTTACCTATACGTACTTCCAGCGTCTCTTCGGTGCTAATAACCACAGGCCGTATGTAGAGCGTGCAGTTAGGCAGATGCGGTACCCATTCATGCTCAAGTTTGACTAGAGATTCTATGTAATCAATGTGCGTAGCAGGATCGATCTCTGGCATGCCTAACCGCACCGCGGATCGATTCAAGCGCGCCATATTTCTGTCTACACGAAACAGATTGATGTCTCCATCCGGACGTCTGTACGCCTTGGTGCCTTCAAATATAGCCAAGCCTATGTGTAAAACTTGAGCCACCGGATGCATGGGCAGAGGGCCAAACGCGCCTATGCGTGCATCGTGCCAACCTTGCTCATGAGTGTAGTGTTGCGTAAACATACGGTTGGTATACAAGCGGCCAAAACCCGGGTTGTCGGGATAGATCGCAGGGCGAGGGTTTTGCAGTGTTTCTATGATCATTTTTTAAAACGTCTCAGTTTGGGAAGTTAATTCTAATCATCGTCTGACTGACGATAAGCGCAATTTTAGTAAGTCAGTTTACTTGCCTTCTGAATCCTTCCAGGCTGCCATCAGCGTATTCGATGGTAACGATTCATCGAGTAATTTTTTGCCGGTCTCAATACCTGCGACAGGTAATCCTTTGGGGTCGAGCTTACCGATTTGCACCAGCACGCTGGCCTGATCCCAATAAATATGTTCGTGATACAGCTTGTCACCGCGGAATTTAATAACAGCCAGTAGGGGGATTTCTACACGTTTGCCGGTAGGCGGAACACCCGGCAGCATCCACGGTATTTCGCAGGTATGTGTAAAACAAAACAGCATTTCATCAACCACCTGGGTTGCACCTACTGTGCGCGAAATAGGGATTAAGGATGTATCAGGTGGATTGCTATTAACAAAGTGATGTTTGTAAAAACGATGCAGCTGTTCATAGCCAACGCCACCGGTCATGGTAGGAATATGGTTTACATACGGCTCGGCGACCATCGTACTCATGGTGGCATCGACATCGCGTGTGCCGAATTCATATTCGCAGTGTTTATCCCACAATGCCGACAGATCAAAATGTGGGCCAATTTCTTCACGCAATGCAGCCACGCTGCGCTGATGCGCCATTAAGGCCGATGCTTTGTGAAAGTGCTCACCATTCGGACGTGCAAATGCATGGTCAGCGTCAGGGTAAATATAAATATCAAACCCCTCGCGTTTGCCTAAACGCTTTTTGATTTTTTCTTGGGCTTTTTCAGGGCAGTATTTGTCTAAGCCAGCAATGTGCAAAACAACACGACATTCAATTTCATCGGCTTCGTCTAGCGCATCTTCTATACCTACGCCGTAATAACCGATAGCGACATCCACATCGGTGCGGCAGGCTGCCAGATACGCCAGTTTGCCGCCCAAACAAAACCCAAGTACTCCGACATCACCACTCACGCCGGGCATGTCGCGCAATGTTGTGATGGCATCTTGTATATCGTCCACGCCCAGATCTTGATCAAAGCCTTGAAAATACGTAAACGCTTGTTGCCAGTCTTCAGGTGTGTAGCCGAGTTCTACGCCGGGCTTCTGACGCCAGAATAAATCCGGAACTAAAACAACATAGCCTTCTTCAGCGTAGTAGTTAGCAATCTCGCGCATATTGGCATTGACGCCGAAAATTTCTTGCGCAATGACCAGGCCAGGGCCTTTACCCGAAGCGGGTTTGGCTAAGTAGGCGCTGAACTTTCCGCTGCCATCGCTAGCTTCAATTTTTATGTTGCGCGTTTTTACTGAGGTGGAGGCTGAATTTTTCACTGGTTCGTCCTTGCTTGGAATAGATGGTTCAGATATTTCAAAGTAGGTTGTGCACGGGATTTTGTGTTTACGAAAGCCCATTACGGTAGCATAGGCGTGCAAGACTATCCTATCTAAACAATAAGACAATAAAAGGAAAAGCAATGGAGATCAAAAATACAGTTGCGCTGGTTACCGGAACGAATCGTGGTGTTGGGCGCGCTATTGTTCAAGCGCTGATCGCAGCAGGGGCTAGCAAAGTTTATGCTGCAGCGCGAGATACAGCTGGCGTAAACGATTTGGTGGCCAGCAGTGGTGGCAAAGTAGTGGCGATTAGCTTAGATATCACCAATGAGTCTCAGGTTGCTGCTGCGGTTGCCCATTGCGGTGATGTGACTTTAGTCATTAACAACGCAGGCTCAAATCATGCGTCAGGTTGCATAGCAGCCGACTCGCTCAAAGCAGCACGTGCCGAAATGGAAACGAATTATTTTGGTACGCTGGCTATGTGCCGCGCTTTTGCACCAGTGCTTAAAGCCCACGGTGGCGGTGCGCTGGTGAATGTGATTTCCATCGTCGCCAAAGCCACTATTCCAGCGTATGGCTCGTACAGCGCATCCAAAGCCGCTAATCTGCGCATGACCGAAAGCGTGCGTGCTGAGCTGGCTGCTCAACATACGTTCGTTCAGTCTGTGATGACAGGTGCCGTAGATACCGATATGGCCAAAGGCTACGATGGCCCAAAGAATTCACCGGCCGAGGTGGCGCAAGCGATATTGGCGGGTCTGGCCAGTGGCGAAGAAGATGTGTACGTGGGCGATATGACCGGATGGATTAATGGCGCTTTAGCCAGCGATCCCAAAGGGCTGGAGCGTGAATTAGCAGCCTACCTTCCTGGTTAAAATTAAATTAATACGTGGTTTAATTTAGATTAACAGCAGATAAAATTTAGACTAAGCTAAATGATAGTTAATTTCATACTTAATTAATAAATTTATTAATTAAGTTCTTAGCAAGGAGGCCGTGATGTTTACTTATTTAATGAAACGCTTTCACGGCCTAGCCTTGTGTCTGGCATTACTTTCAGGTCCAACGTTTGCAGATCAAATCTCCGTTACCCATTGGGGGGTGCTGCTATACGGAGCACCCTATGCAGTTGCCATGGAGCGAGGCTATTTCCGTCAGGCCGGTATCGATATCAGCGGTATTTATAGTTCCAAAGGTGGCGGCACCACAGTTCGCAATATGATTTTGGGTGGCTTACCTTTTGGCGAGGTTGCGCTCAGTGCGGCGATTGCGGCAGAGCGAGAAGGATTAGATGTGCGCATCGTGTGTGGCGGCGTACAAAATCTATCCGATTTGGTGTGGGTGACGTTACCTGATTCACCGATAAAAACCATTGCCGATCTCAAAGGTAAAAAGCTAGGTTACACCACGCCCAAGAGCGTAACGGACATGGTTACAACGCTGGTGCTTAACCATCAAAAAATTACGGGTGTAGAGCGAATTGCCGTAGGCAGTGTGGGGGCGCAGATGACAGCACTACAGCAAAAGGCGATAGATGCAGCGTATTTAGGCGAGCCAGTGTATACACAAAACAAATCTAAATTTCGTGTTTTGTTTTTTGCGCGTGATGTGCTGGCTCAAAATAATTTAACGCAAACGGTGGGTGTAACTACCTCTGAATTTGCAAAAGCTAATCCTCAAAAAGTAAAAGCCATCATCGAGGGACGCCGGCGTGGTGTGGAATTCATTTATCAAAATCCCAAAGAAGCTGCGCTCATAGTCGCTAAAGCGTATTCGTTTGATCCCGTCATCATGGAAGAAGCGATGCTGTCATTAGCCAAAGCGAAGTACTGGAGCGCAGGCGAACTCGACTTGGATAGTATGAATGCCATGGCCGAGGGACTTAAACTCACTGGTGCAATCGACAGTCCACCTAATTGGTCCAAACTCATAGACCGTAGTTTTTTAAAACAATAATGGCTGGGAAACTGGTTGTTAATCAACTACGGCTGGTATACAGCGGCGCTGATCAAGCCGATACGCATGCATTTGGACCGGTGAGTTTCACTGTAGCGCCGGGTGAATTTGTATCTATCGTCGGCCCTTCAGGATGCGGTAAATCCAGTTTGCTCGAGTGTGTATCGGGTCTGTTGCAGCCTACTAGTGGCGATGTAAGCCTAGATGGTCAGGTCGTTCGCGATCAGGTGCCTGCTGACGTTGGCATGGTGTTTCAGCAGGATGCGAGTTTTCCCTGGTTGACAGTTTCGGACAATATCGCTTTTGGATTGCGTTATGGTCGCGAATCTTTTTCTGCCGAAAAAATTCGACTGCGCGTAGAAGAGGCGCTGTTGCTGGTAGGGTTGACAGAATTTGCTCATCACTATCCCTCACAACTCTCTGGCGGTATGCGGCAGCGTGTGTCCATGGCGCGTACCTTGGTTATGCGACCGCAATTATTATTACTTGATGAACCTTTCGCAGCGTTAGATCCGCAAACGCGATTATTGATGGGTGAAGAGTTACTTCAGTTATGGCGGCAAAGCGGGGCGTCGGTTTTATTAATTACTCACAGCCTGGAAGAAGCAGTCATGTTGTCGGATCGTGTACTGGTCATGAGCGCGCGCCCAGGTATGTTTAGGCATGAACTAATTACGGGATGGTCACCTGATCGCGGTGCAGATGTCACTACCCATCCTGATTTTTCTGGACACATCAATACGTTGTGGTCGGTACTGCGCGAAGAAGCGATTACTGCCATGCGCACGCAAGCATGAACAGGCTGAGGAATCTTTCGTACGATGTCATTCGTCTGCTGCTCGTAGCCGCTTTAGTACTGTTTTTGGAGTGGATATGCCGTATGGGCTGGGTGCAGCCACAAGTGATCGTTTCACCTTCGGTCATGCTAACGACGCTATGGAAATTACTTCATTCAGATTCCATGCTGAAAGATATAACCATTACATTTGGTGCGGCATTTAAAGCACTCATGTTGGCGGTATTTGTTGGCATGTTACTTGGTTGGGTGATGTATCGATCGGAGCGTTTACGGGAGATTTTCTATCCTCTGCTAGCTTCCTGGTATTCCATACC
>CAYUDI010000029.1:13821-18318 GCA_964443585.1 uncultured Bifidobacterium sp.
TATGCTAATTGCCTTTATGGGTTTGCATCAGCGTCCAGTGATTGCTATTGGTGTGTTGATGTCATTTGCTGCCATGGCATTGAAAACGCTGAATGGTTTGCAAAGTATACCCATGGTCTTGACTAAATCAGCACGCGCCATGGGCGTACAAAAATTTTCTTTTTTATGGCGCGTGCAGCTACCAGCGGCATTACCGTCACTTATGACAGGTTTTAAACTGGCAGCGACTTATGCATTTATAGGGGTCATCATGGCAGAGTTTATTCTCTCGCCGAACGGCCTGGGTCATGCTATTTCCTATGCCTACAATGATTTTGATACGCGAACTATGTATGCGCTAATGGTATTGGTGATGCTGGCCTCTGTATCTGTGCAGTGGGTGTTGATACAAATTGAGCGCCGCGTGTTAGCTCACCGTGCTACTTTGGGCAGCCTCTAATGCGAACCTATGCTGACAGAGCAGTGGCTATTTTTTTCTTGTTGGGCGTATGGCATTTTTTAAGCCAGTGGTACGGTACCGATGCGGTCGCCTCACCTGCTATGAGTTCGCAAAGATTAGCTATGCTCATTAGCACAGGGAGCATCTTGCCGCATCTGGCGTTTAGTTTCTCGTCTTGGGTAGTAGGTCTGCTGCTTGCCAGCCTGATTGGTTTGTCACTGGGTTTGATACTTGGCTTACATCGCGCCAGTGGATTAATTTTTGAGCCTCTCTTTGTCGCTGTGTCGACTCTTCCCAAAGTAACGCTGTATCCCATGGTGTTGTTACTTTGCGGCCTGGGACAATCATCCAAAATTGCATTTGGTTTTATCCATGGTGTACTGCCCATCATGCTGTTTACTCTGGGGGCAGCACGCGAGATACCGGTGCATTATCTGAAGACTGCGCGCACCTTGGGTTTGGATTACACAACCACGATACGCCGCGTTATGATGCCTGCGATGTCGGCCGGCATAGTTTCAGGATTAAGTTTGGGTTCTTCGCTCACGCTTTTGGGAGTAATCATCGGTGAGATGTTTGGTGCTCAACGAGGATTGGGATTTTTACTGATTAATGCGATAGATATCAACGACACGTCCCAGATGGCGGCCGTGGCGTTGATATTGGTGTTTATGGCAGTAGCGCTAAGTATGTTCGTACGCTTGATGATCTATGTATTTAACCGACAAGCATTGCGAAATTTTACGCCATTGTCAGGTATGTGAAATTATCTCACCACAGCCAGTTGTACGCGTTGCTTGTTTCTGAAAGTGTAGAGTGTTAAAGCGCTATTTTTAATATCGCCTTTCGTATCAAAGGCTATCAAGCCAGTGATGCCCTGATAGGTTGATGAAGCCATCACCGGTAGATACTTTGCTGGCTCAGCAGATCCTGCTTTTTGCATAGCGGCGATCATGAGCATCGTAGCGTCATACGCATACGGCGCATAGATTTGCACATTACCATTATATTTTTTACGATAGGCGCTACGAAAATCGTCCATTACTTTTTTCTGCGCATCTTCTATGCCACCAGGCTCTGAACACAAGACCACATCATCGATCAGACCTTCACCAGCCAGCACAGGCATTTGTTCAGAGCAGACACCATCACCGCCCATAAATTTTGCTGAGATACCCAGCTGTTTCATTTGGCGCAGCATAGGGCCTCCCACGGCATCAATACCACCAAAGAAAATCGCATCGGGCTGCTTAGCCTTGATGGCGGTGAGGATGGCACTAAAATCGGTGGACTTATCTGTGGTGAACTGACGACTGACTATGTTGATACCATTTGCTTTGGCAGATTTTAAAAACTCATCCGCCAGACCCTGGCCATACGCTGAGCGATCATCAACTACCGCGACGTTTTTTAGCTTGAGTGTTTGCGCGGCGTAGCGCCCCATCACACTGCCGAGTTGAGCATCATTTGCAACCACGCGAAATGCATTCTGGTAACCCTGCAGCGTGTATTTGGGATTGGTTGCAGAAGGCGAGATCTGAGGTACGCCCGCGTCATGATAAATTTTTGAGGCCGGTATGGTGGTGCCTGAGTTTACGTGGCCTATCAAGCCCTGGATTTTTCCATCCACCAGTTTTTGTGCGACCAAGGTCGCCTGACGCGGTTCGGCCGCATCGTCTTCAGACACCATCACAAATTTAGTTTTCTTGCCGCCTATGCTGACACCTTTGGCATTCGCCTCGTCGATCGCCATACGCACGCCGTTTTCTGTATCTTTGCCTAAATGAGCTATGTTGCCCGTGAGCGGGCCTGCATGACCTATACGCACTATCAGCTCTTGCGCATGGGCAGTGGAGAATAAAACACTTAGGGATGTCAAGGCTATTTGGGCGCAGAAATAAAAACGCATGGGACTGTCCTTTCCTAGTAAATGGGGTGACTTTGCAGCTTAGAATGTCAAGTCGTTTTTAAAAAGTTAATCTTTGTGAATGCTTTACGCATTTCCATCATCAGGTACAGCAGATTACCTTGATTGGCAGTAGTACATTCAAACAGCTCTTGGTAGCATAGCGAACTTTACAGAGAGACTTCAGGGTCGTTAGCACTATCTCTGCTTGTCAACGCCATAAAACATACAACGACACCTTATTTCCATCGGAGACTTCATGGCAAACGTTAGTCAGCGCGCACAAGGCCTGGGTACAGAAAACGCTTTTATTGTTCTTGCAGAAGTCAACAAGCTTATACGAGAAGGCCGCGACGTTATTTCATTTTGCATAGGTCAGCCAGATTTTCATACCCCTATGAATATTCAGGATGCTGGCGTGAAGGCAATACGCGAGGGTCGTCATGGTTATACGCCATCAGCGGGCATCGCTGAATTGCGTCAGGCAGTTGCTGATGATTTCACTCGCACTCGCGGTATCAAAGTCGATGCGGATGATGTGGTGGTAGCTGCAGGTGCTAAACCATTCATCGCTTACACCATACTTACCACCACAGATTATGGCGCCGGTGATGAAGTCATTTATCCAGTGCCAGGCTTTCCAATTTATGAATCACAAATTAAAGCCAGCGGTGCAGTAGGTGTGCCAATTTATTTGCGTGAATCGCGTAACTTTAGTTTTGATCCACAAGAATTAGCCGATAAAATCACGCCTAAAACTAAATTATTGATTCTGAATTCACCGCAAAATCCTACTGGCGGCATCATTCCAAAAAAAGATATGGAAGCGATTGCTGAGATTTTGCGCAAGCATCCGCAGATTTGGATTTTTGCTGATGAAATTTATGGCCGCTTGATTTACGAAGGTGAATTTGTATCGATTGCATCTTTGCCCGGTATGCAAGAGCGTACGATTATTTCTGATGGTTGTTCTAAAACCTGGGCTATGACAGGCTGGCGTTTAGGCTTTGCAGCCAATAAAAAGCTGGCACCATTTTTCACTACCTGGATTACCAATACCGAATCCTGTGCATCGCAAATCACACAATGGGCAGGTGTAGAAGCCTTGAATGGTCCGCAAGATGATGCTAATCGCATGCGCGATATTTTTCATCAGCGTCGTGAATTAATCGTTGGTTTGCTAAACAAAGTGCCCGGTGTGACCTGCAAAAACCCCGGCGGTGCATTCTATGCGTGGCCGAATGTGACCGAGGCATGCAAGCTCACAGGCTGCAAAGATTCAGAAGAATTGCGCAAACGTCTGCTCAACGAAGCAGGCTTGGCTGTATTGGCCGATATACATTTTGGTCCGCGCGTAGAGGGTGAAGGTCAGCACATTCGCTTAAGCTACGCCGCATCCGATGACGCTATCAAGCAAGGTATTCAGCGTATGGCAGACTTCGTGAATAAGAACCGCGTTTAATTTTTTAAACTGTCGCGATGGGCGCAACCGGTGAGCCCACCGCGCCCGGTAATCGAAGTGGCGGCGCCGTGAGCAAAAAGCGCGAACGTTGATGTGCGCGCAGCCACTGCGCCAAGGGTGTTAAATGCCATAACTCACCCAGATGTATGCCCAGCTTAAACAGACAATGCTCATGCAAAGGCAAGGTGGCGCATGATCCGTCGTGATGTGACGCAGGGTGCGCTTCCACGGCATAGTTATCGGCAATGAGCACCGATAATCCGGAATCACTAATCCATTCCAATAGTTTGTGATCACGACCTTCCAATACCGCACAACTGTTGGCGAGTAATTGCTCATCTGGCTGACGATTCATACCCAATAAAAGATCAGCAAACCCCGTGTGCAGGCATACCATGTCGCCGGACTCTATGGTGATGCCATCTTTGCTAAGAATTTCAGAGAGCACAGAGTAATCAACATGCACCCGTTGATTACCCAGGTGCGCATGCAGGTCTATCATGACAGCGCGACCTTGCACGCAACGTTCCGCCATTTTTTCTATTCCTAATGCTCGTGCATTGGATGTTGAGCGTAACTCCATCGTCGGCGCAATACCCGCATCAGATGGATCGCTTGGCCCGATAATATCGGTGCCTGCTCGGTAGCCATTGTAATAAATCGCTATTGCGTCACCATCGTCATTGGCGT
>CAYUDI010000030.1:0-17165 GCA_964443585.1 uncultured Bifidobacterium sp.
AGCGCGGTCAGTTCTACCTCTCCGTGAACTTTGATCTCGGCAAGATGGGCCCTGGTGGTCATGGTGGTGGTCTGAAAGCATGGGATCCAGTAAAGCAAAAAGAAGTCTGGTTCCAAAAAAACTCCCTGCCATTTAACGGCGGCACGATGACTACTGCATCAGGTCTGGTGTTTGCTGGTGACATCCAAGGTATGTTCCGTGCATTTGACGGCAAGACTGGCAAGGTTCTGTGGCAGTTTAATACCGGCTCCGGTATCACAGCTGCTCCTATGACTTATGTAATCGATGGCAAGCAGTACGTTGCTGTGGTTTCAGGTCGTACACAGTCGATCCCAGCGTTCTTGGGTGAGATTGGCGAGAAGATGGTCAATGCCAGCCCTGAAGGTGGCACGTTGTTCGTGTTTGCACTTAACTAATCAGGAGTTGATGTAATGCCCAAGTCGTTTGTCACGCCTTGCAGATCTGCGTTGAAGACTGCGTTGATTTTCGCTGGCATGTTGTCGATGTCTATGGCGTTAGCAGACCCGTTAAAGGTTTGCTCAGACCCTGACAATATGCCGTTCAGTAAGTCCGAAGGATCTGATAAAGGTCTGTACATCGAACTTGCCGAAATGGTTGGCGAACGCTTGGGTACCTCCATAGAATACGTTTGGTGGTTGACACACAATCAGCGTCGCGCTGTCCGTAATACGATGGACAGCTGCGATGCTTATTTTGCTTTGCCAGCAACCGCTGATTACAAAGTCAGAGGCGCTGAAAAAACACATGCATTTCTTGATGTTGGCTACGCGATAGTCGGGCCAGCCTCATTCGAATTGAAAGCATTGGAAGATCTCAAGGGTAAGCGAGTAGGTGTGATGCACGGATCACCTCCGCATGTGCTCTTATCGTCGGAAACTGGCTATGAGCCGCGCAATTTTCGTACCCAGGAAGATGTATTTGCCGCACTCGCCTCAGGTGAGGTTGAGCTGGCCATCTTGTGGGGCCCGAGCGCTGGGTTCGAGAATCAGTCGACAATGAACAACCGTTGGAAAATTACGCCAGTAGCAGGTCAGGGCTTAAACGGCCAGATCGCTGTAGCGGTATCCAAAAATAAACCCGAGTTGAAAGAAAAAATTAATCAGGCGCTGACTGAATTGCAGCCTGAGATTAAAAAGCTTCAGCAGAAATACGGTTTTCCACAAGCCACGCCTGTTATGTTGGATGCTAAGGCTTCCTGGTTAAACACCACCAACCAAGTTGCTGGCGGTACTGCTCCAGCTGGAAAATCCAAAGTTGTTGCCAAGCAAGAGCAAGTTAAACTCTCACACGCTAAAGCAGAGTTCACTGATCTTGGCCCGTATATGCGCAAAGTTGCAGACAGCGAAATTGATAATGCCAAATCAAATTTCAATAGCCGCTGCTCGCATTGCCATGGACAAAACGGTGCGAGTCCGCAGCAGGAACGCGATTTGCGCAAGTTGAAAATCCGTTACGCAGACAAATGGCAGGAAGTGGCATTAACCACAATTACCAAAGGCCGCCCTGAGTTGGGTATGCCGACCTGGGGTGGAACCATTTCAGATGATGACATCATGCACATCATAAATTTTCTGAAAACCATACAAAAATAATTAAAAATATCAAACGCTGAAAACCCCGCCAGGTTGCTTGACCTGGCGGGGTTTTTTCTTACTGCGAGCTGAACGTTTTAGAAGCTTGGGAATTTTTGATAGTTGATGGCGACGATTACCCGTTTATCGTAATTCTCGGGAACGTGATGCTCAAGAATTCCCGGAAAAATTACCAAGGTGCCAGGTACTGGTTTGACCACAATGGAATTGGCAAACACTATAGGTGCGCAATTGTCATTGGCTTCAAGGTAAACCACGGCGACTAAATCGGACGGGAAGTGATGATGTAATAAGGTCTGGTCTGAATGTTCGTAAATCACACCCCAGCAGTCGGTTGCTTTTAAATCCATGTTGAGTGCTTGCAGATCTGCCCGCAAAAATTCGCGTGAAACACGTTTGGAAATACCGGCTACAGTATCAATCAGCGGATTAAATTTCGGGCTGATCAAATGGCTTTTCCAGGGGCTCATATAGACCGCTCGAACATTCGAGGGTGTGCTGTCTGGATGGATGGCGCGGACATCATCGATGGCTTCTCGTGCCAGGCGCAATTGTTCCGGAAAGTGGTTCAGGCTGCACCAGAACACGGGCAGTTTGGCAGGGACGTCCAGTTTGTGAAGTTCGACAGCAGGAATCTGGTCGGCGATAGTATTCATAGTAATGTCTCAAGTGATAGGTGTAGATAGAGCGAATGAATCAGAGAGATGCAACAAAGCACTGACCATACGCACGACATACTTCTATCATTTGCTTGATGGAAAAAAATTGACCTGCGTCAACTCTCACCCGGAATCTCTGCAAATAAAGACGGTAATTTTTAGACTGTGGCAGATGGCCTATACAAACGCATGCGTTTCAAACAAACACTGGATATTTTTTTTAGCACATGAATGGAGGCTGATTTTATGAAGCGGTAGTAGCAAGTTGAGTGCAGAGTTTTGCTTGGATTCAGACTGATCAAGTCATCAGATCGATGAACCCCACTACAGAGCCGCAAGATAGCGTAGCCAAAGTACCCGACAACAGAGTTTTGGGAGCCAGTTCAAGCACATCCTGCCGACGGCTGGGAATCATGGCGCTGAGCCCACCGATCATGATGCCCAGACTGCCGATATTGGCAAAGCCACACAATGCATAGGTCATGATGAGCCTGCTGTGAGCAGACAAACTTTCCGGCGGAAGCCTGGCTAAATCTATGTAGGCGATTAATTCATTAAGTATGGTTTTTGTGCCTAGCAGTGCGCCTGCAGTTCCAGCCTCGGCCCAGGGTATGCCAGCCAGCCAGGCGACAGGCATCAACACCAGTCCCAACAGGCGTTGCAGCGACCAGACTGCAGCGTCATGCGGGAGCCAGGCAACTACCTGATTAATGATGGCTAAAAGCGCTAGGGTCACTATCAGACAGGCGATGATGTTGAGTAGCAGTTCCAGCCCTTCGGCAGTGCCCCGATACACGGCTGAAATAGCACTGTGGTCGTGTGCTGTGATAGTCAGTTCGCTTCCCGTGCTCGGACCCTGATGAGGGATCATGAGGCTGGCAAAAACGATAGCTGCGGGTGCGCTGATAAACGACGCAGCGAGTATGTGACCCAGAGCATTGGGTACCAGCGGGCCCAAAATGGCAGCGTACAGCCCCATAACGCTGCCCGCTACCCCTGCCATACCCGCGGTGAGGATAACGAACATTTCGCCGCGAGAGACTTTCTCCAAATAGGGCTTGATCACCAAAGGTGCTTCAACCATACCCAGAAACACGTTCGCTGCTGTTGACAGGCTCACTGCACCGCCTACACCCATCACGCGTTCAAGCAGAGTGCTCATGCGAGCGACCAACCAGGGCAGTAGGCGCCAGTAAAACAGCAGGGCAGAGAGGGCGCTCATAACCAGCACGATAGGAAGTGCCTGAAACGCCAATATAAATGTCGAGCTACCAGGAGTGACCGGATAAGGAGACGCCGCGCCACCCAGATAGCCAAAGACGAGCGATGTACCTTCGCGCGTAGCCTGCTCTATAGCCAGCATCAGCAGATTGATCGAGGCGAACACGGATTGCGCTGCAGGGAGTTTAAGTATCAGTAACGCAAGCACCCACTGCAGCAGCACACCGCTGACCACGGTACGCCACTGTATAGTTGATTTGTCTTTACAGAGTAGCCAGGCTATACCCAGTAACCCAAGGTAGCCGATGACAGACTGAACGATCAGATTCATCGCTAGCTAGATCTCATACCAATGCATCATTCCTTGTCGGGTACTACGGTAATTTCTATCGACTTACGATATTTTTCGCCGTACGAACGGTGCGAGCCATCGCCAAACTGTAAGGTCAATTTGAATTTGCCAGGCGGTAGAAATACGATGGTTTCAGACTGACCTTTATCGTAGTGTTTGTATTGATCGTTTCTGGGGATAGTATGGTTTTCAGGAACGTCAACGGCATTAATAAGCAAGTGATGATGCCCTGTACCCGGAGTTTCAGTGTTTGATTTGGCAAGTTTTTTGCCATCCACTGAGAATTTGGCAGTGAATGTTGAGGTAACCGTGTCGCCATCTTTGGGTTGAATAAAATCCACCCCTTCGGCATGCGCGGCATAGCCAGTCATTAATGCAAACACGCAGACTACTAGTTTTATTGTTTTCATCTCGTCCCCTTTCAGTGTAAAAAACCTAACGCACTACAGGCATTCTAAATGAAGTGGGCAGCCCAACTAAACTTGACTGAACCGGAGGGTAAGATACATTGGATAGGTGCACCTGTGAGAGGTAACCGAGCAAACGTATGATGGTGTGCGACGACTAGCGACCAACGATTTCTTGTTTCAGGCTATTGACCTTGGCAATAATGATATCGATATCTTCAGGTTGAACGTTTGCATTAACTAGCGAATCGCGAAACAGTTCTGCCGTAAGATCAAACGATGCTGATGTAATGGACATTCCTGCATGTGCTTGGCTCATACTGCGACCCACATAATCAGCGGGCGTTTTTCCCATTGCCATAGAAACAAAAGCAATTTGGTGCATGACCAGATGTTCCATGGAGATGCCGTCAAAATAGCGTCTCAAATTGGGGCGTTTCATGACACGTTTATAAAAATCGCGCACGATTAAGGTGACCGTTGGCACTCCGCCGTATTTATCGAATAATGTGTCTGACATAGGAATAGCTTACCGAATATTTTGAATTTGCGCAGACTAAATACCCTGAACAGAAATTTCAGCGCCATCGCCTGCTCTGATGTGTTGCTCAGTCTCGCAATCAGGGTGACATCCATTTTTTCCAACCCGACTCCGCGTGAGCTTCATAGGTAGTTCTGACTGCAGCGGGGATTAGTTTTGGAATGATGGGTACGTAAACATAATCCTTACCTTGGACTCGGTAGCCCTCAGCCCAAGCGCCGCACAGAACGACTTCTTCTTTAAGTATGGCGACGCGGCTGTAATAAGTATCTTTAAATTCTTGCAGAACCGCAGTTCTTCGCTGTAAGCCATCCTCCGAAGTGCCTTGTCCGGTTCGTTCTTTTTTTTCAGCGACATAAAGATTTTCAAACACGCCAATAAATTCCTGAAATACGGGTTGCCATGTCGCGTTTTCTTTATGCGTTTCATTAAGCATAAAAAAAATGGCAGAACAACGTCCCGCTTGTATCTCAACCTTCGACTCTCCTGCATCGACTGCGGAGCATGAGCAGGATAGGGTAATAAGCATAAAAAGCGAAACAAGCTTGGTCTTCGTAGTCATTACAAAATCATCTCCATTAACACCATGCAAACAGGGAATCTGAACGCACATTTTTTGTGTATCAGCCATTGCCTAAATACTAAGCGATTCAGCTGGAAACGTTTATTTGTCTCTAACAATTCATGATTTCTTATGAAAGCTTCAGGAAAAATGAATTCCTCAGTAGCTTCTGACACAATACCTTTTAAATACCTCGTTTACCCTCTGTTTCCGGTGATACGACTTTCCTTTGCAGGTTAAAAATTAAATTTACACGACATGACTTACCCCAGTTGGCAGGCCCGATTAGCTAGTTACATCGTTCGTCGACGTATTAAGCCGCGTTTGGGCGACATGTCTAATCTTACGTATGTCAGAAGGTTATTTGGGCAAGTACTGCCACCGCCACCCGGAGGCCACTATGTACCGGCCACCGTAGCAGGAGTGAACGGTGAGTGGGTAACTGCTAAGGGGAAAACAGAGTATCTGGGCGTCCTGCTGTACTTACACGGTGGTGGTTTTATCGGCTGTTCACCGAAAACACACCGGCCTCTCACCGTGACTCTTGCATTGCAGGGCTGGCGTGTTTTCGTTCCGGATTACCGCCTGGCCCCTGAGCATCCATTTCCAGCGGCTATAGATGATGCTGTCGCTGTTTGGCGAGAGCTCGCACAGACAGAGCAAAATCAACGCTTAGTTGTCGCAGGTGACAGCGCAGGGGGCAACTTATCACTTGCGCTCATGCTGCACGAGAAAGCTGCCAAACGTCGTTTGCCAGACGCCGCAGCACTTTTTTCACCCGGTACCGATATGACGGGTCAGAGTCCTTCGCTAAAAACAAATACCGAACGTGATGCCATGTTTCACGGCGCAGCATTGCAGCAATTAGTAACAGCATATTTGCAAGGACATGATGCGGCGGATCCCTTAGCGTCTCCCTTGATGGGTGATCTTCAGGGTTTGCCACCATTACTCGTGCATGTGGGTGTCGACGAAGTACTGCGCGACGATAGCTTGCGCTTGACACAAAAAGCGATTGCCCAGGGTGTCCATATCAGGACGCAGGTGTGGCCTGGTGTTTCGCATGTGTGGCAGTTACTCTGGCGTCTACCCGAAGCAAAACAATCAGTGCAGCAAGCATCGGATTTTTTGCGTGATGCGCGCGTGCTTTCGGATCAGCAGCCCGAAGATATTGATGTCGTTATTGTGGGTGCAGGTTTATCCGGCATAGGTGCTGCATCTATGTTGCAGCAAGCATGCCCTCAACAGAGCGTTGCGATACTGGAGAGCCGTCCTGTGATGGGAGGTACCTGGGATTTATTTCGTTATCCTGGTGTGCGATCGGATTCCGATATGCACACCATGGGTTATCGTTTTCGTCCCT
The DNA here is from genome assembly GCA_964443585.1 of uncultured Bifidobacterium sp. Taxonomy (GTDB): domain Bacteria; phylum Pseudomonadota; class Gammaproteobacteria; order Burkholderiales; family Burkholderiaceae_D; genus Pernthalerella. The sequence continues at coordinate 6,719 of CAYUDI010000030.1, forward strand.
GGAGTGATATCGCTGCAATTGCCAAAGGATCAGCCATCCTTACTTATGTGAACGAGACAGCGAATGAGCGCGGACTAAATTATCTGATTCGATATCACCATCGTGTTATTCAAGCGAATTGGTCAACGCCGGATGCGCGCTGGATAGTGACAGTAGAAGCAGGAGAACAGCATGAACGGAAAACGCTGCGTTGCAAAATACTGCACATATGCGCTGGATATTATCGTTACGATCAAGCCTACCGTCCTGAGTTTAACGGTGAGTCCGATTTCAAAGGCACGATAGTCCATCCGCAGTTCTGGCCTAAGGACTTAGATGTCACCAATAAAAACATCATCGTTATTGGCAGCGGTGCTACGGCAGTGACGCTGGTACCTGAGCTGGCGCGTACTGCGGCTCATGTCACGATGTTGCAGCGTTCACCAACCTACGTTATTACCCTCCCAGCTCACGACAGCATAGGGCGATGGTTGAAGTCTAGGCTGCCAGCGATGTGGGCGTATCGTTTGGTACGCTTTAAAAATATTGCAACCAACATGGTGTTTTTTACTTTGTCGCGGCGCTGGCCAGAAGCAATCAAAACACGATTGGTGGGATTAGCCGCCCGACAACTGGGCTCGCAACAATTGGCGCAGCATTTTTCACCGAGCTATCGGCCGTGGGATCAGCGTTTGTGCGTGATCCCCGACGGTGATTTGTTCAAGGCTGTGCGTGCAGGAAGTGCATCGGTGGTTACTGATCATATCGAGAGCTTTATATCCGATGGCGTACGTCTGGCATCAGGCCAGAAACTACCTGCCGACATCATCGTTACCGCCACCGGATTACAGCTTAGCCTGATGGGCGATATCGTTCTTCAAATCGATGGCAAAACTCAGAATGTCTCGGAGTCCATGGTTTACAAGGGAATGATGTTTAGCGGCATACCCAATCTCATCTACACCTTTGGCTACACGAATGCGTCGTGGACGCTCAAGGCTGATCTAACAGCAGAGTACTTATGTCGGTTGTTAAGTCACATGGAAAAATATCATCTCCATGTCGCCGTGCCTAAAGCAGATGCGTCTATTGTGCCAAAGGCATTTTTGAATTTTACATCTGGGTATGTGCTGCGCGCTGCAAACCAGTTGCCAAAACAAGGTGATAAAAAACCCTGGATGCTTTATCAGAATTATTTCTACGATTTGCTGACCATACGCTACTCGCGTATTGATGACGGCGTCCTGCAGCTAGGCCGTGCAGGTTCGGCCAATTGACTACCTTTGAGTACGATCATGCTAATCTGTAGTGGATTGAGCAGCGTTCACAAAAACAAAATAGAGGCACATCACATGGCATTTTTCTCAGGCTTTACGCACCATCGTATACGCACCACTGGTGCAACCATCAATGCAGTCAGCGCTGGTAGCGGTGAGCCCGTATTGCTATTGCATGGGTATCCGCAAACGATGGCCTGCTGGCATGAAATAGCGCCTGAGCTGGCAAAAAAATACCACGTCGTGTGTGCTGATTTGCGCGGCTATGGAGGCTCGTCCAAGCCTAAAGGGTTGCCAGATCACAGCAACTATTCTAAACGTGCGATGGCCTTGGATATGGTTGAACTCATGAGCTCCCTGGGCCATGAAAAATTTCATTTGGTAGGGCATGACCGAGGCGGTCGTGTTGCGCATCGATTGGCGCGTGATCATGGCAAGCGGGTACAAACACTAACGGTGCTGGATATTTCACCTACATTAAAAATGTTTGAAAATACCAATTTGGCATTTGCAACAGCCTACTATCATTGGTTTCAAATGCTGCAACCTGCGCCGCTACCTGAGAAAATGTTGCAAGGCATCGTACCCTTCAACATACTTGGCCGTGTTGGTCGTGCTGAGCTGGATTTGTCGGCGTTTTCTAAAGCAGCGTTGCGCGAATACGTGAATGCTTACAAAGACCCTAAAGCCATACATGCCAGTTGTGAAGATTACCGCGCAGCTGGCACGATAGATCTGGTTCATGATCGACGTGATCTGCATAAAAAATTACGCATGCCGTTGCTAGCTTTGTGGGGTAAGCGCGGCGTTATCCATAAGCTGTTTAATTGTTTAGACGATTGGCGTGAGGTGGCTGAGAATGTCAGCGGACGTGCGCTTGACTGCGGTCATTTCATACCTGAAGAAGCGCCTGCCAAGACTCTGTCGGAGATTCGTCGATTCTTGCGTGCTCATCCTATGTAATTTTTGGCTGGGATACTTTTTTAACCAGACTGTATTTTTACTGACTATGAAACCACATTATTTTTTAGCTAAATTTTTGCAGCTAGCCATAGCGGTCACTCTATTGAGCGGTTTTTTTGTTTCAGAGGTGCAGTCTGCTGCTACACCGATCGTTATTAAATTTAGTCATGTGGCTGCCATAGGCACACCCAAAAGTCGGGCTGCCGAGCGATTTAAACAAGTAGTTGAAACGAGTACCGAGGGTGCGGTCAGAGTAGATATTTATCCCAACAGTACACTCTACAAAGATAAAGAAGAGCTTGAAGCTTTGCAAATGGGTGCTGTGCAGATGCTGGCACCTACATTGTCAAAATTTGGTTCACTGGGTGTCAAAGAATTTGAGCTATTTGATTTGCCATTTCTTTTTAATGACCATGCAGCAGTTAGTAAAATCCTCGATGGTCCTATTGGAAAACAATTAATGATGGGCTTAGAGAGCAAAGGCATTAAGGGTCTTGCTTATTGGGATAACGGTTTCAAAATGATGTCGGCAAATAAGCCAATTCATGTGCCATCTGATATGCGCGGTTTGAAAATACGCATACAGGGATCGAAAGTCATCGATGAGCAAATGCGTACTTTGGGAGCCAATCCCCAGGTCATGTCGTTTTCTGAGATGACACAAGCCTTGCAATCAGGAGTGGTGGATGGCGCAGAAAATCCGCCACTTAATTTTTACTCGCAAAAAGTGTACGAGGTTCAAAAGCATCTGACCCTGACTAACCATGGCTACATGGGTTTTGCGGTGATCGCTAATAAAAAATTCTGGGATGGCTTGCCACCCGATATACGCAAAAAACTCGATGCGGCTTTGCAGGAGGCCACGCGCTTTAATAATGCAAATTCGCAGCGTGAGAGCGCCGAGGCCATGGAGTCTATACGCAAGACAGGGATGACTACCGTATACAAACCAACTAGCCCGGAAATGGATCAGTGGCGACAGGTGCTGCTACCTGTGCACAAGAAAATGGAAGACCGCATCGGCAAAGGCTTGCTCGATGCGGTCTACAAGGATCTAGGTCAGAGCCGTTGAAAAGCCAACCTCAAATAATATCAAATTGAAAATATATTCAATTTGATGGATGGTCGGAACCTTGTTATGACGTGTGATCGGATGAATTGTCTGATTTGCTCTGCTCAGCTTCTTTGATTCGAACTTCCAGTTCATGCTGATCAGCCGTAAAGGATTGAATCAGATTCTGGTAAGCCATCCGTGTTTCCATCTCAGCGGCAACGTCCTCGCCTACGGGCGTAGGCTTTTGTTCGCGTTTCATTTTTTTTGTCATAAACAACCTCAATTATCATTGAAATAATTTTCGAAAATCTGGTGATGCTGCAGCCTTAACCTTACCACGGCGTTAGCTGTCTAGCCGACAAAGTCGCCGTCGTTTATCTTAACCTACCGGGCATGGTTGGTATCATCTAACGACATGCAGATAATATCAGGCTTGGCCTGAATGCAGAATCTGAAGAGCAGCAAATCTTTAGTACTGAGTGGTTGCGGCATTCTTCGATTATTTTTTATGGGCTCACACTATTTATGGTTAATGATTCACTTGCATTATTCAAACAGCAGCAGCGTGACATGTGGTCGTCCTTCGCGCCGTCTGCTATTTTTACCACGCCGGTTGCTGCGAATTTAGTTTCCTTCGCGAATATAGGTGCTGGGCAGCGTATCTTGGATGTGGGTACAGGCACGGGTGTGGTGGCAATTACCGCCGCTCGTTTGGGTGCAAACGTATGCGCTTTGGATTTGACCCCAGAACTACTGGAACAAGCAAAGGAAGATGCGGCCATTGCTGACCAGCAGCATATAGAGTGGATAGAAGGTGACGCAGAAAATCTACCCTATCCAGAAAATAGCTTTGATATCGTTATTAGTCAGTTTGGTCATATGTTTGCGCCACGAGCTGATAGCGTAGTTCAGGAAATTCATCGTGTGCTTAAACCGGGTGGTCTGTTCGCCTTTGCCAGCTGGCCTCCGGAACACTTGATGGGCAGGGTGTTTGCCTTGGTTGACAGCTATGCTCATAGTGCTACGTTTATTACCTCGTCGCCGGAGCTATGGGGCGATCCACATGTGATTACAAAGCGCTTGGAAAATTTATTTGAGACGCCTTTTTTTGAGCGTGGCGTCATGCTGACGCCAGCACTCAGCAAGTCGCACAGACGGTTAGCCTTTGAGCGATCCTTTGGCCCTCTGCGGCAGGTGATGCAAGGCTTGGCTAACGAATCCGAAAAACTCACACAGCTGCGCGAGGTGATGGATAACCTGATAGAACCTTACTGCATAAATAATCAATGTCATCAAAGCTATTTGATGTCGAGAGCTCGTGTTCTCAAATAGCGGCCACCATCAATTTATTTCTGCAGGAGGGGACGTATGCAAAATGAACCAATGCGCAAACCAGACCCAGTATCTAATGATGGTGTTGGCGATATTGATCATGCTTCGTCATTAGCATCATCTAATCAAGTAGAAAATCCAGAGAAGGCTTTGCTTGAATTATTTCGAGAATCTACCGAATCGCGCCAGGCCTTTATTGTTCAGATCTATTTTTATGGTGGTATTACGATAGTTGCGTTATGCGCTGCCATATTCTTGATGATGTATCTGGCCTGAGTTCTGTGCGCGAAAGCCTCTTTACATTGACTAGTAAATTATTGTGCAATGTATCTATGGAATATTATGGACATGCACTATCCATGACTGCTTCATTGATTTTGCCAGGTTTTATTTTTACCCAATCACCTATGGTTTTGAACTCCCGAACCACAGCTCCACGACCATCCCTATCGGCATAACTGACCATGGATAGTGTACGCATACGCTCAGCAACACAATCGTATTCATCCTCTGCTATGACTGAGACTACGCCATCATCTGTCTTGTGCCGCATATTAAGTAACACTCGTACTGTCATGCGATCGCGTTTGTTAGCAATGGTTTCTGAATCGATGAACACAACAAAAGGATCGGGTGCCTGATTAGCGTCGGGCTCGACCAACAACCATTCTGCGCGGGTCTCCGCAACGCATAACAAACCCAACGCAACTGTTACTGCCCGCAGGGCGGCAGTAGCGTCGCGGCCACATGCGAACCATAGGGAGAGCGGTAATAGCATGTCGTCACCTGTAAGTTTTTTTTAAAGAGTACGCTTTTTTTTCTTACAAATGGTGCAATCCTGTTGCCAGAGGCACGACATCAAGGCTTGCTAGTCGAGCCAGGAGGCAGCGTCGCATTGCTATCGACACACTCTACCTGACTAGTGCATGTCCAGAATCCACATTCCGTAGCCGTGTGTTTTGCTAGCTTATTTTGAGCCGAGCAATAGCGGCGAGCTTTTTCCCACCCCGCACCGGAAAAATTAAAAGCGCTGTAGGAGTAAGAAAAGTTTTTAGAGTCTGCACTTGCCTGTAAACCTGCGCAGGCAGTCAGTATCAAAACAGATGCTAAGACCAGTAAACGGGCCAACAGAACGTTGAGGGATGAGAGTAGGTGAGTAGTTGTCATCACCTTTGAAAAATGCCTCATGGTTGACCAGATTCAGCCAAGCCTGGCGCCACACAGGCCCAGCTATAAAGTTATTACATCAACGAAGTGTACTGGCCGTACGGTTGATGTTGTCGTAGCTTGATCACATCGAGCACGATTTCACCCAATGAGAGGTCATCTGGACAGTCGTTCATGCACTGACCTAAGGCATTTCTAAAATCTTGCATAAACTGCAATTTATCTTTGGTTTTCAAATACATCTCATAAATGAAATGCTCTGTAGGCTCATCGAGGCCATGAAAATTCATGTCATCGCCATAGATAGTCTGGAGTATCAGCTCGATTAGTTCGAGTTTGGACTGATCCATGAAACGGAAATGAACCAAACCCGCTATCAAAGATTTGAGGCGGTCAAAGTCCTCTTCAGTTTCCGTCCAGTGCTGGGTACTGTTTCCCATGGTGCTCCTCCATTGGTGAGGAGTTGAAGAAAAGTTAATCTTTTCCGGATTTAAATGCCCGAAATACATACCATAGATAACTTATACCAGAAAAGACAGCAATTCATACTTTCCGGACAAAAAATGACTGCTGAGTTTCATCAATGAATTTGTTGGTGCGCACAAAATTTACTTGACTTGTTGTTTCCTGCTCCTAAAATAGCCCTGTTGCGTCGCAACATATCTGCATCGCCCACCAATAATTAAGTAAGCAAGGAGAATTGCCGTGATTCCAGCAGTCAATCAGTTTTCTCAAGCAACCAAAACATCGATGGAAGTCCAACTTCACGCCATGACAGACTTGGCTGAAAAAGCACTCCAAGGTGTGTCTGAACTCATAGAGCTAAATATGGCAACTGCCAAAGCCTCTTTTGAAGAGACTTCAGCAGTCGTACACCAGATTCTTGGCGCAGCCGATGCCCAAGAAGCTATACATCTGGTGCAAGCACAAGCTCAGCCTAGTGCAGAAAAAGCCGCATCGTATGGCCGCCATTTGGCCGCTATCGCCTCTCGCACACAGGGTGAAATCGCCAAGACCACCCAAGAGCGTGTCGCCGAGACAGCACGTCACATGAATGGTTTGATCGATGATCTGACTAAGACAGCACCTGCAGGATCGGAAGCCATAGTTAGCGCCATGAAAGCCGGCGTAGCGAACTCCAACGCGGCTTACGAGCAGTTCGTCAAAGTTAGTCAAACTGCATTTGATAACTTCCAAGAGCAGCTGCATCAAGCAGGTAACCAGTTTTCAGCGGGTACTGCCAAGCCTGCAAAAGCAAAGAAATCGGCTGCCTGATATTTTTCAGTGCAACGCCCGTGGGCTGCTTAGGCAGCCCATTTTTTTTGATCTAACGTACTTCATCCCATCAACACCATACGTTTAAAAAAATGAAACGTTTTAGTTTGCAAAAGTATGTTCAGCCGAACGTGAACATATATCAGTTGCAATCAGTCAGTTATACCGGCACCATAATTTTCTATTGGTTTGTACGATCGGCAGTTACATCGCGTCTTTTTACGTTGCTACGGGCTAGTCGATCCAGAAAATACGTTTTTAACAGGAGATTTTATGTCTGCTCATGATCAATCACTGCATCAGAACGCTAAGTCGATACACAATCAGCGAGTATCTATTTATGAGCCGGAACAGGCAGATAGAATTTTCCCCCGTATTCCCCTATTCAATTCACACGAAGAACACCGGGCTTATTTGAAGCAGCGCTTAGTCGCCGCTTGTCGAGCCTTTGCTTTGCATAATCTTGATTATGGATTTGCTGGTCATTTGACCGTACGCGATCCTGAACATCCGCATCTGTATTGGACTAATCCTATGTGCGTGCATTTTTCGCGCGTCAAGGTATCGAATTTATTACTGGCCGATCATGCAGGGAATGTGGTCGAGGGTGACTACGCTATTAATCGCGCTGGATATGTACTTCATGCAGCAGTGCATGAAGAGCATCCGGAGATAGTCGCTATGTGCCATGCGCATACTGAATACGGTACTGCATTCGCATCATTAGGCAGGGCACTCGATCCTATCAGCCAAGATGCCTGTGCGTTTTATGAAGACCATGTAGTGATTCGTGAAGAAGCAGGACAGGTTGCTGTTGAAACGAGTGCTGGTAATAGCATAGCCCCACTGTTTGCAGGTGTCAGAGCGGCCATACATCAAAATCATGGATTGCTCACGGTTAGCCGCCATAGCATAGAAGCGGCCGCATTTTGGTTTATAGCGCTGGAACGTTGTTGCAAGCAGCAGCTGATGATAGAGGCGGGTGGTCATAAGCCGGTCCATGTACCCCATGACCGTGCGATATACAGTCGTGAACATGTAGGTAGTGAATACATAGGTTGGTTGCACTTTCAACCTATCTGGGATCAGTTGATTGCAACGCAGCCGGATATGTTGGACTAGTTACTACCATTCGCTGCAAAATTTTTACGACACTTGTTCAGCATTTAATAGCTTCATTAATTCGCCAGAATCTTCCAGTGCTTTCAAATCCTGAAGGCCGCCTATCAGTGCGCCATCGATAAAAATCATAGGAAATGTCGGCCAGCCAGTCCACATTTTCAATGCATTTCGGCGCCGCCATTGCGAAAAATAATTTCCATATTCTAGATAGCGATAAGCCACGCCTCGCTTATCCAGCAGCTTGCATGCGTTGGACACCATAGGATTAGTCGCCATTCCAATCACGACTACACGGTTCTGTGCAATAGAAGCTTGAGCTTCTTCGATGATGTCCCGGTGGCTCATTGAGACAGTGTTACGTATAGCTGGGTGGATCCTGGTTTCATCTAAGACGTGGCGCGGCATAGCAATTCCTCAGTGTTTTGATTGTGAATCAGAGTGTGTGGTTGATACGAGTTCGCTTAAAAGTGATGCATACGCGCAGGCAAACGCAGACAGCGTATCAAAAAATTGTAATTACTATAACTGAAAAATGTTTGTGTCAGCATCGTTTTTTCATTGAGTAGTCACAGAAAAAAGGTAAATTCAATCGGAAAAATAATTTATTAATCAGTTCACTGCTACTAAGCAGTTTCTGGTGTAACAGGTATCAGGATATAGGGATATGGCTTCGTTTAAATTGGCGCATCTTTCAGATACACATGTGGTCAGAAAAAATACTTTGCTGGGCAATGGTGTCGATAGCAATCAGGCTTTGCGTGCAGCGGTTTATCAGATCATCAAGACAGATGACATTCAGGCAGTCGTGATTTCAGGTGATTTGGTCGAGCGTGGTGAAATCTATGAATATTTTGAACTCAGAAATATTCTAGATCCACTGATGGGCTTGAAGCCTGTCTATCTGATGCTGGGTAATCATGATGCGCGTGATAATTTTCTCGGCGTGTTCAGAGATTATACGTTCATCAATCAGGCGAATAAACAATGGGGTGTACAGTATTCTGTCAACTTGACAGACACACATGTTCTGATTGTTTTAGATACCCTGAAAGAAGGTCGCGATGCCGGTCATCTAAGTGACGATAAATTAATTTGGTTAGATCGTACCTTGGATCGACATTGTGACAAGAAAGTGCTGTTGGCTATGCATCATCCTTTGATAGATGTTGGAAATTCTATGATGAATCAAATGAACTTGATGAATCACTCGGAGTTATCGATCGTTTTAAAAAAACATAACAATGTGGTTCAGATACTTTGCGGCCATGTGCATCGTAACGTCAAAGGTATGTTTGGAGCCATTCCAGTTCAGGTATGCCCAAGTACGGCCTTTACCTATCCAGCTAATCTGAATGAAAACAATGTTGGCGACTTGTGCCGCGATGATCCTGGCTTTGTAGTTCATGAAATTACAGGCGGTATTCTTTCCAGCACACCGCACAGTCTGCACTTACATGTTTGTCAGGTGGTGATGTAACTTGTATGCGCTAGTGATAAAACTTTGCCAGCGGTCCTCCGAGGTCGTTGAATTCGGTGGCATGCTATGCCTCATCCAGAGGTTCCCAATGCAATGTGGGTGTTATTCAACTAATAAGCTCACCACAACCGTGACAGGAAAAAACGGCAATAAGGTGTTCCCGTCCAAGAGGCCGTGGATGATCAGCCACTAAACAATTGGGCTTCATAACCTACGTAGCAGGCCTCGAAGCTTAGGCATCCACTACGTTTTCAGCCTGATGTAACAACACTAACCCCGCGCTCTGCACAGTGCGGGGTTTTTGCATTTATGCTGTCGGTGTTTTTGTCGTCTGGCCATCAGGTGCTTCATTCACACACGATTAGGATTATTACTCTATGAATTTACGTCTACTTTTTGCTTTGCTTTGTATCTTGTCCACCAACGCATTTTCCGCGGGTCTGGTTTTGGTCAGGTATGCGGAAACCGATCCAGCGATCCATTACTTTGACAGTATACAAATGAGAAAAATGGGCGATACCGCCTTTGTCTGGGATTTTCACGATCTCAAGACCGCTGCTACAACGCCCAGTGGATTTACCTATTTCACCATAGGGTATGCAATTGAGTATCAGTGCCGGGCACTAAAGCGCAGGACGCTCGCTATTAAATGGTTTGAAAAACATTTAGGCGAGGGTGCTTCCAAGAGCCAGGAAGGCGTCGTGAGCGATTGGATCACCTTCACACCTGAATCCTTGGAAGGCCAACTCTACAACCATGTTTGCGAATAAGCGGCAGGACTAGAAAATCGCCGCACACAAT
>CAYUDI010000030.1:17175-17742 GCA_964443585.1 uncultured Bifidobacterium sp.
AATTTTGTTTCAATTTTAAGAACACTAAAATAAACGTACGATCGGTCAGTTTCTTATAAAATCATCGATAGCATTGTGGGTTTGTGGTGCGGCATGCATAAACCAATCCAAATAATAATAGAGAGACAAGATCATGCGCAGTTATATAGAGTTCATCGTTCGTTTTCGCTGGGCGGTATTGCTAGCGATATTGGTCGCCACTGTATTCTTGTACTTTAAGGGTCAGGCGCTCACCGTCATCATAGACCCCAACAACATCGTTCCTCGTTCTCATCCATTTGTAGCGACCACGCTCAAAGTAGAGGAAGTGTTTGGTTCGCGCTATGTTGGTGTCATCGGCATCACACCGAAAGAGGGTGATGTATTTAATCCCCACGTCTTAGAAAAAGTTCAGCGCATCACCGCTAAGCTAAGAGAAACACCGCGTGTGGTGAAGGCGAATCTTTTATCCGTATCAGCGCGTCGAGCCAAAGATATTCGTGGCACTGAAGAGGGCATGGAAGTCAAACAGATGATGTCCGATGTCCCCAAGACGCCCGAACAAATGGCCGCGCTTAAGGATGCCCT
>CAYUDI010000031.1:0-4760 GCA_964443585.1 uncultured Bifidobacterium sp.
AGTAAATAATATGAATAAAAAAATTCTCCTTTTCCAATTGAAAGCCCTTTTAGAAGTAGCACCTGATTTTAGGGTCTATGCAGCGGATTCTCAATCGCATTTACACTGGATGAATTCTGTTTATTCTGTGATTTATCAATGGAAGCCTTTCCCAGCGATAGCTATCGCTAGTGCGATAGAGTTCATGCCGGTTGAGGCGGAACGTAAAAAAAATATAGAGTGTAGTTTTAATGTTGCTTATCATGCCTGCTCAGAGGTACAAGCAGAAATCGATGTCTTAGCAAGTTCAGCAATTGCAAAAAAATCCAGCCCTGAAAATGATTTCAAAACGTTACTTTCTATGGCTAATGATCGCCTATTCATCATTGATGGGACATGTGATTTGGCCAAGCTACATTTTTACATCAACAATCTTCAAGAATTAGTTCACTTGCGATTGCTGGTTAAAGAAATATCATCTGAAGCAAAAGAAGAATTAGAAAAAATAAGATCTGAGGCTGACACTCTCATTGATATAAAAATAGCGCCCACCGCCGCAGAAACCATGTTCTTTGTGGATGAGTTGAATTGCTGGGGTTTAATTGTTGATGGCTATCAGGCCGATACTCTGTTATCAGAAACTGTAGCGCCATTACCTACAAAACAGGCGCGTGATAAGCGTGATTATTATGAGGCACTATGGCATCAGTCTCTGGCAGCATAATCAAGTCAGTGTCAAACACAGACTAAGTAGTAGCACTGTGTTACTTCACTAGCGTTTTGCAGACGATGTCCTGAGAAGGTTAAGCGCTTGTATTTTTGTGTATGTCATTAATCATGGACTTGAGCTCTGAAACTTCAGATCGCAAGTTACGAATTTCTTCTTCCAACGCCACTCCTGCTCCTGCGTTTGCAGCCGATCTGATCGAGTTAATCGAATCTACAATAACTGCAACGAACAGATTAACGACGATGAATGTGGCCGTAAGTATAAATAAGACAAAGAATATCCAGGCCGAGGGGAATATAACCATGACCGGTCGGGCGATCTCTTCGGACCAACCTTCCAAGGTCATGACTTGAAACAGTGTGTACAAGCTAGTCGACAATGATCCGAAGCGCTCTGGAAAATCAGGGCCAAACATATTCGTGGCGATGACTGCAGATACATAAAAAATAATGAGTATCAGACTAAATACGGATCCTAATCCAGGCAGTGAGCTCAGCAACGCGCTTACTACCGTTCGCATGCTCTCGACCTTATTAATAAGCCGTAAAACGCGCAGTACTCGCAACGCTCTCAGTACTGACAAGCTACCAGTGGCAGGGACAAACGCGATAATCACTACTAAAAAATCAAATATGCACCACGGATCTTTAAAAAACTGAAGCCGTCGGGCAGCGATCAGTAGTGTCAGCTCGGCGATAAAAATCCAGAGAATGAAATGATCTAAGATTAATAACTCTGGGCCGATGGCTTCTATGATTTCTTGGTTAGTTTCCAAGCCAAGAATAATGGCATTCACAACTATCAAAATAATCAGTAAGTTCTGAATAAAACTTCGCGCCATAAAGCGCTCTATACTTCCTCGCCAACCGGGAAGATTTTCAACGGCATGATGCATATGGATAAATTTTTAAGGTGTTTGTCTGAAAAAGGCTGGATTTTATTCACGGGCTAAATGATAAGTTAATCGTATCCAGTACGAGCAACTTTTATCTTACAAAACCCTGACAAAGCCAATAATCTGGCTTAATAATTCGATGTAAGCACGTTTAGAAAGGCTGATTATTTAAACACGCCGGATGGGGGTGATTAAGCGTTTTCGCATGATTAAGTAATCACGTACTATGAAATACAAGCGGTATAGGGCAACGCTGATTACCATACCCCACACCATACCCGTCATCATTCCGCCTACCATCCGTCCCAGATTTAGTCCATCCACAGACCGTATGGCTTGTACAAAAAACGTGCCTCCCACAGTCATACCTATCAGCATCCAACTGGAGCACATAATATTTTGTGCCAATAGCGCGCACAGCTTTTTGCATTCGGGCTGAATTAAACGCAAAGTAGGTAGAGCGGCTAATCCCCCCGCAATCATCATGACGTGCATGCCGGGTAGCAGCATCCAGTGATAACGCAGAGATTCATACACCGTTCGCCCACCCGATGCTACGCATAGCGCTTCCAGCATAGCGACGGGTGTTTGTATGCAATCCCAAGTAAAACCTGCCAGCATTCCACCCATACCCAACGACAGCATCACTGCCGGTGGCGACAGACCAGAGCGCTGTGGTCTTAAGAGCGCGAGAGCTAAGCAGCCGCTTGCCACTCCGGTTCCCATGAGCAAAGTCCAACGTTGACCTACCTGACTTGAATTAAGTAAAGCCACCACCAAGCACGTCAGGCTGATCGTTGTAAACCCTAGCAATCTTTTGCGTTTGGTCAACATAGTAGTAATTGTTGCAACTGTTGTTCGACGTTAGGATATCTGTGCGGTTATCAATTAAGCAATTTCTTGTTCTGAACTTGATCTGCATCAGATCGAATGCTTCCTGCAGCGGAACTACTTTGAAAGGAGAGGCTGTGATTACTTCGGGTTTTGACTATTACGCACCACACACGCTCAATGAAGCTATAGGTTTGCTTAGCCGGTTGGGAGATGAAGCAAAAATACTTGCCGGTGGCCACAGTCTTTTACCGATGATGAAGCTGCGCCTTGCTGAGCCGGCACACTTGATTGATCTGGCTAACATTTCTGAGCTGCGCGGCATACAAATTCAAGGTGATGTAGTTCGTATCGGTGCAATGACGACTGAAAATGAATTAATTACGTCTGCACTGATTCACGAAAAATTACCTTTGCTAACTGAGGCCGCTCGACAAATAGCAGATCCTCAGGTGAGGAACCGCGGCACGATAGGTGGTGACATTGCCCACGCTGATCCAGCTAATGATCAACCAACTATCGCAATGGCACTGGACGCGACTTTGGTACTGCAAGGTAGTCAAGGCATACGTCGAGTACAAGCCACCGATTTTTTTCATGGTCCGTATATGACGGCAATGCAGGCCGATGAGCTACTGGTTAGTCTGGAAATTCCTATGCTTGCTCCGGGTACAGGTTGCGCATACAAAAAACTTAAACGGAAAACAGGTGATTGGGCAACAGCGGCAGCCGCTGTAGTTTTGCGCAGATCGGGCGACATAGTCACGCAAGTGCGCATAGCCCTGACGAATGTAGCGTCCACACCCTTGCGTGCCACGGCGGCTGAAAAGCTGCTGGTTGGAAAACCGCTTTCTGCTGATGGAATTAATAAAGCGGTACTGCTCGTACGTGAGATTTGTCAGCCCGAGCCAGATTTACGTGGTGATGTTGAATACAAAACTGCCATGGCAGGTGAAATGACGCGACGAGCGATCAGCCTTGCTGCAGCCCGCTGCTCATAAAAAGACGACAGCGAGTCTAAATACATCCGAAAAAATTTAATTAAAAAAATTCAGAAGGAGAGTTTTATGGCAAAGCACACGGTCGCAATGACTATTAACGGAAAACATATCGAGGCCGAAGTAGATTCCAGGCTTTTATTAGTTCATTTTTTACGTGAACAACAGCATCTCACAGGTACGCACATAGGCTGCGATACCAGCCATTGTGGTGTGTGCACAGTGGATGTCGATGGTAAATCAGTGAAATCGTGCACCTCTTTGGCTGTGCAATGCGCTGGTAAAACGATTACGACGGTTGAGGGACTCGCAAATGGTGGTGCACTGCATGCAGTGCAGCTGAGTTTTTCGCACGAGCACGGGCTGCAATGCGGCTTTTGTACGCCGGGCATGCTCACCCGTGCTTATCGCTTTCTTCAAGAAAATCCGAATCCTACTGAGGAAGAAATTCGAGCTGGAATGTCCGGCAATCTTTGCCGCTGCACTGGTTATCAAAACATTGTCAAGGCAGTTCAGCGAGCCGCTGACATGATGCGCAAAGACGCCAGCGACAGTGTGTCGGCGTAAGCCGTCACGTACCCGATTACATCCATAGCCATTTATTACGGAGAGATTTCATGAATGCACCTGATCGCAAAGCGTCTTTAATGGGTATAGGCGAATCGCGGCCACGCAAGGAAGACGCACGTTTCATTCAAGGTAAGGGCCGCTATGTAGACGATATCAAGCTACCTGGCATGGTTCACATCGATATTGTTCGTTCGCCCCTGGCTCATGCACGCATAAAAAAAATTCACAAAGAAGCCGCACTGGCTATTCCTGGGGTATTGGCTGTACTCACAGCCGATGATCTCAAGCCTTTAAAACTGCACTGGATGCCCACCTTGGCCGGTGACGTGGCTGCAGTATTAGCGGATGAAAAAGTACATTTTCAAATGCAAGAGGTTGCTGTAGTTGTAGCAGTAGATCGCTACATTGCTGCAGACGGAGTAGCGGCTGTTGAGGTGGAATACGAAGAGCTGCCGGTAGTGATCGATCCACGCAAGGCACTGGAAAAAGATGCGCCGGTTTTGCGTGAAGATTTGGCGGGTAAGGAAGAGGGTGCGCATGGCAAGCGCTATCACCACAATCATATTTTTAGTTGGGAAGCAGGCGATAAGTCGGCAGTCGATGCAGTATTTGAACGTGCCGAGGTCACGGTTAAAGAGAATCTTTTGTATCCGCGAGTGCACCCTTGTCCACTAGAGACGTGCGGTGCGGTGGCTTCATTTGATCCCGTGCGCGGTGAATTAACGACCTATTTAACCAGCCAAGCACCGCATATTGT
>CAYUDI010000031.1:4770-11108 GCA_964443585.1 uncultured Bifidobacterium sp.
ATACCCGAATCAAAAGTACGCATCGTGTCGCCTGATATCGGCGGTGGATTTGGTAATAAGGTGGGTGTGTATCCCGGCTATGTATGCGCGATTGTGGCGTCCATCGTGTTGGGTCGACCAGTTAAGTGGGTAGAAGATCGCATAGAAAATTTGTCGTCTACCGCTTTCGCACGCGATTACCACATGACAGGTGAACTAGCCGCTACTCGTGAGGGAAAAATTATAGGTTTGCGTGCGCATGTGATTGCTGATCATGGCGCCTTTGATGCGTGTGCTGATCCTACGAAATATCCAGCAGGTTTGTTTCATATCTGCTCAGGTTCGTATGACATACCTGTTGCGCATTGCATGGTAGAAGGCGTTTATACCAACAAAGCACCAGGTGGCGTTGCATATCGCTGCTCGTTTCGAGTCACTGAAGCGGTGTATTTGATAGAGCGCATGATTGACGCATTGGCGCAAAAACTAAAGATGGATAAAGCTGAAATTCGGCGCATCAATTTCATACGTAAAGATCAGTTTCCATACACTTCAGCCTTTGGCTTTGAATACGATTCTGGTGATTATCACACCGCCTTGGACAAGGTATTAACAGCAGTGGATTACGCCACGCTGCGTGCTGAACAAGCCGCTAAGCGCGCTGATCCTGATTCACCTACATTAATGGGTATAGGTTTGGCATCGTTTACTGAAGTACTCGGTGCAGGCCCTAGCAAGATGTGCGATATCTTAGGCGTAGGAATGTTTGATTCGTGTGAAATTCGTGTACATCCAACGGGCAGTGCCATTGCGCGTATGGGTACGATTTCTCAAGGTCAGGCGCATGAAACCACGTATGCGCAAATTATTGCCACCGAATTGGGTATTTCATCGGATGTGATTCAAATCGAAGAGGGCGACACCAGCACAGCACCGTATGGATTAGGTACCTATGGTTCGCGTTCTACACCAGTAGCCGGTGCGGCTGTTGCTATGGCAGCGAGAAAAATTCATGCTAAAGCAAAAAAATTAGCGGCTCATTTGCTTGAGGTTGGTGAGAACGATCTCGATTGGGAGATCGATAGATTCAAAGTGCGCGGTGATACAGAACGTTTTAAAACCATGACAGAAATTGCCTGGGCCGCTTATAACAAACCACCTGCAGGCATGGAGCCGGGCTTGGAAGCGGTACATTATTACGACCCGCCTAATTTCACGTTTCCGTTTGGCGTGTATTTGTGTGTGGTTGACATAGACAAAGGAACAGGCGAAACCAAAATTCGACGCTTCTATGCGCTTGACGATTGCGGTACGCGTATTAATCCCATGATTATTGACGGCCAGATTCATGGTGGTTTAACTGAAGGTTTTGCCGTGGCCATGGGTCAGCTGTTGTCTTTCGATGAACAGGGCAATATTCAAGGTAACAGCTTGATGGATTATTTTGTTCCCACAGCAGTCGAGACACCGCATTGGGAAACAGACTTTACGGTCACGCCATCACCGCATCACCCACTGGGTGCCAAGGGCGTGGCTGAATCACCTCATGTGGGGTCCGTACCCGCCATAACGGCAGCTATTGTTGATGCGTTTGCTCATTTGGGTGTGACTCACATGGACATGCCTCACACCGCGTATCGGGTGTGGAAGACACTCAAGTTGCATGGCTTGACGCACTGAGTTTGTAATCTGAAGGCTCAGTATAGCTTTCAGATGTTGATTCTCAAACCGGCAAGTCTTCATTGCGGGCATTAATCTCTCTATACTTACAGCGATCGCAGATGAGCACGTATAGAAAGATTAATCATGTCCGCTCCACTGAATCAACTTGATGCAAGTATTCTTGCCAAAAAACTAGCTACTCGCGAAATCACGTCAGAGCAGCTAGTGCGCGATTGTCTTGATCGGATTAATGAGCGCGAAGCAGACGTGCAAGCCTGGGTGCACCTGGCCGCTGAGCCTGCGATAAAAAAAGCGCAAGAACTCGATCGCGGACCAGTGAGTGGTTTGCTGCATGGCCTGCCCGTGGGTGTAAAAGATTTGTTTGACACGGCTGACATGCCCACTACGTATGGCTCGGGTATTTATCGTTCACTGCAACCTGCAGCAGATGCCTCTATCGTTGCTTTATGTCGCGCGCAAGGCGCGGTCATGATGGGTAAAACAGTTACCACTGAATTTGCCACATTCACGCCGGGTAAAACACGTAATCCTCACCGACTATCGCATACACCGGGTGGTTCATCGAGTGGGTCGGCCGCTGCTGTTGCTGACCATATGGTGCCCTTGGCATTTGCTTCACAAACTGCAGCATCGGTCATACGCCCGGCGGCATTTTGCGGCATCGTTGGATACAAACCTAGTTTTGGTTTGGTAAATCGCTCAGGTGTTAAACCTTTGTCAGAATCGCTCGATACCGTGGGATTTTTAGCGCGGTCCGTAGAGGATGTGGCGTTGTTTGCCGCCGCTGCCACGGGTGACCGAAGTTTACTTCAGCTGGAAACGTCGCTCTCACCGCGCATAGCCTTGTGTCATACGCATGAATGGTCCTATGCAGATCAAGACACGCAGCACGCCATGGAACATGCTGCGTTAATGTTAGCCAAAGCAGGACATCGTGTGCGTGAAATGACGCTACCGGAGAGCTTTGCCGGATTGTTGCAAGCGCAAAAAGAAATCATGGGCTTTGATTTGGTACGTTCGTTAGCCTACGAGCGTTTGGCGCATGCGATTGAACTCAGCACAGGTTTGCGCGAGCTATTGGCAATAGGTCAGCAGATTACACACGATCAGCATCGCGCTAATTTACAGTTAGCGTATTCAGCGCGAGCTGCGGTGTCTACGGCGTTTGGTGAATATGAAGTCGTACTGGCGCCGAGTGCGGTGGGTGAAGCGCCGGCTACCTTGACTCAGACGGGTGACCCGGTGTTTGGCAGAGTCTGGACGCTACTGGGTTTGCCGTGTGTGCATTTACCGTTTTACCGAGGAAGCTCGGGCATGCCTGTAGGACTGCAGGTCGTTGGGCGGCCTGGTGAGGATAAGGTGGCGCTCAGAGTGGCTGCCTGGCTTATGCGTCAGCTCAGTAAATGAATACGTTTTGTTTTTTTAGTCTGTATAAAAACGTACAGCTTGAAAGTTAATTACGCGTGCATAGCAGACAAAAAGCGGGGTGTCTGTTCTGTGTTCATTTAATCCCGCACCGAGACACCGTGGAGACGCCATGAAATTAATAACAACTATGCTGGTTCTGCTGGGTTTGGCTGTTTTAAGTCCCGCTTTTTCAGCAACCGAACAGCAAAACAAAATGGTCACTTGCAACAAGGATGCTACCGGCAAAAAAGGGGATGAGCGCAAAGCCTTTATGAAAGAGTGTCTGAGCAAAAAGCCTGAGGCCCCTGCGGAAGCACCCAAAAATTCTCAGCAAAGCAAAATGGCCACCTGTAACAAAGACGCTGCCGGTAAAAAAGGTGACGAGCGCAAGCAATTTATGAGCGAGTGCTTGAAAGCCAAGTAAAACGCCACTTTTTGATTTGCGCAATGAGGTTATCTAACCCCCTGCTTGTCAGGGGGTTTTTGTTTTCACGAGTAGTGATGGACGAAACCTGCTTACACGAAGTAAATTTCGGTCTGGACGATTTTCTCGACAGTTGATAGAAATTGCCAAATAAGCATTTTGTATGGTTGCTCAATCAAATTTGTTCACAGCCCACTGATAACCACAAAAAAACGGAGACACCCTGATGTCGAATCAAGTCAAATTTCTTTTGCCCGAAGACCGCATTCCACGTCGCTGGTACAACATTCAGGCAGATCTGCCTAAGCCACTGCCGCCCATACTGCATCCCGGTACTTTGAATCCCATAGGTCCGGATGATCTTGCACCACTGTTCCCCATGGAATTGATCATGCAAGAAGTTTCGCAAGATCGTGAGATTGATATTCCTGAACCCGTACGAGAGGTGTATCGCTTGTGGCGTCCCGCGCCTTTGTTTCGCGCGTACGGTTTAGAAAAAGCACTTGGTACACCAGCAAAAATTTATTACAAATATGAAGGTGTCAGCCCCGCTGGTAGTCACAAGCCAAACACAGCAATTCCACAAGCGTTTTATAACAAGCAAGCAGGTGTAAAACGCCTAACGACAGAAACTGGTGCAGGTCAGTGGGGCACGTCACTCGCATTTGCCGGATCGCTGTATGACATCGATGTGACCGTGTTTCAAGTCAGAGTGTCATATGATCAAAAGCCCTACCGCCGCGCAGTCATGGAAACGTACGGCGCGCGCTGTATGCCATCGCCTTCGACCGAGACTAACTATGGTCGCTCAGTACTGGAAAAAACACCTAACCATCCGGGTAGTTTAGGTATTGCAATTTCAGAAGCTGTCGAGGTGGCAGCCACCAATGACGACACCAAGTACGCCTTGGGCTCAGTACTCAACCACGTGTTGATGCACCAGACTATCGTGGGTATCGAATCCATGGAACAAATGGCGATGGCGGATGCCTATCCTGATGTGATCATCGGTTGTACAGGTGGTGGTTCGAACTTTGCCGGTATTACATTCCCGTTTATCGGTGCAGGCTTGCGCGGAGGACCTAAACCACGCATCGTCGCAGTGGAACCAGCAGCTTGCCCGTCGCTCACACGCGGTAAATATGCATACGACTTTGGTGACACCGGACACATAACACCGCTGACTAAAATGCATACCTTGGGTTCGTCGTTTACACCGCCAGGATTTCATGCAGGCGGCTTGCGTTATCACGGCATGGCACCACTCGTGTCGCATCTGAAAGAGCTGGGTTTGATAGAGGCAGTGGCTTATCATCAAACTGAGTGCTTTGCCGCTGGCGTTATGTTTGCCAAGGCTGAGGGTATCGTTCCGGCCCCCGAGGCAAATCACGCTGTCAAAGGTGTGATCGAAGAAGCGCTGCGCTGCAAGCGTGAAGGCAAGAGCGAAGTCATACTTTTCAATTTGTGCGGACACGGTCATTTCGATATGGCAGCTTACTCAGCGTATTTTGCGGGTACTCTGAAAGACGATAAGTACGACGAGAAAGAATTGGCAATGGCGCTCTCTGGTTTACCGAGCGTTCCAGAAGCCGCCTGATTTTTTTAAATGGCCTTACTAAACACCGGGATATTTCCCGGTGTTTTTTTTATAAGAAAAAAGCTTTTTAGTCCTGTCATTTTAAATAGTCATTTCCAACTCTCTGGCAAAATGAATGGATAGAGATAATGACCCTTGGGCTGATCATGCACGTATTGCTGGTAGAAGACGATCTGGTGTTAGCTGACGGCATCGCAAGAATATTGCGAGGTCACGGTATGGTAGTTGACGTGGTGCATAACGGTGACGATGCCGATCGTGCGCTGCTAGCGCGTGAAATGTCGGTTGCTGTGCTCGATATTGGTTTGCCCGGCATCGATGGCTTTGAAGTTGTGCGCCGCTTGCGTGCGCGCGGTAGTCAATTGCCCGTTTTGTTATTGACTGCGCGTGACGATGTTCAGGATCGCGTGCGTGGGCTAGAAATGGGTGCGGATGATTATTTGGTCAAACCGTTTGCTGCTCCTGAGTTGGTAGCCCGCCTCAAAGCGCTGGTCAGGCGAAGCAATCCCAGGCCGGTCGATTTGCAGTTGGGTGGATTACAGCTCGATCCGTTCGCGCGGAGAGCAACGATCGATGGCATAACAATAGAACTCTCAGCGCGTGAATGGGCTGTACTCGAATACCTAATGCAGCACCCATCACGCGTGGTATCCAAGCAGCAGATCATTGATGCTATTTTGCCTTGGGGCGAAGAAGTGACGTTGAACGCGGTTGAAGTCTACGTATCTCGCATACGATCAAAAATTGATAAGGCAGGCATTTCTATCAAAACTATTCGAGGTTTCGGTTACATGCTCGAGCAGTCTGCGCTATGAGTTTGCGCGGCAAGCTGCTACGGTGGCTGGTAATTCCCCTCATGGCTGTAAACTTGGCGGGTGCGACGGCTATTTACTGGCTGGCCTGGTTACCTGCACAAACTGCTCTAGATCAAAGCCTGGCTGACGCCGCATGGGCTCTTGTGCCTCACGTGCAGGAGGCAGGAAATTCAGTTGAGTTACAACTTTCGCAACAGGCAGAGCAAGTTTTGCGGGTTGATCATTTCGATTCAATTTTCTTTGTCGTTCGCGATATGCGAGGCAAAACGATAGCGGGGGATCTTGATTTTCCTGTACTAAGAGCGCCAGATCAGGCCAATACCTGGGTCGCCTATCTTTCAACTATGCGCGGCGAAGATATACGGGCCATCTCCCTGCGAACGACCGTTGCTGGAGAGCCTATTCTGATCGGCGTAGCAGAAACTCGGGTCAA
>CAYUDI010000031.1:11118-17468 GCA_964443585.1 uncultured Bifidobacterium sp.
TAGTTCTAAAATCCTTTCTGTGAAAAGAATACTAGCCCTATTGTTATTGATCCCGGTGGTTGTTTGGGTCGCTCTCAATAAAGGTTTATTACCGCTACGCGAATTACAGCAGAACCTTGAATTTCGTAAGCCCGATGATTTATCCGAATTACCCATTGACCAATCCCCTCGCGAAGTCGTGCCATTTATTCGCGCCATCAACGCATTGTTAGAACGCGTGCAGGATAGTGCTCGCGCAAAACAAGATTTCTTGGCGAATGCAGCGCACCAGCTGCGAACGCCCTTGGCAGGCTTTAAAGCTCAGCTAGAGTGGTTACAAGCACATCATCGTGACGATCCAGAGACTGCGCAATCGACAGCAATGATGATGTCATCCACTGAGCGCATGGCACGGCAAGCGAATCAATTGCTAGCGTTGGCTCGCTCGGAGCCTGGAGATTTCATCAGAGGGCGTTTAGAGCGGATTTCACTGGATGAATTAGTCTCGGAATCTGTGCAGCATTTTGTTGAGCAGGCAGAGAAAAAATCTATCGATATTGGCTTTGACTTACAGCCTACCTATATAAAAGGTGAGCGTTTTTTACTACGTGATTTGATTGATAATTTAGTCGATAACGCAATTCGTTATTCACCGGAAGGGAGCGTAGTAACAATCAGCTGTGTTCAAGACGTGGGCTATGGCCTGCTCAAAGTCGAGGATGATGGGCCGGGCATTGCTGATACGGAAAAAGAAAAAATCTTTAGTCGCTTTTATCGCTTAGATCAATCGCAGCCTGGTAGCGGATTAGGCTTGGCCATCGTAAGAGATATCGTTAAGGATCATGACGCTGTCATTGAAGTGCGTTCGGGTGCGAATGGTCGTGGCACCGTATTTACGATACGTTTTCCCACTTAGCGCTTCCACCCATTGCTCAGCACGCAGGCTAGAGGTCAGGCCGAATTATCGGATTTAAAGGAATTAATGGATAATTCGCCCTTCTAGTCTCAGGCAGGAGCATCGCTGGTGTACAGCGTCAAAGAAATCTTTTATACCTTGCAGGGCGAAGGTGCGCAAACTGGTCGCCCAGCGGTGTTTTGCCGCTTTGCCGGCTGCAACCTGTGGTCTGGGCGAGAGCCAGATCGTGCATCGGCTGTTTGCCGATTTTGTGACACAGACTTTGTGGGTACAGACGGCGTGCTCGGCGCAAAATACGAATCAGCACAAGCACTGGCAGCAACCATCGATGCGCAATGGCCAACAGCCGCACCAGCGCAACGAAAGTACGTGGTGTGCACTGGCGGTGAGCCTTTGCTGCAGCTGGATGAGGCATTGATCGCTGCCTTGCATGAGCGTGGATTTGAAGTGGCGATAGAAACCAATGGCACGCTGGCGGTTCCTGCGGGTGTTGATTGGGTGTGTGTCAGTCCTAAACAGGGTTCGGTACAGGTAGTTAATCAGGGCGATGAAATCAAAGTCGTGATTCCCCAGGCCGAGCAAGATATAGAGCGCTATACCGCCATGAACTTCAACTATTTTTTCCTGCAGCCCATGGATGGACCTGACAAAGAAAAAAATACCCAGCTAGCTATCACTACATGCAAGCAGCACCCGCAATGGCGCTTGTCGATACAAACACATAAATTGCTGCACATACCCTGACTACCTGACTCAATGATTACCATCACACGCAAACTTGAATTCGATGCCGGACATCGCATCCCTGATCATAAAAGCCAGTGCCGTAATTTGCACGGCCATCGATACACTATCGAAATCACATTGGTTGGTGAAGTGATCGAAGAAGAGGGCAGTTCTGACAACGGTATGTTGATGGATTTTTCCGATGTTAAATCGCTCGCTCATGAGCATTTGGTTGATGTCTGGGATCACGCATTTCTTGTGTATGAAAAAGACTCACCAGTGCGCGATTTTCTGGCCGGTCTGCCCGATCACAAAACGGTCGTCATTAATAAAATCCCCACTGTAGAAAATCTTGCGCGTACAGCGTTTGATATTCTCAAGCCTGTTTATTCTGATCGCTATGGCACGGGCCTTAAATTACATAAATTAGTTTTGCATGAAACGCCTAATTGCTGGGCCGAGATCACGGAGTCCGCATGAGCGACGAGGCCTTCATGCGCATGGCATTGAATGCCGCCGCAGAAGCCAAATTAGTGGGTGAAGTACCTGTAGGTGCCGTGGTTGTGAAAGATGGCGAAGTAATCAGCATAGGCTACAACCAACCTATAGGTCGACACGATCCCACCGCGCACGCAGAAATTGCTGCCTTGCGCACTGCCGCTCAGGCGGTAGGTAACTATCGCTTAGTTGATTGCACGTTGTATGTCACGCTGGAGCCTTGCTGCACCCGTGGTCGGGCGCCTCCCTGTACGGAGGCCATCATCAACGCCGGTTTTGCGCGGGTGGTCATCGGCGTGCTCGACCCGAATCCGCTGCATGCTGGACGCGCGGTGCGCATCCTTCAGGAGCGCGGGGTGGACGTGGTCGTCGGCGTAATGCAAAGCGAGTGCGCCGCAGCAAACCGCGCGTTCTTCAAGTGGGTCACAACGGGAACGCCGTGGGTGATCGCAAAAGCAGGAATGAGTCTGGATGGGCGCATGACGCGGCCGCCGGGGGAGGGGCAGTGGATCACCGGCCCGGCTGCGCGAAGGGACGCACACCGCTTACGAGTTCGAGCGGATGCAATCCTGGTCGGAGCCAACACGCTGCGAGCGGACGACCCGAGACTCACCATCCGCGGCGTTCGGGTTCCCGCGGGCAAGTCGCAGCCGTGGCGCGTGGTTTTGTCGCGCGGCAATAGCGTGATTCCCCTCGGTGCGCATCTTTTTACAGACGAATACCGTGACCGCACCCTTGTTTACGCGGGAAAGTCTTTGGGCGAGGTGCTGTGTGATCTGGGGGCGCGCGGGGTCTGCTCCCTTTTGGTTGAAGGCGGTGGCGAAACCCTTGGGGCCTTTTTTGACGCGGGCCTTGTGGACGAGGTCTGCTTTTACATGGCGCCAATCATCTGCGGCGGGCCGCACGCCGCGGTGGCAGGAATTGGGGCAGCTGATACAGGGAGCGCGTGGAAGATCGCGGAGCCGTCTTATCAAAAAGTCGGGCGCGACCTCAAATTGACAGGAATCGTCAGGAGCGGCGAGCCGCCTCGACCAACCGCTCAATAATTCCATCGCCCATCAGCGAATCTTTGGTGCGCTCCGGATGCCACTGCACACCAAGGTAAAATGGCTTGTGCGGATCGCGGATGGCCTCGAGCACGCCGTCATCACTCCAACCGATCGCCTCGAAAGGCCCGCTTTCTGCGAGCGCCTGATGGTGCCAGCTTGTGACGATGCCGCTTCCGATGGAGCCTTCCACCGGGTGTTCATTGTCGAGCCTGTGGCGGTCCGCGTCCGGCTTCATGTCGTGCAGATGCTGGATCAGCGGGCATCCCGCGTGGACTCCCATGAGTTGCATGCCCAAACAAATCCCAAGCACCGGCATCTCCGGTTGCCTCGCAAGCGAATCAAGGAGTGCGAACTCCGACTCCTGGCGTTGTGCCTCCATGATCTGCGCTTTTGGGTGAAGTTCGATCCCGAACGGCCGCGGGTCGATGTCCGGTCCGCCCGAGATGATGACGCCATCGACGCGCTCCAACATCGCGGCACGCATTGACGGGATCGCTGGAAAAATCATTGGTACGCCACCTGCGCGAAGCACCGCATCGACATAGGTGCCTTTCACTTCATGACGGAGGAGCCCTGCTTCGTCGCGGACTAGGTTTGCAGTCAAACCAATGGTTGGAGCTTTCAATTCAGTGTCTGGAATTTGGTGAGGCCGGCGAGAAGACTAGACGGAACAGGCGTTTTGCGACATGAAGATTCGTACCACCGTGCCGCAATTTAATTCGGGCCTTTGTGGGAATCAAGCGTGTCGGCTCAGCACCCGGTGCGCGACGTTTTTCAAAAATGCCGGCTCACATCGCAGGCTAAGACGTCCTTCACCCAGTGAAGTGATGCAAAGCGACACCCGAAGGGCTCCCTTCATGTGCCCGTTTCGTTGTCTGGATATAAGTTACTTGTGCAAAGGTTGATTTGAAAATACGGAAGGGCCTACCATTGGGCTTTGTTGTGTGACGTCGCCTGCTTTCCGATCGGACAATCAGAAATTGATACTGGCTGCGTTGAACGACGATTTCCAAAATCCCCGCCAACACCCCACATGAACACCCCCGTTTCTGTTTCGCTAAATAACGATGCCGCGCAGGCAAGTTCCGATGCCCGTCCAAAGCGCATGCTCTCTGTCGATGCGCTTCGCGGCTTTGACATGTTTTGGATTATTGGAGGAGAGGAGGTCGCAAAAGCTCTGGAAGCGCTGGGTGGGGGCTGGCTGCTGACCGCAGTCTCACAGCAGTTAAAGCACGTGGAATGGGCGGGCTTTTGTTTTTATGACGGAATCTTCCCGTTGTTTTTATTTTTGGTCGGCGTCTCCATCACGCTCTCAATGGATCGGATGCTCGCAAGCGCGGGACGCAGGGGAGCGCTTGCCCGCATCGCGCGCCGCAGTGTTCTCCTCTTCGCTGTCGGTGTGTTTTATTACGGGGGATTTTCACGTGCATGGCCCGATGTGCAGGTTTCCGGCGTGCTGCCTCGGATCGCACTTTGCTACTTTGTCGCGGCAACTCTGTATGTTTTTTTGCCGCGGAAAGGCCTAGTTGCGGCTGCTGTGCTTTTTCTGGCGGGTTACTGGGCGCTCCTGACTTTTGCGCCTTTCCCGGATGTGAGTCTGGCCCATGGGACCATCGGGAAGAAAGGCTCGCAGACCGAGGCGAAGACTCCGCCCGCCCTCCTTGCCGGTGAGGTTGCGATGGTCTCAGGTGTTTTTGAAGAGGGCCGTAACTTCACGCATTACGTCGACTACCGCTGGCTGCCGGGAAAGAAGCGCAACCTTTACTACAGCAACGAGGGGTTGCTCAGCACCATGAGCGCCGTGGTCACCACTTTGTTCGGCATCATGGCTGGCTGGCTGCTCACGAGCACGCGATGGACGGAGAAGCAGAAGGCTGCATGGTTGCTGGGTGCTGGAACTGCGGCGCTGGGCATGGGTTTTCTCTGGGGACTTCAGATGCCCGTCATTAAGCGGATATGGACCCCGTCGTTCTGTCTCGTTTCAGGGGGGTTCTCCGCGGTCATGTTAGGTGCATTTTATCTGGTCGTGGACGTGTGGCGTTGGCAGAAGTGGTGCACTCCGTTCCTGTGGATTGGTGCCAACGCCCTCGCGGTCTATCTTGCGGTGAATCTCCTGGATTTTAATGCGATTGCAGCGCGCTTGGCTGGTGGCGATGTGCAGGCCTTTCTGGATTCTCGCATCGGGCAGGGTGTGGGTGGCGTTTTGATCGCTGGAATCGGACTATTGCTGCCAGTGATGTTTGTGCGCTTTCTGCACCGGCAAAAAATCTTCATACGCTTATGAAATTCGCCGCCGTTCTTTTTGCGCTCTTGTGCTGCACGCTTCATGCGGCGGAAAAAAGACCGAACATCCTGCTGATCCTCGCCGACAACTGGCGCTTCCCAAACGCAGGCGTCCTCGGAGATCCGATGGCCAAAACGCCCGCATTTGACCGTATTGCAAACGAGGGTGTGCTGTTCACACATACCTTTAACCCGGTGCCCTCGTGCTCGCCGACACGCTCTTGTCTGCTGACCGGAAGAGTTGCACATCAACTGGGCGAACGGGCGAGCTTGTGGAGTGCTTTTCCAAAAGACACGCCTGTTGTGACGCAATTACTGCGGGAGGCCGGTTATGATATCGGCTATTGTGGCAAGCCGTGGGCGCCGGGGAATCATGAGGTCTCGGGTTGGAAGGAGAATCCAGTGGGGCCGAAGTTTGCAAACTTCGCGGAATTTCAAACGAAACGCGATCGATCGAAGCCATTCTTTTTCTGGGTTGGCAATACGGACACAGCAACCAAAAACGCAAGAACGCCTTACCTGGCTGAAGCGAAAGCGCGGCTCGATGCGGAACTATTGACTGTTCCTCCGGAGCTGCCCGATTGCCCGGAGGTGCGTGATGATTTGATGAACTACTACGGTGGCGTCATGAAGCTTGATGAGGAGGCGGCGCAAGCCATCAAGTCGCTGGAGATGGCGTCTGAGTTGGAAGGCACGGTTGTCATCTACACGAGCGACAACGGTTGGCAGATGCCGCGCGGACTTGCGAACTGCTATGATTCAGGATCGCGCGTTCCACTGGCGATCCGCTGGGGGCAAAAGCTCGCAGCGGGACGCAGGGTGGAAGATTTCGTGAATGTTGCTGACCTTGGCCCGACATTTCTAGAGCTCGCCGAAATTGCGGTGCCCAAGGAGATGAG
>CAYUDI010000032.1:0-17422 GCA_964443585.1 uncultured Bifidobacterium sp.
CTCAAATAAACAGAAGTTTGGGTGACTACCCTCACCCATCGACACTATGAAAGGGCTGTCCGCATGAATAGCAGCATCAAACCTACACATATCCGGTTAGACCAAGACCTAAAAATCGGACATTTAAGGACTTTTTTGAATTCAAAAGCTCCCATGGAATCCGACACGCTCTTCACGGGAAAGAGTGACAGCGGAACCTTGTTGCTGCATCGCCTGCCCAAAAAAGACGACACGCGGCTAGCGCGGTTAGGCCATTTCTTGCGTATGGGCTCTGAGAGAAATAAGGTGCGTCAGGAAATTAAAAGTCTCTTACGAGATCAAGGTATCGAGTTGACAGCCGATATACGCAAGGCTATGCCTAGTCGATTCAGTAACGGCAATGCAACTGAGCTACTGAGTAGTATCAATAAAGCCCCTCGCATATTTGAGCGTGAGAGAAATCCTGGATAAAAAAAGGGGGAAATAGAAATTAATTTCAGTATCTTTTTAGATAACTATTGATATAAATGATTAGTTAAATTTGGTTAACTAATTTTTTAGTTATTCAGTCAAAATTGCTAGAAGCTTGACACAGACACCAATCGCTGTGGTGAGAGCACGCCACGCGCGTCAAGCAGTGCAACGCCGAGCAATGCTGCATCAACAGCGCGATACACTCGAACAAGTACCGTTGTTTCATCTGTTGGTTGCGCTCCTACGCACGCCATGCCGGGTATGCGCTGACCATGCATAAAACGCTGAGCAAGTTCCTCAGTCAAACTCAGCGCTGGCAGATCGGCTAACAAAGCATCCACGGGCAATAAAGTCTGCAGGCGTGCTGGCTCGGTCAATGCAGTGAAGCCGGGAAGATTGATAGACCGCTGTAAGTCCAGAGTTCCTACACTGGTTCGGCGTAATGCGGTGAGATGTGCACCGCAACCCAGGGCGTGGCCTATGTCTTCCCCCAGCACACGTATATAGGTGCCTTTGCTACAACGCACTCTAATTTTCACATCAGGTGATGCGAATTCCAGTAATTCGAGTTCGTAAATAACGATCTCACGCGCCTCGCGCTCTAGCACCACACCTTCACGTGCGTATTCATACAGTGGCTTGCCATCGCGCTTTAATGCGGAATGCATAGGCGGTATTTGTGTAATGGCTCCGCGAAATTGTTGAAGTACTTTTTCTATTTGCTCGCGCGTTACGGCTACGGTTTTAGTCTCGGTGATGTCACCTTCGGTATCGGCCGTTGTGGTGGTAACACCCAAGTGCACTGTGGCTTCGTAGCTTTTGTCGGCATGCAGCAAGTCTTGCGCAAACTTGGTGGCCTCGCCAAAACACAAAGGGAGTAGACCCGTTGCAAATGGATCGAGAGTTCCGGTATGGCCTGCTTTTTCAGCATTTAGTAAACGCTTGGCTGCGCTCAGTGCTTGCGTGCTGGTTAGTCCCTCGGGTTTATCCAGCAGCAGTACGCCATGCACGGGCACACGCT
This sequence comes from uncultured Bifidobacterium sp., assembly GCA_964443585.1. Classification (GTDB taxonomy): domain Bacteria; phylum Pseudomonadota; class Gammaproteobacteria; order Burkholderiales; family Burkholderiaceae_D; genus Pernthalerella. The sequence goes on from CAYUDI010000032.1 coordinate 1,475, forward strand.
TACGTTTTACGAGGCGATTCATAGCGAGGGCTGTTGCTTACTGCTCGTCTGCGTCTTTTGCTCGGGTAGCATTTGCTTCGTCGATTAGCTTGGAAAGCGCTGCACCGCGAGATGTGGAAGTATCGTGAACAAAATGTAGTTCAGGCAGAGTATGAATAGACAACCGCTTGCCGAGTTGAACGCGCAAAAATCCTGAGGCTTTTTTTAACCCAATAAGCGTATTTTGAACTGAGGTAGGATCGTCTATCAGTGTAGTGAAGAACACTTTAGCATGCGCATAATCCGGTGTCAGTTGAACTTCACTCAGCGTGACCATACCAACGCGAGGATCTTTGACTTCCATCGCAATCAACTCAGCGAGATCACGCTGAATTTGATCGGCTACGCGCAGACCGCGAGCGGGGATGGATTTGCTGTGTTTGACCATGGATAGAGGGTGTTACGTCATCCCGATACATACCGGGATGACACACACATTTTCATTACAGCGAACGAGCGACTTCCTGAACTTCGAAGACTTCAAGCTGATCACCTTCTTTGATGTCGTTGTAGTTCTTGAGTGACAAACCGCACTCAAAACCAGACTTCACTTCTTTTGCATCGTCTTTGAAGCGTTTGAGTGAATCAAGTTCACCAGTCCAAACGACGACGTTATCACGCAGCAAACGAACATGCGCACCGCGCTTGACCATACCCTCAAGTACGTAACAGCCCGCAATCGCACCCACTTTGCTGACCATAAAGACTTGACGAATTTCAACCAGACCCAATGCATGTTCACGTTTCTCTGGCGAGAGCATGCCACTCATAGCCGCTTTGATCTCATCGATCGCATCGTAAATGATGTTGTAGTAGCGAATATCGATACCTGTCGATTCAGCTAATTTGCGCGCTGATGCATCGGCACGAACATTAAAGCCTATGATGACTGCCTTGGATGCCAACGCCAAGTTGACATCAGATTCACTAATACCACCAACCGCAGCATGCACGACTTGCACGCGAACTTCCGAGGTAGATAATTTCTGCATCGATGATACCAATGCTTCTTGCGAACCTTGAACATCGGCTTTGATAATCAATGCCAGATTTTTGACTTCGCCTTCGGTCATTTGCTCGAACATGTTTTCGAGCTTTGCGGCTTGTTGCTTAGCCAGCTTTACATCACGATATTTACCTTGCCTAAACAAAGCAATCTCGCGCGCTTTACGTTCATCCGCTAACACCATGACTTCTTCACCGGCAGCCGGCACTTCAGTCAGACCCTGTATCTCTACAGGTATGGAGGGTCCGGCTTCGGTAATCGGTTTGCCGTTTTCATCGAGCATCGCACGAACACGGCCATACGAAGAACCTGCCAAAACGATGTCGCCACGCTTTAATGTGCCCGACTGAATCATGATGGTCGCAACCGGACCACGACCCTTATCGAGCTTAGCTTCAATAACCAAGCCTTTAGCTGGCGTATCAATGGGTGCTTTGAGTTCAAGAACTTCTGCTTGCAGTAATACATTTTCCAGCAAAGTATCTATGCCTTCACCTGTTTTGGCTGACACGGCTATAAACGGTGACTCGCCGCCGTATTCTTCAGGCACGACTTGCTCTGCAATCAGTTCGGTTTTAACGCGATCAGGATTTGATCCAGGTTTGTCGATTTTGTTAATCGCAACCACCAGAGGCACGCCTGCAGCTTTAGCATGCGCAATCGCTTCACGCGTTTGTGGCATCACGCCGTCATCGGCAGCCACCACCAAAATAACGATGTCGGTCGCTTTAGCACCACGCGCACGCATGGCCGTAAATGCTTCGTGACCTGGTGTATCAAGGAAGGTAATCATGCCTCGCGGCGTTTCAACGTGATAAGCACCAATATGCTGAGTAATACCACCGGCTTCACCTGATGCCACTTTTGCTCGGCGTATGTAATCGAGCAGAGAGGTTTTACCATGGTCAACGTGTCCCATCACCGTGACTACAGGCGCACGCGGCAGTGTTTCAGCATCAGTATGCTCTACACCAAAATCTAGCAGCGCTTCAGGATCATCAAGTTTGGCAGCATGAGCTAGGTGGCCCATTTCTTCTACAAGAATCATGGCCGTTTCTTGATCGAGTACCTGATTAATGGTGACCATTTGACCGAGCTTCATCAACTGCTTAATCACCTCAGATGCCTTGACTGCCATCTTGTGAGCGAGCTCAGCAACTGTAATGGTTTCAGGCACGTGTACTTCACGCACCACTGCTTCGGTAGGCTGCTGAAAATTTGTTTCGCGATCGTCGTTTTGTGAACTACGACGGCCTTTGGGACCGGCACGCCATCCATCACGCCCGGCACCCGCTGGAGCACCGCGCGTCTTTAAACCACCTGGGCTACGTTTTTTCGCTTCATCTTGCCAAGTAGATGATACGTTGGCGGACTTGATTGATTTTTTCTCGCCCGGCTTTTTTTCTTCTTTCTTTTCTACTGGTTTTTTATCGCCCGGGCGGTGCAGCGTACCCTCAGCGCGAACTGGCTCAGGGGCTTTGATTACTTTGCGCGGCGTAGTCATCATGGCTTTAATCTGAGCCACTTCATCTGCAACGGCTTTACGCGCCTCTTCTGCTGCTACAACACGCGCAGAGCTTTCCTGGGCGCCACGTAGCGCGGATTCCTGCACTTCAGCAGCCTCACTAGAGACTGCTGCTTCGGCAGCGGCACTGGCACGCAGTGCCTCTTCACGCTCGGCTTCGAGTTTTGCCAAGCGTTCTTGTTTCTCTAATAAATCGGCTTCTTGTCGTGCGATGAATTCCGCTTGACGACGTGCTTCATCATCACGACGAGCTTGTTCGGCTTCGTCAATGACACTTGTTTTGATAGGCTCGGCTTCCTGCACAGGCGCAGCATCCTCGCGTTTGACGAAGGTACGCTTTTTACGAACTTCAACTTGGATAGTGCGTGATTTACCGCTTGAATCAGCTTGCTTGATTTCAGTGGTTTCTTTGCGCGTCAGCGTGATTTTCTTTTTTTCCCCATCCGCTGCAGCACCATGAACCTTACGCAAATGACCAAGCAATTTATCCTTATCTTCTTTGGATAATTGATCATCAGTCGAACTTTTTTCGACGCCCGCGGCTTTGAGTTGCTTAAGCAGCAAATCAGCCGGCATCTTTAGTTCGGTGGCAAATTGGGCTACGTTGTTGCTTGCCATTCAGTCCTCTTTTCTAGTCATGCTTTTGGATGGTGTTAGTGGCTGGTGTTTACTTGCTTTCGGCAAGACTCCAGACACGCGACTGCAACTCTTTGGCATGATCATCGTAGCGTCCATCGATCAGCTTCATTTCGTCGTCCGTCACATCCTTGAATTCTTCATCAATCAATTGACGCGCGCGTTCAGTGGGCAGGGCGAGAATCGCTCCAAACTCGTCGTACGCAAGAGCCGAAAATGCGTCGATGGTTTTGATTCCTGCCAGGCCCAGCTTGCCAGCGGTCGTGCGATCCATACCTTCCAGATTGAGAAGTGCTTCTTCCATGCCCTCTAATCCTTCTTCTGAAGCAATCGCCTCAGTTACCAAGGCATCACGAGCACGATTACGCAGCTCATTGATCGTTTCTTCATCAAATGCTTCGATATCGAGCATTTCAGAAATCGGTACGTACGCAATTTCTTCTAAGGTAGAGAAACCTTCTTGGGCCAGGATCTCTGCGACTTCTTCATCAACGTCTAATTTTTCGACAAACAAATTACGAATGACCGCTGTTTCAGAAGCTACTTTGTCGGCGGATTCTTCTGCTGTCATGATATTGATTTGCCATCCGGTCAATTCGCTGGCCAAACGAACATTTTGTCCGCCACGACCTATAGCGATTGCCAAATTTTCTTCATCAACAACTACATCCATGGCGTGCTTGTCTTCATCAACAACGATGGAGGACACATTGGCTGGGGCCAATGCACCGATAACAAATTGTGCGGGATCATCCGACCACAGCACGATGTCTACTCGCTCTCCACCCAACTCCCCGGTAACGCTCTGCACGCGGGAGCCACGCATGCCCACGCAGGTTCCGATAGGGTCGATTCGTTTGTCAGCGGTGAAAACAGCAATCTTGGCTCGCACTCCTGGATCGCGCGCGGCCGATTTAATCAGCAACAAGCCCTGTTCTATTTCAGGAACTTCAAGCTCAAATAGTTTGGTAATAAAATCTGGTGCAGTACGAGATAGTATGACTTGCGGACCGCGTGCATTGCGGTCTATACGAAGTATGAAGGCACGAACACGGTCGCCTATACGTAAGTTTTCTTTAGGGATCATCTGATCACGGGGCAGACGCGCCTCGATCTTGCCGGATTCAACTATCGCATCACCACGTTCCATGCGTTTGATGGTGCCGGTAACTAGCGCATCACCGCGATCAAGGAAGTCTGAAAGTATCTGCTCGCGCTCGGCATCACGAATACGTTGCAATACAACTTGCTTAGTATCTTGAGCAAACCGACGCCCGAACTCTACGGATTCGATAGCCTCTTCTATGTGGTCATCGACTTCAATATCTTCGATCTGTTCTTTGGCTTCGAACAGTAAAATTTCTTGGTCAGGCAGTTGTAATCCCGCCTCATCTGGCACGACATGCCAACGACGGAAGGTTTCGAATTCACCCGTATCGCGATCAATCGCAACGCGAATATCAACGTCACCCTGGTAACGTTTTTTTGTAGCCTGTGCAAGCGCGTGCTCAAGCGCACTAAAGACAACTTCTTTGTCTACATTTTTTTCGCGCGCCAGCGCATCGACCAGCATTAAAATTTCGCGACTCATTTACGGCTCCTGAAATCCACTTGCGGCACCAATCGTGCCTTATCTACTTCAGCCAACGAGAACTCCAACATCGCAGGCCCTTCATTTCCTTCGAATTCAAGTCTGAGAGTGTCTCCATCAGGCTCGTGCAGCAAACCCTGGAAGGATTTGCGATTTGCAGCTCCCGGCATGGCCGACCTCAATTTGACGGTAGCTTCATGACCTGCAAACCGGACGTAATCTGAAAATTTTTTCAGTGGGCGATCCAGACCAGGCGAAGACACTTCCAAACGCTCATAGTTCGCGTTTTCCACCGTGAGTACATGCAGAAGCTGGTGAGTAACTGTTTCGCAATCTTCCACCGTAACTGCGCGATCATGTTCAACGGGCACATCGATAAACACCCGGAGTAAACCGCGTGCTGCGTGCTCAAAGTCCACTAGTTCATAACCTAAACCAGTCACCGTTTTTTCAATTAACGCCGATAAAACCAAACCACGCTCCTGCTGAGCTTCACAACCCAAAGACACAACAACAAACTTTTAGGAAAAAAAAAATGGGCATCTGCCCATCTTTCTTGCTTTGCACCATCTTACGTGTTGTCAGCATGAAATCTGAACCACACGCAGAGTTGCAGAGACTTTGTTAAGTCACTGATTATAGGCGATAAGCATCTGCGCTGCAATGCAAATGCCACCCTAAAAAATTAGCAAATCGGGAACTTAACCTCGCGTTCGGCGCCGGCCCGGTGTGCCAGTGCCAAAACGATCACTCGCCCATTGTCCATTTCCACCATTTTGCGGTCGGCGCTGGCCATCTTGTGTTCTTCCCTGCCCTGCACCACGCACCGCGGTAGGAAATCCCAATGCAGTTTGCAAGGGGTCGGGCTGGCGTGGCTTGGATGGGCGCTTGTTATTGGGCGCGCCATTACGCGGGGCTATGCCCTGAGGCGGTTTACCTGCTACCTGGTTACCATTAGCTTTGGGATGACGAGCGGGCGCTTTTTCAAGTCCACTGGCCGTCATCAGCTGCCTGACTGTATGTTCATCCAACTCCTGCCAACGCCCGCGCCTAAGCGCTGAGGGCAAAATCATGACGCCATAGCGTGTGCGTATCAGACGCGAAACTGTCAGGCCAACGGCTTCAAACATGCGCCTAACCTCGCGATTACGGCCTTCGGAAATAGTGACTCGATACCAGCGGTTAGCACCTTCACCGCCACCATCGGCAATTTTATTGAAATGCGCAGGACCGTCGTCAAGCTCTACGCCGGAAAGTAATTTCTGGCGCATGCCCTCTTCGAGTTCACCTAGCGTACGTACTGCATATTCACGCTCTATGCCATAGCGAGGATGCATCAATCGGTTAGCTAAATCACCGGAGGTAGTAAATAACAATAAACCTTCGGTGTTGAAATCTAATCGACCTACAGCCAGCCATTTGCTGGCTTTGATGTTGGGTAGCCTATCGAACACTGTCGCGCGACCCTCTGGATCATTCGAACTAACAATTTCTCCAGCCTGCTTGTGATAAACGAGAACTCGCGGAGGCTTGCTGCTGACTTTGCGTTGCACGGGCTTGCCGTTAATGCGCACCATATCAGTGGGCAAGATGCGCTGGCCTATGTGAGCCGGTTCGCCATTGACAGAAACCCGACCTGCAATGATGAGCTCTTCCATATCCCGACGCGAACCCATGCCAGCTTGTGCAAGCACCTTATGCAATTTTGGAGCGTCATCATCCGCAGTTAAATCGCGTCGCACAGGTTTTTGTTGACGAGCTCCTGAACGCGCTGCCGCCTCGTCATTGGGCGTTGGCTGATCGTATGCGTCAGACGTCACAAAACTAAAAATGGCATCAGGATCGGCTGAAGTAGAACGAGGATCGGGCTTACGTGGCCCTTGACGATCGGCATGCGCAGGGCGTGGGCCGTGCCGAGGGTTCTGAGAATTGCGATGAGGCTCTTTGTTATCTTTGAATTTTTGCTGACGACCTTCGCGATTAGCTACCGACGGCTTGGATGCTTCTGCTGTGCCCTCGGGTGATCTGTCGCCGCTTCTGGAGCGACGCAGTGATCGTGGTCCTCTCACGCCGCGATGTGGGGGTTTGCTATCAGCATCACGCGTTTTTTCAGTCGATTCCGCTTTTGGCAGCTCGGTCTCAGATCCGGAATCAACTGCGTTCAACGCAGCCGGTGTGTCAGTGGGATTGTGAACTGTCATTGTCAGGCTCGGTATCAGGTTTATCGTCGGGCAAGGTGTTCGAGTACTGATGATCTTCAGGGTTTTCGTGCGTCAAAATTTCTGTATCGGTACCACTATTCACACTCACTAGGTGTACTGCTTGATCATCGTTGACTGCTGCGTCTACAAATTCTATCGAGGCCTGATTCAAGGTTGCCTCTAGATTTTGTTCCAATGCTTGCATCGCGGAAGCCCCATCACTGCCGTCGCCACCTACTTGTTGCAGTGGAGGTAATTCTTCCAGCGAGGACAACCCCAGGTCATCCAGAAATTGTCGAGTAGTCGCAAGCAGCGCAGGACGTCCCGGCACATCACGATGACCAATCACATCGACCCATCCGCTGTCTTCTAGTAACTTAATCGTCTGAGAATTCACAGCTACACCACGAATGTCTTCAATATCACCACGCGTAACAGGCTGTCTGTAAGCAATGATGGCCAGAGTCTCCAGTGTTGCCCGAGTGTATTTAGGTGGCTTTTCCGGATTGAGCCGGTCAAGAAATGGCTTCATGTCTGGGCGACTTTGAAACCGCCAGCCGGTTGAAAGCATAACCAGCTCAACACCGCGCTCGGACCAATCTTGCGCCAACTCGTCGAGTAGCGATTTGATGGTCTCGGTATCAAGCGCTGATTCAGCGTCTTCAACTGGTGCAGCGAATAGCTTCTTCAAATCGCTGATTGAAAGCGCCTCGTGAGTGCAAAGTAGCACTGTCTCGAGGACTTTTTTCGCCTCTAGGGTATTCATCTGCGGTTTTTGCAGTTAGTAGGTAACAAATGGAAGTAATTATTCAAGGCCCACGCAACTAAAACGCGTTGGCAACAGAACCATATCTGTGGTGCATTAACGCCAGTGCCCGTGACATTGTGTTTTTTGGGGGGCAGGTAGCGAGGGCTAGGCCGTCTGACTAGTAGGACGCGAGGCAGAAAATCCTGCAAAAGGAATGAAGCCGCATCAAGGCCAAGTTCGACGAAATTATAGGGTACTTCCTGACGATTGTCATCGCCTGACACAGGCGAGATTTTTTACAAGTCTAAAACAAGTCCAGACAATTTGTAGAGCAATATAGCCCTCATAGCCCGAACCGACTCGATAACGCGGTGTTAACAAAAAGCCCGGTCAACTTAACCGGGCTAAATAATTGGTTGCGGGGGCAGGATTTGAACCTACGACCTTCGGGTTATGAGCCCGACGAGCTGCCAGACTGCTCCACCCCGCGTCTGAGGGACTGAAATATACAGCTAATAGCCAGACTTTGCAAACTTTGATCCTTCATAGTCTATCGCCAATCGAGTGCTACACTGGACACGCCATTCTAATCACGCGCTTACGCAAACTGAAAAAACACTCTGTATGAAATTCTGTTCCGACTGCGGAAACACAGTTTCGCTTCAAATACCGCCCGACGATAATCGCTTAAGGTATGTGTGCGGACACTGCAGCACTATTCACTACCAAAACCCAAAGATGGTCGTTGGCAGTATTCCACTGTGGGATGAGCAAGGTTCGCCCAAAATATTACTTTGCAGACGTGCGATTGAACCTCGATTAGGCTATTGGACGTTGCCCGCTGGGTTCATGGAAAACAATGAAACGACTTCTGAAGCAGCAGCGCGTGAAACATTGGAAGAAGCCGGTGCACACATAGAAATGCACGATTTATACACGATGGTAAACGTGCCACATGTGCACCAGGTACATCTTTTTTATCGCGCGCGCCTGATTGATTTAGATTTTCAAGCCGGTACCGAAAGCCTAGAAGTCAGGCTTTTTTCGGAACCGGAAATACCCTGGGATGATATTGCCTTCCCTACTGTTTCAAAGACACTACAACTTTTTTTTGCCGATCTTGCAGCAGGTAAAAAACCAACCTCGTTTGGTTTTCATTGTTTAGATATACGTAAATCGATGAAAGTGTGAGTAGCCTTCGGTGTTACCACCTTACTTCACGTTCCGGCGTAGCCGTAATTTTATGTACTGATAGATCAGCGCCTTCGTACTCTTCTTCAGGGTCGAGTCTGATACCGACAGTTATCTTTAGCACACCATAGACAAGGAAGCCGCCTAAAGACGCAATAGCTATTCCCAATACGGTGCCTAACAACTGCGACATGATAGAAATACCACCTATACCCCCCAGGGACTGCAAACCAAAAATACCCGCTGCAATTCCACCCCAGGCACCACACAGGCCATGCAAAGGCCAGACACCTAAAACATCATCGATCTTCCAGCGGTTTTGAGTAAGCGTAAATAACCAAACAAAAATTGCTCCCGCAATACCACCTGTTACCAGCGCACCCAACGGATGCATCAAATCAGATCCGGCGCAAACAGCTACTAATCCTGCCAATGGGCCGTTGTAGGCAAAGCCAGGATCGTTTTTACCCAAGACCACGGCAACGAGTGTGCCCCCAACCATAGCCATCAGTGAATTCATGGCAACCAAGCCGTTCATCTTGTCCAGGGTCTGCGCGCTCATCACATTGAAACCAAACCAGCCCACAGTTAATATCCAGGCACCCAACGCGAGAAATGGAATGCTCGAAGGGGGATGAGCGGCTATTGCGCCATCACCTGAATATCGTCCTCTGCGTGACCCCAACAAAATAATGGCTGGCAAAGCAGCCCAACCACCGACAGCGTGAACCACCACAGAGCCAGCAAAATCATGAAAAGGAAAACCAAAATTTGCTTCGAGCAGCGCCTGAATGCCAAACCGCTGGTTCCATGCAATACCCTCAAATAAGGGATAGACCAGCCCCACCAACAATGCTGTTGCGGCCAGCTGGGGATGAAAGCGCGCACGTTCAGCGATACCACCCGAGATAATGGCAGGGATAGCGGCAGCGAATGTCAGCAGGAAGAAAAACTTCACCATTTCAAAACCGCTTTTGGCTGACAATTCTTGGGCACTACCGAAAAAATGAATGCCGTAAGCGATGAAATAACCAACAAAGAAATAAGCAATGGTGGAAACCGCAAAATCTACTAATATTTTTACCAATGCATTGACTTGGTTTTTCTTGCGAACCGTACCCAGCTCCAGGAAGGCGAAGCCGGCATGCATGGCTAGAATCATGATAGCGCCCAAAAGGATAAAAACCGTGTCGGCGCCACTGTGGAATGCGTCCATGAATACTCCCTGATAAGGTGCAAAATGATGACTAGAACGCTATCTAATGCAATTTTCGTTCCCTTTTGGTGCCCAAAGAGAAATATCGTAACCCCATGAAATTAAATGAATTAATTTTTATACCCAATTACTCGCAAGAGTAAGCGCACAGAATAAGTGCAAAATAAATACCTACATTGGTGAATCGTATGATCCCTTGGCTGGAACATGACACGCCATTCCCTGATGTCGAACTGGCATTAACCGAGGCCGACGGAGCACCCGGTTTGCTCGCTGCCGGTGCCGATCTGTCACCCTCGAGGCTGCTTGATGCTTATCGAAACGGCATTTTTCCCTGGTTTTCGGATAATCAACCCGTGCTGTGGTGGAGCACTGACCCACGCATGGTGTTGCGCATAGAAGACTTCCACATCTCACATAGCCTGATGAAAACCCTAAAAAAAATTGATCGCAGCATGCAAAGCGGGGGGCAATGGGAGATGCGCTTTGACTCGGCATTCCGCGATGTAATTCAGGCATGCGCGGCACCGCGCGAGGGCAGCGATGGAACCTGGATATCGCGGCAAGTCATCGACGGGTATTGCGCGCTACACGAGCAGGGACACGCTCATTCTTCCGAACTATGGTTAGATCAGCATCTGGTTGCAGGTGCCTATGGGGTGAGCCTGGGGAGAATGTTTTACGGAGAATCCATGTTTTCACTGATTCCGGACGGATCCAAGGTCGCGCTGAGCTATCTGATCGATTTTTTGCGCCACAATGGCGTCAAAGCGATTGACTGCCAGCAAGAAACATCTCACCTCGCCTCGCTGGGAGCTAAGCCCATAAGCCGATCTGAGTTCATTTCATTAATGAAAGTCGCTGTTTCTGAACCCGATATACAGAATTGGCGGCCTAGACAATTGTTTGCAGCCGGACGACACGACAAAAGCGTCGGCTTCGGTGTAGGATAAACACAAGTTAGACAAACTTACATCTCAAAGAGACACCATGACGCACCTGAAGGACCTGCCATTTTCTACGCTTCAGTTCTATGCGACGGCTCCCTATCCTTGCAGCTATCTTGAAAATCGACAGGCACGCTCACAGGTTGCTACACCTTCGCACCTGATCAACGCAGACGTTTATTCTGAATTAGTGAAAAATGGTTTTCGTCGCAGCGGTATTTTTACTTACCGTCCTTATTGCGATGGCTGTCAGGCCTGTACTCCTGTACGTGTCAATGTCGAACAATTTTTAGCCAATCGTAGTCAACGTCGCGCATGGAAGCAGCATGAATCGATGACTACATCCGTTTCTAAGCTGGCCTATGTGCACGAGCATTACGAACTGTACCTGCGTTATCAGTCTGCTCGTCATGCCGGCGGTGGTATGGATCAAGACAGCCGAGATCAGTACGCTCAGTTTCTATTACAAAGTAAAGTAAATACCCGACTCGTAGAATTCCGTGAGCCTGATGGGCAATTACGTATGGTCAGCATCATTGATGTGTTGGATGATGGCTTGTCGTCGGTTTATACCTTCTTTGACCCTGATGAACCGCGCGCTAGTTATGGAACCTACAACGTCTTGTGGCAAATAGAGCAAGCGCGACAACTGGGTATTTCTTACGTCTATTTGGGCTACTGGATTTCTCATAGCGAGAAAATGGCCTACAAAACAAATTTCAAGCCCATAGAGGCCTTGCGCAAGGGGCAGTGGGAATCGCTCTGAGTTGATAACCGAGCGCAGGTAAAATAGGCAGCAGCCACTGCTGGCTTTTTTTATCGTTTTCCATAGGCCGCTGCTTTGTCTTATAAATTTCCTTATTCCTTAGTTCGCCCGCTGCTGTTCTCTCTCAATCCCGAGACCGCACACAACGTGACCTTGCCATTACTGCGCTCAATAGCGCATACCGGCATTGCTCAGCTATTCTCTAAAAAAATAACCGACACCCGGGTAGTCATGGGGCTACCATTTCCTAATGCTGTGGGGCTTGCCGCAGGTATGGATAAAGATGGTGCTTACATAGACGGACTTGCCGCTCTCGGTTTTGGATACATAGAAGTTGGTACCGTTACGCCGCGCGCTCAACCAGGTAATCCCAAGCCACGTATGTTCCGTTTGCCGCAAGCGCATGCTTTGATTAATCGCATGGGGTTTAATAATGGTGGGGTTGATGCCTTTGTTCGTAATGTGCAAGCATCTCGTTATTATCAAGAGCGTCAGGGCATACTCGGATTAAACATCGGGAAAAATGCCGACACACCCATAGAACGTGCTACTGAGGATTACCTTGCCTGCTTTGATAAAGTTTATCCATACGCCTCCTACATCACGGTCAATATTTCCTCTCCCAACACTAAAAATCTTCGTCAGCTACAACAGTCGGCAGAGCTCGACAGCTTGCTATCGCAACTAAAAACATCACAGACTCGGCTCGCCGATGTGCATGGTCGCTATGTACCTGTGGTTCTGAAAATCGCGCCTGATTTAGATCAAGAGCAGATAAGCACCATTGCCGATGCCTTGCGCCGCCACAGTATTGACGGCGTCATTGCTACCAACACGACCACTACTCGCGAAGCGGTGCAAGGACTACCCCACGCAGAAGAAGCCGGTGGATTATCTGGTGCGCCCGTGCTCGCGTTATCTAATAAAGTCATACGTAGCCTGCATCATGCGTTGGGCAATGAAATCCCCATCATAGGTGCGGGAGGTATTTTGTCTGCTGATGATGCAAAATCAAAAATGGATGCTGGTGCAAGTCTGGTGCAACTTTATACCGGTCTGATTTACCGAGGCCCTGCGCTCATATCCGAGTGTGCGCAAGCGATCGCCATAGCGCACTAAAATTTAGATTGAATAATTGCTTTAAATTTTCACCCCCTATAAACAATAAAAATGGAGACGACTATGGAAAAAATAAAATTAGGAAGCAGCGATTTATCTGTCTCAAAAATCTGCTTAGGCACGATGACGTTTGGTGAGCAAAATACGGAGGCCCAAGGTCATAGCCAACTTGATTACGCATTAGAACGCGGCGTAAATTTTATCGATACGGCTGAGCTGTATCCCGTTATGCCTAGCGCAAAAACCTACTCAACCACTGAAAGTATCATCGGTAGCTGGTTAAAAAAATCAGGTCAACGGAAAAATGTTGTGTTGGCGACCAAAATTGCCGGTCCCTCGAAATTCATGACCTGGATACGTAACGGAGAAAATAATTTCGATCGAACAAACATTCGCGCTGCTGTAGAAGCCAGCTTAAAGCGTCTGCAAACAGACTATATAGACCTCTACCAGTTGCACTGGCCTAGCCGCAATGTTCCAGTTTTCGGACAACTGTTTTTTAATCCAGAACACGATAGGCCTTGCATAGCCATAGAAGAAACATTGCAGGTACTTCAGGAATTAATCACCGAAGGAAAAATTCGTTACATCGGTGTGTCAAATGAAAGTTCATGGGGCGTTTCAGAGTTTGTTCATGTCGCCAAAACCATGGGTTTGCCTCGCATCGTGTCCATACAAAATGGCTACCACATGGCTAATCGTAGCTTTGAAAGCGGTTTAGATGAAACCTGCTACCACGAAAACGTAGGTATGTTGGCATACAGCCCCCTCGCTTTCGGCCAATTAACTGGCAAGTACATAGAAAATCCACAAGCACAGGGACGACTCACTCACTTCCCTGCTAGTTGGAGTCCGCGTTATTTGCGACCGCTGGTTGTGGAAGCTACCAAGCGCTACATGCAGGTTGCAAAAGAACACGACATGACAGTGACTCAGTTGGCCCTGGCCTGGTGCTATACGCGGTGGTTCATAGCATCAACCATCATAGGCGCCACCTCCATTGACCAGCTGGCTTACGATATTGATGCGTATTCAATCACGATTTCTGATGACATCGTCAAGCAAGTCAATGCGATTCATGCAGAATTTATGAATCCAGGACAATAAAGCATTAGGTTAGCAGTGTGCGGGGAGTTGGTTGGGTGAGTTCGGCACTGAACTCACCCGCCTACAAAATCACTTGTGAATGAGGGGAATAACTATCATCCCCCATGTTGCAAGCGCAAAAATAAAGGCGAGCATCACAGCTGCGCTACCAAGATCTTTGGCATTTTTTGATAGCGGGTTGCGATCAAGAGAAACACGATCAACCACGGCTTCAATTGCAGAGTTGAGCAATTCGATAATCAGCACTAAAAACAGCACACCAATTAATGCCAGCCGCTCAAGCGTGGTTACAGGTAAAAACAGAGCAACAACAATACCCGGCACAGCAATCATGAGTTCTTGACGAAAAGCGTGCTCATGTCTCCAGGCAGTGCGAAAACCATCCATCGAGTAAAACACGGCTGAAAAAATTCGCTTTACTCCGCTCTTGCTCTTGAATTCGCTGACTTGCTGGCCAATATCACTCATAAATCAGGATTTTGTTTTTTCTTGATAAAGCTCACGGAAGGTTTTCCCCGACGGAGCAGGCATATCACGATTATCCGTCCATCCGGCGGCCATAGGCAATGTATGAATCATGCGATGCTGTCCACCCAGTAGCTTAAGAACACGCGCGGCCACTTTGGTGGCCATTCGATACAGCACTGGACGCTTGGTCACAAAAGCCCACATAGCGAACGCAACATACTCATAGCTAGGGCGCAATCCACGTTCGAACTGCTTCTCTCGCAGTTTTCTGAGTAAATCGGGCAAGGGAATCTTCACAGGACAAGCGACGTGACATTCACCACACAGCGTTGAGGCTTGCGGAAGGTCTAAGGTTTGTTCTACTCCCACGTAGGCAGGAGTCAACACGCTGCCCATGGGGCCCGGGTAGACCCAGCCGTACGCATGGCCACCAATTTTTTGATATACCGGGCAATGATTCATACATGCTCCACAACGTATACAACGCAGCATGTCTTGAAATTCCGTGCCAATCAGACTGGTGCGACCCGCATCAACCAAAACATAGTACATGTGCTCAGGGCCATCTTTTTCGTCAGTGGCACGTGGCCCGGTTAGCAGCGAAAAATAATTCGATATCGACTGGCCTGTTGCTGAGCGCGGCAGCAGACGCATAACGGTTGCCAGATCAGACAGGGTTGGCAGTACTTTTTCTATGCCGGTAACAACAACGTGCACTTTAGGAGGCACGATAGTACACATGCCTTCGTTACCTTCATTCGTTACAACCGCCACTGAACCTGATTCAGCGATAATGAAATTTCCACCCGTAACACCCATATCTGCTGATAAAAATTGCGGGCGCAGTACTTCGCGTGCCTCGCGAGTCATTTCTGTAATATCTGTCAGTCGAGGTTTTTTATGTACCTTGGCAAAAAGATCAGCGACCTCTTCTTTATCTTTGTGAATGACAGGTGCAATGATGTGCGAAGGCGGCTCGTTATCATTAATTTGAAGAATATATTCACCAAGATCTGTCTCTATCGGTATCACACCCGCATCTTCCAAAGCGCGATTAAGCTGCATCTCTTCCGACACCATAGACTTGGACTTGATCACTTTTTTTACATCGTGATTTTTAGCGATGGCAACGACGAGTTTAGCTGCGTCTTCAGCTGTTTCAGCATAGAGCACTGTTGCGCCACGTCGTGTTGCTTCTTTTTCAAATGTAGCTAACCAAACATCTAAATTTTCAATCGCTCGCATACGCCGCTCAACGGCGGCATCTCGCGTACCTTCAAAATCATCGAGTTCAGTAATCGCTTGAGCACGCGCATTGACAAATTTTCCTGCAAACTTTTTCAAGGTTTGCTGTAACCGTTTATCCGCCAGTTTTTCTCCGGCACGCG
>CAYUDI010000033.1:0-1573 GCA_964443585.1 uncultured Bifidobacterium sp.
GCATCATAGGGCCGATACCGATCGAAGAATTCAAGATGGAAAACATCATGAAGAAGATCGAGGCCAATCCGTTTGCTCGCGAAGCAAAAAATAAAAAGCCACGCATATTAACCATTACGCAATCGACTTACGATGGCGTGATCTACAACGTTGAAACCATTAAAAATATGCTTGATGGTGAAATTGATACCTTGCATTTCGATGAAGCTTGGCTACCGCATGCAAGTTTTCACGACTTCTATAAAAATATGCATGCCATAGGCAAAGACCGTCCGCGTGCAAAAAAATCACTGATCTTCTCAACTCAATCAACCCACAAATTATTAGCAGGCTTGTCGCAGGCCTCGCAGATTTTGGTGCAAGAGTCTGAAACAGTTCAGCTCGATCGCGATAGCTTCAATGAAGCCTACCTGATGCACATCTCCACTTCGCCTCAGTACGCCATCATTGCTTCGTGCGACATAGCTGCCGCCATGATGGAGCCTCCGGGTGGCACCGCACTGGTTGAAGAAAGTATTTTGGAAGCGCTCGATTTCCGCCGTGCGATGAAAAAAATTGATAAAGAATGGGGTAAGGATTGGTGGTTCCAAGTGTGGGGACCTGAAACCTTTTCAGAAGAAGGCATAGGCTCACCATCCGACTGGATGATCAATGGCAAAGACCCGTGGCATGGATTCGGAAAAATTGAATCCGGTTTCAATATGCTTGATCCTATCAAGGCAACCATCATCACACCGGGGCTATCCCTTGATGGTCATTTTGGAGAAACTGGCATACCCGCCTCTATCGTGACCAAGTACCTCGCTGAGCATGGCGTCATTGTTGAAAAAGCGGGTCTGTATTCGTTCTTCATCATGTTCACCATAGGCATTACCAAAGGCCGTTGGAATACGCTACTAACCGCGCTACAACAGTTCAAGGATGATTACGACAAAAATCAACCTATGTGGCGCATCCTGCCTGAATTCACGGCGGCTAACCCCCATTACGAACGTACCGGCTTGCGCGATTTATGTCAGAAAATTCACGATATGTACAAGTCATACGATGTCGCACGACTGACAACTGAAATGTATTTATCCGATATGCAGCCTGCGATGAAACCTTCGGATGCCTTCGCTAAAATGGCGCATCGCGAAATAGATCGTGTGCCCATCGATCAACTAGAAGGCCGGGTTACAGCGATTTTGTTAACACCCTACCCGCCAGGTATACCATTGCTTATTCCAGGCGAACGCTTTAACAGGACGATCGTGGATTATCTGAAGTTCGCAAGAGACTTTAACGAACACTTCCCTGGCTTTGAAACCGATGTCCATGGCTTGGTAAAAACCGTGGTCAATGGCGTGACTGGCTACTATGTGGACTGCGTACCGAAATAATTACGATAAATATCCGATGTAAAAAAAGGGGCGGCGGCCCCTTTTTTGCACTCAATCTTTATCAGGTTTTAGGAAGGGTCACACCCCTCTGGCCCTGATATTTACCGCCTCGGTCTTTATAGGACGTTTCACAGACTTCGTCGCTCTCAAAGAACAACACCTGCGCACAGCCTTCACCCGCATAAATTTTT
>CAYUDI010000033.1:1583-3105 GCA_964443585.1 uncultured Bifidobacterium sp.
GAGTGGCGTCGTATTGGAAAACTCTAAAGTGACATAGCCTTCCCACTCGGGTTCGAAGGGCGTTACGTTGACGATAATGCCGCAGCGCGCGTAGGTCGATTTACCTAAGCATATGGTCAATACATTACGTGGTATCCGAAAATATTCTATCGTGCGGGCTAAGGCAAATGAGTTCGGTGGAATGATGCACACATTATTTTTTAGATCGACAAAGGAGTTTTCATCGAAATTTTTAGGATCAACAATCGTGCTGTTGATATTCGTGAAAATCTTGAATTCGTCGGCGCAGCGTATATCGTAGCCATACGACGACGTACCGTAGGAAACGATGCGATGGCCATTTTGCTCGCGCACCTGGCCGGGCTCAAAGGGTTCGATCATGCCGTGAGATTCCGCCATACGGCGTATCCACTTATCAGATTTTATGGTCATATCAGGTCGCTAAAAAAAGGAATTTCTGAATTTTACGCGAAACTGACTATAGTTCCTTTTTCAAGGAGTTCAGCTCCTGAATCAGCAGCACAGAAGCCTCTTTTTCTAATTTTGTGAAAATAAATTGCAAACCTGATTTACTTAATGAGTCACCTCGCTCTACACATTTGATGCAACTCTCAAATTCGGTGAGAAAAATTTTTCTTGTCTGGCTAGTAATGTTAATTGCATTCGTCTGGTGTAGAACGCCGAATTGATCTCCGGGCACCATAGAAACATCAAAATCATCGTCAATAGAATCAATGTAAATCCGCTTTAATTCCTTGGCTGCTTCAACCGTAGGATTATCTCTAAATTTTTTTAGATCTATTAAAAAATCCAGATTTTCAGCCCGTCCTATCGAAATTAACTTTTCCCGAGAACTTGCGATATAAGCCTGTTTGCCAGGATCTGATAATAGATTTCGTGTAACTTCTTCTGATACCGTAGCCCTTGTTGCAAACTTGGTGTCTGACTCTTGCTGGGATTTTACTTGCCGAGGCATCATGGCAGATAAACTGGGATTCTTTATCTCACCCGTCGCCACGACCTGGGTGTTTGGTGACATCGCAGCCCCGATACAAACAGCAAGTCCTTGCTGTGCTGCCTGAATTTTTTGCGGAGAAGACATCGCTTGCCGCCGCGCCCGATTCAGATCCGGCGTGCCACGCTGAAACACCACACGTGCATCCGTTGAACTACCGCTGCGCTTGGGCAGCTTCAGCTCCAGCTCTTGCTGACCGATACCGACACTGCGGCCCCGCCCTATTAGATTGTTGCTCATCGAAAGTACCTAATTAACATTTGCCCATTAAGGTACGTATCAATTGCGAATGCAGAGTTCTACACTAGTGCATCAGATAAGCAGTGCGCGACGATTCAGCTATCGTTGCATGGATTCCCACACCTTTTGTAGTCGCTTTACTGACACAGGCATGGGCGTCTTAAGCTCTTGTGCAAACAGCGAGACTCGTAATTCTTCCAGCATCCAACGAAACTCCTGCATTTTTGGATCGCCGTGAGCACCGCTTTTTAAAGCGCGCTGCCAAGG
>CAYUDI010000033.1:3115-15088 GCA_964443585.1 uncultured Bifidobacterium sp.
GCTCATTAGCCGTGCATCGCGTGCAGGATCAGCCCGTAATTTTTCTAGCCTGATCTGTATAGCTTTCAGATAGCGAGGGAAATGAGCTAACTGTGCATGCTCAGTTTCCACTGCAAAGCGTTTATGTATCAGCGATTGCAATTGCGTCTGCATGTCAGTTTGTGCTGCTGGATGGGCTTTGAGAGCCTGCAGCTTTTTGGGCAGCGCATGGTATTCGCTTAAAATCTGCCCCACCAAACGCGCGATTTCATTCACCAATAAATTTAAGCGCGCCTTGCCTTCATCGCGTCGCTGATTAAATTCAGCAGCATTGGTAGGTAAGGGTAACTGCAGGCAGGCGCGAGACAGTCCCGCTTCGATGATTTGATCGCGCAATTCTTCTTGTGAGCCCAGGGCTATAAATTGCATACCCATTTGCTGCAAGCCAACTATATTTTTTTCCAGGTACTTCAGTTGCTCTTTGAGTTGCAGTAAGAATAAACGACGTAGGCCGGCCAGATGTATAACAGCAGCCTCGTTGGGATCATCAAACACCTCAAGATCACAATGCGTATTTCGGTCTACCAGTGCAGGAAATCCTATGAGCGTTTGCTTGCCCTGCTGAATTTCTAATAACTCAGGCAATGCATCAAAAGACCATGTTGTCAGATGTTGAAAATTAGCCGGGCCAGCTGAGCCACGGCTGTGAGTGGGGTTTTTCGAAGCAACTGTGCCGGCGACTGCACTACCTACAGGACTACTCTCAATCGGTACCACTTGCTCAGCGATTTTCTGAAATTGTTCACGCGCCTGCGCACCTAATTCTGCCTGCAATGCCGACAGATTTCGCCCCATGTCTAACTGCCGGCCGTGTTCATCAATGACTTTGAAATTCATGAAATGATGCGTCGGCAATGTTTCAAGCTTAAAGTCTGCCGTTTTAACTAGGACTGTTGTTTGATCGCGTATGTCGGAAATCAGTGCTTGCAACAAACTTCCCAGCCCGAATTTTTTTGATTCATGAATACGATCACAAAAGCCTGCGGCATAATCAGGTAAAGGGACACAATGACGCCGTAGTTTTTGCGGTAACGACTTCAGCAGCAAATGTGTTTTATCTTTCAGCATGCCGGGTACTAACCATTCACAACGCGGCTGCGAAACCTGATTCAGTGCATATAAGGGGACCGTCATCGTGACGCCATCACGAACAGCCCCAGGTTCAAAGTGGTATGTCAGTGACATTTCTATTCCCGCCATTCTCATCATCTTGGGGAATAGATCGGTGGTGATACCTGCGGCCTCATGACGCATCAAATCATCGCGACTCAGATACAAGAGCTTAGGATCGTCTTTACTAGCTTTACGTAGCCATTGCTCAAATTCGACGGTAGTGGTAATCGACTCTGGTATCAATTTATCGTAGAAGGCAGCAATCAATTCTTCGTCTACTAGTACATCCAAACGTCGCGATTTATGTTCAAGATTTTCTATCTCGCGAATCAATTTCTGATTATGAGCAAAGAATAGAGCACGTGTTTCAAAATCTCCCTGCACTAAGGCACTACGTATAAATAGTTCGCGTGCTTCCGTAGGATGGATTTTTCCATAATTAGTGCGTCGCTGACTGTAGACAACCAAGCCATACAGGGTAGCCCGCTCATAAGCCGATACCTGACCACTCTTTTTTTCCCAACGCGGATCACCCCATGATTTTTTAAGCAGGTGTCCGCCGACTCGTTCTAACCATTCAGGCTGTATGTTGGCTATGGTTCGCGCAAACAAACGCGAAGTCTCTACTAGTTCGCCAGCTACTACCCACCGACCTGCTTTTTTTGATAAAGCAGAACCTGGCCAGAGATGAAAACGTATGCCGCGCGCACCCAGGTAAAGTGGCTCATCATCTGCTTTGTAGCCTACATTTCCCAGCAAGCCAGTCAGCAATGCTAAATGGAGTTGCTCATAGCTTGCCGCCTCCGCATTGATACGCCAGCCTTGTTCTCGCACTAGTGTAAATAACTGTGAGTGCACATCGCGCCATTCGCGCAGACGCAGCTGAGATAAAAAATTCTCACGGCACTGTTCTTGTAATAGACGATTTGATTTTTTATGATCTATTGCTTCCTCAAACCATTTCCATATTTTTAGGTAGCTGAGAAATTCAGATTTTTCATCTGCGAATTTTTTGTGCGCGTTATCAGCAGCGGCTTGAACATCGGCCGGTCGATCGCGCGGATCTTGCACGGACAGTGCTGCTGCCACGATCACCATCTCAGACAGACAATCGTGATCACGCCCTGCAAGCAGCATGCGCCCCACGCGGGGATCTAGAGGTAATTTAGCCAGCTGCCGTCCCAATGGCGTTAGGTCGCGCGCATCATCGACCGCGCCTAGTTCTTGTAATAGCTGATAGCCATCCGTAATTGCCCGACCTAAGGGAGGTTCAATAAAAGGAAACTGCTCTACATCACCCAGGTTGAGTGATTTCATTTTTAAAATGACAGCCGCTAACGACGAGCGCAGTATCTCTGGGTCGGTAAATTTTGGTCGCTGCAAATAATCTTGTTCGTCATACAAACGTATGCACACACCGGCTGCAACACGTCCGCAACGGCCAGCTCGTTGATTCGCTGCCGATTGCGCAATGGCTTCTATCTGTAATTGTTCAACTTTGTTGCGGTAGCTGTAACGTTTAACGCGAGCTGTGCCTGCATCAACAACAAAGCGTATGCCGGGAACAGTTAATGAAGTTTCTGCGACGTTGGTTGCCAATACCAAACGACGCGCATTGGACGTTTTGAATACGCGCTCTTGTTCTTGAGCTGACAACCGTGCAAACAAAGGCAATATTTCTACATGGGGTGGATGATGCTTGCGCAAGGCTTCAGCAGCATCGCGGATTTCG
Organism: uncultured Bifidobacterium sp.; assembly: GCA_964443585.1. Lineage (GTDB taxonomy): Bacteria > Pseudomonadota > Gammaproteobacteria > Burkholderiales > Burkholderiaceae_D > Pernthalerella. The sequence continues at coordinate 6,000 of CAYUDI010000033.1, forward strand.
CGCTCACCGGGTAAAAATATAAGTATGTCTCCGGTGCCACTTAACGCTAACTCATCAACCGCATCAACAATCCCGTCCATGAGATCACGCTGTTGCTTACCGCGCGCGGCACTGGTCATGGAAGCGCTCGGTTTTCCAGCGCTTGGTCCACTTAATCCACTCTGTTTTTGTATGACTTCGGATTCCACTGGACGATAACGAATTTCCACTGGATACATGCGCCCCGATACTTCAATCACAGGAGCAACTCGACCGTTCATTTCGAAATGGCGCGAAAACCGATCGGCGTCTATCGTTGCCGAGGTAATGATCACTTTCAGATCGGGGCGTTTGGGTAATAACTGCTTGAGATAACCCAAAAGAAAATCAATGTTCAAACTACGCTCATGCGCCTCATCGATAATCAGCGTGTCGTAGTTTCGTAGCAGTGGATCGCTTTGAGTTTCAGCTAACAAAATACCATCAGTCATCAACTTGACCCAGGCACCATCAGACAAAACATCATTAAAACGAATTTTGTAACCCACATGCATACCGGGTGGAGAACCTAATTCATGCGCAATGCGCTTGGCGGTGGCCGTCGCTGCTATGCGTCGTGGCTGAGTGTGACCTATGAGGCCACGTTCACCGCGACCTAGCGATAAACAAATTTTAGGTAGCTGCGTGGTTTTACCCGAACCGGTTTCGCCGCTGACTATGATGACTTGATGCGCGTTGAGCGCAGCCGCAATCTCATTACGACGTGCAGAAACCGGCAGCTCTTCAGGAAAGCTGACGGGCGGCAGCGGATTGCGGGGCGGCGGTAAGCGAGTGGCAGCAACGGCAGGCCGCACTTTTTTTGGGGCTGGGGAGGCGGACATGTCAGAGCCAATTATAATGCGACCTATGGACAATCCGATTCAGTTCGTTAGCTGGCTGCGCTCCGTTGCGCCCTATATTCACGCATTCCGCGGCAAAACCTTCGTGGTGGCGTTTCCGGGTGAGCTAGTCGTGGCAGGAGCATTGCCTGTACTCGCACATGATCTCTCGCTACTGCATGCCTTAGGCATACGCGTAGTTCTAGTGCATGGCTCCAGACCCCAGGTAGAGGAACAGCTTGCGCTTCGTAAAGTTAAGTCGCGCTTTCATAATGGTCTGCGCATCACAGACGAAGTGGCGCTGGAATGCGCCAAAGAGGCCGCTGGTGAGTTGCGTCTCGATATAGAGGCGGCATTCAGTCAAGGTCTGCCCAATACACCTATGGCGAATGCGGCTATTCGCGTTATCTCGGGAAATTTCGTCATTGCTCGGCCTGTGGGCATTATCGATGGCATAGATCACGAACTCACCGGTTTGTCTCGCAAGATCGCTCACGAAACCATACATCCGATTCTCAATGCCGGTGGTCTGGTACTACTTTCACCACTAGGATTTTCACCCACTGGTGAAGTTTTTAACCTTGCAATGGAAGATGTCGCGGTAGCGGCAGCAACCGCGCTGCGTGCTGATAAGCTCATTTTTATTACCGAGATACCTATTATTACCGATGCAGCAGGTGCCGAAATTCGTGAAGTCTCTACCCATCAGGCCGGAGCTGTGCTGGAATCGCGCACGTTGAATGCGGATGCAGCGTACTACTTCGAAGCGGCTACGCGCGCAGCGCTTTCGGGGGTGCCCAGGGCGCACATCGTTCCTTACACTGTTGATGGCTCTGTATTACTAGAGGTCTTTACGCACGATGGCGTTGGCACCATGATCTCGTCAGAAAATCTCGAGAGCTTGCGTGAAGCCACGATCGAAGATGTTGCGAGCATCTTGCACCTGATCGAACCACTCGAAGCCGACGGCACCTTGGTCAAGCGCGGCCGTGAGCTGATAGAGCGTGAGGTTGATTATTTTTCAGTGATTGAGCACGACGGTGTGATCTTTGGTTGTGCTGCTCTGTACCCATTCCCTGCCGAAAAAATGGCTGAAATGGCTTGCTTAACGGTCAGCCCTGACTCACAGGCACAAGGCGATGGTGAACGATTACTAAAGCACCTTGAAATGCGTGCACGCACTGCAGGCTTTCGAAAACTATTTGTTCTTACGACACGCGCAGCGCACTGGTTTTTAAAGCGTGGATTTGTGATGGCCAGTATTGATGATCTGCCCAAAGACAGACAAAACATGTATAACTGGCAGCGCAAATCCATGGTGCTGATTAAAAAGCTGTAACCACCATCACATGGACACGGCACTACTCGATACGTTTAAAATATTTTTCGCTCGGAGACATCAATGGCACGTACGGTCCACTGCATCAAACTAGACAAAGAAGCCGAAGGTCTGGACTTTGCTCCTTATCCCGGTGATTTAGGTAAAAAGATCTGGGAGAGTGTCTCCAAAGAAGCCTGGGCCGCCTGGTTGAAACATCAAACCATGCTGGTCAATGAAAATCGCCTTAATCTGGCCGATGCACGCGCCCGCAAGTATCTGGCTACCCAAATGGAACGCCACTTTTTTGGCGACGGTGCTGATGAGGCCCAAGGCTACGTACCTCCAGCTGAATAAGCAGCAAACCGCCGGTTCGAATACGGATAGTGAAGCTTAAAAATCAAAAAGCCCGCAGACGAAAATTTGCGGGGCTTTTTGCTGTAAGTTTTTGTCATCACGCTTGAATAGCGAGATGAGCAATAAACCCCGATCGTGTCTCTCCGTGTTCTTTTGCTTTCGCATCTAACCTTGCTAAAACTCGCTTGGGCAAGGTGATGTTCACCCGTTCAATTTCATCCGATAGCAACGCCGGATCGATCTCCGCTATCGCCCAAACCCAACCTTTGAATTCACGTTTTTTTTGAAAAGCAGCAACGCTGCTGGGCTTAGGTACATCGTCACCGGTGTCCAGAGCCGTCGTTATCCATAATTCAATAGCTTCTTTCGCATTCTCTATAGCCTCGTCAATGCCGGAGTCAGCAGCGGAAAAACAGCCTGGCAGATCGGGCACGACAACACTCCATGCATGTGTCTCATCTCCGGGTTCGATTGCAATTGGGTATTTCATAGCGTTTTCCTCATTTCAATCCAGCCTGCTTCAGGATCTTTTGAACAAGCCCTGTGCCTAGGTCTTTTTTCGGGTGTGGAACGGTTAAATGACCTGCCTTTGATGAATGAACAAAGACATGGTGCGATCCTTTTGACCCGCGTAGCGTCCATCCATCTCGATTCAACAGGTCGATAAGTTCCTTGCTGGTCATTCGTCAATGATACACACCATACACATTGATGGCAATACGTCGAACGACCAACACAAGCTTTGTCAATACGTTATTACATAGTTAGAGTTCAATTCCGGGACTCAAGAAATACAAAAGCCCGCAGACGAAAATTTGCGGGCTCTTTCATTACTAAGTAAGAAAATCAAAATTTCAATGTCTTCACGCCCGACCCCGACCCCAGCAAGCACACCGACGCTGCTTTTTGTGCAAACAGACCTACGCTCACAACACCCGCTATGGCATTGATTTTTTGTTCAAGCGCTAACGGGTCGTGAATCTGCAAACCGCGTGCATCGAGTATCCAACAGCCATTGTCAGTGACATACGGTTTGCCATCCTTCATACGCAGTTCGGGGGTCGCACCGAACGCACGTAACTGTCGCTCAACGGCTTTTTCTGCCATAGGAATAATTTCTACCGGCAGTGGAAACTTACCCATAGTCTCGACCAGCTTGGATTCATCAGCGATACAAATAAATTGATCTGCCACAGAGGCCACAATTTTTTCTCGCGTTAACGCGCCACCGCCGCCTTTGATCATTTGACCTTGATGATTAATTTCGTCAGCACCATCGACATAGACAGACAGATGCGTAATGTCATTTAAATCAAAAACAGTAATGCCATGCGACCTGAGTCGATTGGCGGTTGCCTCGGAGGATGCAACCGCACCTTGTATGCGATCGCGGATTTTACCCAGCTCATCAATAAAAAAATTAGCGGTAGAACCCGTGCCGACGCCTATGATTTCTCCGGCAGCTACGTAGTCGAGTGCCGCATGTGCAACCGCTTGCTTAAGTTCATCTTGAGTCATGAGTGCCGCCTGAGTGCTGTGAGACTGCATTTTAGCGGATGACCAACCCTGACCACTAAGAAATGCTCGCAAGCGTAATTTATACGGGTGCGGCATTGGTGGCCAAATACTGAGCCAGTGAAACTTTGTCGTGCAGATTTAACTTGCGATATAAGTGGGCCAATTGATTGCGCACCGTGTGATGAGAAACACCCAGTTCGCGTGCAATTTGCTTATGGCTCATTCCAGCAGCAAAGCGTCTGGCCACCACAAATTCCCGTGGGCTCAGTATTTCCATTGCACCTACCGGTCTTACTCGACAGGTGAGTTGGCCATTCTGGCGATACAGGTTGATTTCAATCTGAGTGCCGCGAAAGGTTTTACCAGCAACTAATATTTCCATGACATGCGCAGGAATACGGTCAGGTGCGCTTTCTGGCCATTCGCGCTCAAACAAATCAAATAAACGCTGATCACCTATTTCGATCTGGCCGTCTTGTGTAATCAAGCCCGAGGCCACACTGAGAGATTTTTCCTGGCCAAACTGTCGCTCATAAACCCGACTACGATTAATGGCGAGCGCTCGAGAGAGATGTATCCACAAACCATGCAGACACGCGGCATCGGTATCAGCAAAGCGCAAATCGTGTTTGCGGTAGAGCACTATCCAACGCGCTGGCCTGACCCGTTTTGGATCGTCCCCGTGTACCATCAGATGATGCAGACCCAATTCTTCGGAAAGGTTACGCGGACCAGAAATCTCTTTTGCAGTCGTTTTTTTTCCATCGCGGCTCTTGCGATAAAGCTCGCTAACACCGCCTCGTGCGGGCGAAAATGGTGCATCACGAAAGCCACGGGCCACAGGGTCGTTTGCAAAACGCGAATTGGTCTCTATCGATGTGTCTGAGCCCGCAATTAATGTTTCAGGAACGGTAGATGACGGTGGCGCCGCGGATGATTCCAGCAGGGATAGTGTATTTTTTTGTGAGCCTTCTCCCGTTCCGAATATGGCGCCATCAAAACGTATCCACATTTGAAGCAGGTTGATTGCCTGCGTCAAGAATTGATCGGGGGCGGCGTATTCGGCCAATGCATACAGGTCTCTGACGGTGCTTGAAAATGCTTGCATGATGATCTTCCCCATACTCTTGTAGTGTTCTAAGAAAACCCAAAACTACGTAAATTACCTTTTAAACAACACTTAGTTTAGTAAATTAACAACTAAAAAGCTTCAATTTTCGAACAAAGTGTTGTTAATCGAACAAATGGGATGAAGGGATGGGGCTTGCGGGTGTTTCTTTGAGGTAGTTCGAATTCGGCCTGTTTTGCGCTGCCACAAGACGCTCGCAGGCTGGCACGGCTTCAATAATCAAATTTCAGGTTGCGTTAAACACGAAGTAACTAAGAGAATCGTCGGAAATTTGCAAAAGTTCAAGTTCCTACAGGTAACATTGTGGTTTTGACGCCTGCGGTTTAGACACTGCACCAACCATTCTTTTAATGTCCGACTCCCATTACCAAAAAACAGCCGCGCTCACGGCGCTTGCCAAGCATGCGCCGCTGGCGCGCCAGTGGCAGCTTCCGGAGCTATTTGCTCAAGATGCGCAACGCTTCCGTCAGTTCTCACTGGAAGCAGCCGGGCTGTTTCTTGACTATTCCAAAAATCATATCGATGCAACAACGATATCCTTACTAGTGGAATTGGCGCGCTCCTGCGCGCTGGAAAAACGTCGCCACGCCATGTTTGCTGGTGAGCCCGTCAACACCACAGAGCAGCGCCCTGCACTGCACACCCTGTTGCGTGCGCCCGCCGGGCAGCGCTTTGAGCTGCATGGTGAAGTACTCAGCACCCAAGTTCAGCAAGTACTGGACCGCATGGATCGTCTGTCGCAGCGAGTGCGTAGCGGCGATTGGTTAGGTTTTACGGGAAAGGTCATCACCGATGTCGTCAATATTGGTATAGGTGGGTCTGATCTTGGTCCAGCCATGGCATGCGCTGCACTCAGGCCCTATATTCAACAGGGTTTGACTTTACATTTTCTGTCCAATGTTGATGGCCATGCCGTTGATGCAGTGCTGGCTGATTTATCTCCCGAAACAACCTTATTTGTTGTCGCGTCTAAAAGCTTTACCACCCAAGAAACACTGATGAACGCGCGCGTTGCGCGCGCATGGTTTCTGCGTAAAGGTGAGACAGACGATCTTGCTAAACACTTTGTCGCTGTATCAACGAATGCTCAAGCTGTTGCTGAATTCGGTATCGATACCGAAAACATGCTGCCCTTCTGGGATTGGGTCGGTGGTCGCTACTCTGTTTGGTCAGCCATAGGTCTATCAGTAGCGATTGCCATCGGCATGACAAATTTTCGTGCGTTCTTGTCGGGTGCGCATGCGATGGACCTGCACTTTCAGGAGTCCCCATTAGAGCAAAATATGCCCGTACTGCTGGGTTTGCTAGGCTGGTGGTACAGACAGCACTTTGGCAGCGCATCGCATCTGATCGCTCCCTACCATGAAGATTTACGTTTGTTTCCAGTCCACTTGCAGCAGGTTGATATGGAAAGTAATGGTAAGCGTGTTACCAACAGCGGAGCCCTGGTCAACTCACCGACGGCACCGGTTATCTGGGGCAGTACAGGTACTAATGGTCAGCATGCGTATTTTCAGATGCTTCATCAAGGAACAGATTTGGTACCGGTTGACTTCATTGCTGCCACAACGCCTGCGCATGACCGGGCAAATCAACACCATGCACTGTTGGCTAATTGCTTTGCTCAGGCTGAAGCACTCATGATGGGCCATCAAACAGATGAACGCCCGGGACATGAAGGCGAAGCACTTCCACCTTTTCGCGTCTTACCGGGTAATCGTCCCAGCAATATGCTGCTAATGGATAAGCTGACCCCCGAAACTTTGGGCTCGCTACTGGCTCTGTATGAACACAAGACTTTTGTTCAGGGTGTACTTTGGGACATCAATAGTTTTGACCAATGGGGTGTGGAACGGGGTAAAACACTGGCTGCGCGCATATTGCCCGAACTCGAAGGCAAAACGTCATCTCATAGCCATGATGGTTCAACCGCCGGTTTGATCGCTAGAATTTTACAAAAGAAACCCTGAAATGAATCAACTCGACCAATTGAAGCAGTACACAACTGTGGTAGCTGACACCGGTGATTTTCAATCGATGCAAGCCTACTCACCGCGCGATGCCACTACCAATCCCTCATTGATACTAAAGGCTGTTCAAAAGCCCGAATACCAGTCGCTGCTGACGGACGTCTTGCGTGTTCATGCGGGGAAACCGATAGGTGACATCGTTGATCATTTACTCGTCGAATTCGGGAAAAAAATTCTCGCCATCATTCCTGGAAGAGTATCCACTGAAACCGATGCTCGTCTCTCGTTCGACACCGAAGCCACCATTAAAAAAGCACGACAGTTAATTGCTCTCTACGATGCCGCTGGCGTATCGCGCGATCGCGTTTTGATCAAAATAGCCTCAACTTGGGAAGGTATACAGGCTGCTAAAGTTCTGGAAAAAGAAGGCATACATTGCAACATGACACTGCTGTTCTGCCTACCGCAAGCTATTGCTGCAGCTGAAGCTGGCGCGCAATTAATTTCGCCATTTGTTGGTCGTATTTATGATTGGTATAAAAAATCGACCGGGCAGGAATACACAGGCGCGAACGATCCTGGTGTGCAATCCGTATGCCGAATTTATGAGTATTACAAAAAATTTGGCTACGCTACCGAGGTCATGGGTGCAAGCTTTCGAAATACATCGCAAATTATTGAGCTCGCTGGCTGCGACCTATTAACCATCAGTCCTGAACTCTTACAAAAATTGAGCGATGCACGAGCAACGATCATCCCAAAACTTACAAAAGAAAAAGCCATATCGTCTGCTATTGAAAAAATCAGTTTAAATGAGCAAGCATTCCGATTGGCGTTAAACAACGATGCCATGGCGACTGAAAAATTGGCTGAAGGTATACGATTATTTTGTGCAGACTCAGAAAAACTAGAACAACTCATTGGGATGCAAAGTTAAGCTGACTCTAGGAATTTAATCTTTGAATTTGGCTTCTGAATTTAGCCTCTGTTTATGAAGCGATAAATCACCCCGATTTAAAGTACCCCTGCCTGACGAAACTCAGTAATCTCTTGATCTGTATAACCCAACGTTTTGAGAACCTCGTCTGTGTGTTCACCCAAATCCGGACCCATCCAACGCGTAGAACCAGGCGTTTCCGATAATTTTGGAGTCACCGCAGGTAATTTAATGGTGGAGCCATCCTTAAACGTATGCTCCTCAAACATTTTACGTGCAAGAAATTGCGGATCCTGCATCATGTCACGCACTGAATAAATTTTCGACACAGGCACTTCTGCTACTTTGAGAACGTCTAATGCCGCATCGATAGTTTGGGTTGAACACCACGACTGAATTGCATCATCAATCGCTTGGGTGGCAGGGACACGACCTGCATTGTTTGCCAGTGCCGGATCGTTTGCCATATCAGTACGCCCTATGGCCATCATGAGTCGCTTGAATATAGCGTCGCCATTTCCTGCAATGACTATGTTTTCACCATCACCCGTTGTGTAGGTATTCGATGGAACGATACCGGGCAGTGCACCACCGGTACGTTCACGCACTACGCCCGCATGGTCGTATTCAGGAACGAGCGATTCCATCATGTTGAATACTGCTTCATACAACGCTACATCGACCATCTGCCCCTGCCCTGCAACGCACCCTGAACCAGATTTTCCGTTCCAGCGACCACCGGTGGCATCCCGATGGCGCAACGCCATCAATGCGCCTATGGCACCGTGCAAAGAAGCGACCGAATCACCAATCGAAATACCAATACGAACAGGCGGCCGATCAGGGTGGCCGGATACATAGCGTAATCCACCCATGGATTCGCCAATTGCACCAAACCCGGGTGCATCACGCATAGGGCCGCTCTGGCCATACCCTGATAAACGCACCATGATGACCGCAGGATTAATCGCCTTTAATTGCTCAAAACCGAGGTTCCATTTTT
>CAYUDI010000033.1:15098-17222 GCA_964443585.1 uncultured Bifidobacterium sp.
CTTGCGCACGTGCGTCTTTCATATTGAGAGTAATCCTTTTTTTATTTCGGCTCTGCACGTACCACCAGAGCGAATTCCCGTCTTTTAGTACGCGCCATTTACGAATCGGATCACCTTCACCGGGTGCTTCGATCTTGATGACATCAGCACCAAACTCGGCCAACATACGCGAACAAAAAGGGCCCGCGATCAAGGTTCCCAACTCGAGTACCTTTATTCCTGCCATAGGGCCTACCGAAGCAGATTCTTTGTTTTTTTTATCCATCATAAGCTCGGGGAATTCATTTGAAGATAGCTATCCTAGGTGCTGCGCCTATCCAGCATGGCGCGAGCAATCGTTCCTGCATCGACATACTCAAGCTCGCCACCCACGGGCACACCGCGCGCGATACGACTCACGCTGAGTCCACGCTGTTTTAACGTCTCGCTAATGTAATGTGCGGTTGCTTCACCTTCGTTAGTGAAATTTGTCGCTAGTACGACTTCGGTCACGATACCGTCGGTGGCACGGGCAACCAGCCTATCCAGATGCAGATCTTTGGGGCCTATGCCATCCAGTGGAGAGAGACGTCCCATCAATACAAAATACAGACCTTTATAAGTCATGGTCTGTTCTATCATGAGCTGATCAGCGGGTGTTTCAACTACGCACAGTAATGCGGCATCGCGCTCGCTATCGAGACAGGTTTCGCAGACGTCACTTTCAGTGAAGGTATTACAAAGTGCGCAGTGATGTACGCGTTCCACTGCCTGCGTCAATGCTCTGGCGAGTTGCGCTGCCCCCTCACGATCGTGCTGCATGAGATGGTAAGCAATGCGTTGTGCCGATTTTGGTCCGACACCGGGCAAGCGACGCAAGGCATCACTTAAAAAATCAAGACTCGATGAAATCTTCACTCGCCAGCGCTATCAGAACGGGAGCTTAAAGCCTGGGGGCAGTGGCAAACCTGCCGTCATGCCGGACATTTTTTCTGTGGACAATGCTTCTGCTTTACGTACTGCATCATTGAACGCGGCAGCGACTAAATCTTCCAGCATGTCTTTATCATCGGCCAGCAATGAGGGATCAATCGTGACGCGCTTTACATCGTTTTTACAGGTCATGATGATCTTGACCATACCTGCTCCTGCCTGACCCTCAACTTCGATAGTCGCGAGTTGGTCTTGCATCTTCTTCATGTTGTCCTGCATGGCCTGAGCCTGTTTCATCAGACCGGCAAGTTGGCCCTTCATCATGGTGAACTCCTCATTCAATCATTATTAAATAGGTCGCACAGACCCGGGGACCATAGTCGCGCCGAATTCACGCTTTAAGGTTTGTACAAATGGATCGCTTTCCAGTGTTTGCTCTGCTAGCTGCAAACGCTCTGCTTGTTCAGCCAGGCTGGCTGCATGCGCTGTTTGCCGCACTGCGCCTATCTCTGTCGCAATAGTTACTTTTTTATTCAAGTAAGCCGCTAATACCTTAGAGAGCTTATCTACACTACCTGACGACAGCAGCGTATCGACCGGCACTCGTAATTCGATGTTTAGTATTCCACCGTCTTCGTGTGAACGTAATAATTCGCTTTGCGTTGCGAGTTGCTGTGCCATGCCACGCAGCTCTAGCTGCCTCACTATCGCGGGCCAATCAAGCGAACCCGTGGACAATGGTGCTACTGTGGCTATGTTGAGAACTACGTCCTGCTCATGGGCATCATCCACGATTGCCAGTTCAGACTCTTGTTTCAGTTCAGTTTTTTTTTGAGGAAGATTTGTTGCAGTTAGCGTTTCTGGAGATGGTTGCGTGACAGCGGGAGATACGCTCTCGCCGGCAGACTTGGCTGTTTTGCTGCTGCGAGCTGCCGCCAAGGCCGCCATGGCAGGGCTAGGTGACCTAGCCGTTGTTGTCGATGACGCTGAGACCTCGGTTGTAAGTGGATTATTTTCTGGCTTACTTGCGATGGCTAAACTCACCGGTGCAGATGCTTTAGGTTTAGTCGCTGCTGCAGACAATTTTGCAGAGGCTGGAGGTACGAGCTTATTTCCATCACCATGTGCACGCAGAGGCGTAAACGCTAGCATGCGTAACAGTGTCATGGTGAAGCCTGCATATTCATCAGGCGCAAGTCCAAGTTCATGGCG
>CAYUDI010000034.1:0-17145 GCA_964443585.1 uncultured Bifidobacterium sp.
GGCCTTAGGTAAAAAAGTTGAACTTCACTTAGTCTAAAAAACTCATCGGTCCAGATAAAAAAAGGAAATAGCCCAACAATAGGGCTAATCTTAATTTTTGGAGGCTTAGAGTGCAAACAAGCTAGAGTAAAGATGGCCGATCCTGAATTTACACAAGCTTTAATGTTTGCTTTATTCGTAATGAGTCCACATCCACAAAATACGAACAGGCTTTTTTGAGAAAAATTTCTCAGTCAAGGCAGTGTTGAGTCTAGCCCTATAGATTACGCCCCGCTTAGCGACAGTCCAACCTGTATCAAACAGCAATTCACGTTGCTAGTGCGACAAACACTACGAAAGGTTTTCAAAGATACCGGCCGCTCCCATGCCCGTACCGACGCACATCGTCACCATGCCGTATTTGAGCTGACGTTTACGCATGCCGTGTATGACAGTAGCTGCACGAATGGCACCGGTAGCACCCAGCGGATGACCGAGCGCAATCGCACCTCCTAATGGATTCACTTTACTCATATCGAGACCCAAGTCATGACTAACCGCTAGTGCTTGTGCTGCAAAGGCTTCGTTAAGTTCTATCCAATCGAGATGATTCAGCGTTAAACCTGCTGAAGCCAATGCCGCAGGTATAGCTTCCTTGGGGCCTATGCCCATAATCTCTGGCGGCACACCACGCACTGCAAAGGATACAAAGCGTGCTAACGGAACAAGATTAAATTGCTTAAGAATTTTTTCACTCACGATAATGAGTACACCCGCACCGTCGGATGTTTGCGAACTATTCCCTGCGGTTACCGACCCTTTAGCTGCAAATACGGGTTTTAATTTCCCCAGAATTTCTAGCGTCGTTGCTGGGCGCACGCCTTCATCATCGATGATGGTTTGTGTGTGTGTATCAATTTGCCCTGTGCTCAGATTTGGAGCTCGATGGATAACATCGATAGGAATTATTTCACCGGCGCGCTCGCCACTAAGCTGTGCAGCATGCGCTCTGCGATGCGATTCAAGTGCGAATTCATCTTGTGCCTGACGCGAAATTTTCCATTGCGTTGCGACTTTTTCTGCCGTTAAACCCATGCCATAGGCCATACCTATATTTTCATCGCTGAACACGCCCATATTCATGGAGGGGTGATAACCCATCATAGGCACTACCGACATCGATTCAACGCCAGCGGCGATCATGACATCAGCTTCACCTACACGTATGCGATCAGCTGCCATGGCCAGTGCCGTCAAGCCCGATGCGCAATAACGATTGACGGTTACTCCACCCACTGATTTTGGTAAACCTGCAAGCAGCACAGACATACGCGCAATATTTAAACCTTGCTCCGCTTCGGGGAAAGCGCAACCAACAATGGCATCTTCAATCTGCTTAGGATCCAGCGTAGGTACCTGCGCTAAAGCAGCTTTTAATGCATGCACTAATAAATCATCAGGACGTACATGTCGAAATACGCCTCGCGGCGCTTTACCTATGGGCGTTCGAACTGCTGAAACGATGTAGGCATCTTGAAGTTGTTTCGCCATGATAGATTCCTGTTTTACTAGTCAATACCTTAGTTACGTACGGGCTTGCCGGTTTGAAGCATGCCCATGATGCGTTCTTGCGTTTTAGGATGCGCCAGTAACTCCATAAAACCTTTGCGCTCTTTATCCAGCAACCATTGTTCGCTCACCTGACTGCCAGGATCGATATCACCGCCACAGACAGCATCGGCAATCAGTGTCGCGATGTGTTCATCATGCGCAGAAATAAAACCACCATCGCGCATATTGATTAACTGAGCCCGTATGGTTGCAATGCCATAACGACCTGTCACTGATACCAAGGATGCTATCGGTGGACGGTAACCCGCATCAGCCAGGGCGAGTGCCTGCGTTTTTGCTACATGCAGCAATTCATAGGGATTGAGAACAATCACATCACCGCGCGAAAGATAGCCCATACGTTTTGCTTCAGGTGCTGATTTCGACACAGCAGCTGTTGCTGCTGCAGTAAATCGGTTTTTCAAAAACTGAAGAATGTCATTGCCTTTCGCTTCACGCGCAGAACGCAATGCGATTTCTTTTAAACCACCACCGGCTGGCATCAAACCAACACCGACTTCCACTAAACCGATATACGATTCAAGTAATGCAACGCGCCGACTGGCATGCATGACTAGCTCACAGCCACCGCCCAAAGCAATACCACCAACAGCCGCAACTACAGGTACATTTGCGTACTTAACACGCATCATGGCGCGCTGAAAATTAGCGACAACGTGATCTATGGCTTTCAAACCACCCGACATAAAAACAGGCAGCATGGCTTGTAAATCAGCCCCTGCAGAAAAAGCCCCGCCTTCGGCTGAATCTGCCTGCCAAATGACGAGTGATCGAAAATTATGTTCCGCTTCGGTGACGGCCCGCTCTACACCGGCAATTACTTCCGGACCCATCACATGCAACTTCGTTTTAAACGACAAAATCAATACATCATCGTCTTGATGCCACAGTCGTACTGACGCATCTTCATGCACCGTAGTAGCCGCTGTAGCACCGGTGGGCGCAACATCACCTACCAACGACGCTCGGAAAATTTGGCGCTGATAGACTGGCAATTCAGATCTGGCTATGTAGATTTTTTTTGCAGGCGACCACGAGCCTGATTCTGTATGTACCGCCGAGCGACCATCAAATACCCAAGCGGGCAACGGCGCATTCGACAATGCGTGGCCTTCATCGATATCTTGCTTTACCCATTGAGCTACTTGCTGCCAACCTGCTAGCTGCCATAATTCAAATGGGCCCTGCTTCCAGCCAAAACCCCAGCGCAATGCAAAATCGATGTCACGCGCAGTATCAGCTATAGACTCGAGGTGTACAGCGATGTAATGAAATGAATCACGGAAAATCGCCCATAAAAATTGAGCTTGGTGGTGCGTCGACTCGCGCAACGACTTGAGACGTTTAGCAGGATCTTTTTCTTTTAAAATTCGACCGATTAATTCATCCACTTTACCGCTAGACGCTACGTAGTCATGTTTAACAGCGTCGTAGCGCAAAATATCTTTACCTACTTTCTTATAAAAACCTGCACCACTTTTCTGACCAACATGTCCATCGGTAATGAGCTTTTCAAGCACAGCAGGTGTTGCATATACAGCGTGGAATGGATCATCGGGTAATTTGTCCTGCATGGTGCGAATGACATGCCCCAGGGTATCCAGGCCCACAACATCAGCGGTGCGAAAAGTACCCGACTTGGCGCGCCCAAGTTTTGCGCCTGTTAAATCATCCACTAACTCATACGAGAGACCGAATTTTTCAGCCTCATGCATGATCGCCAACATACCAAATACACCCACGCGGTTAGCAATAAAGTTGGGTGTATCCATAGCACGCACCACACCTTTGCCCAATGTGGTTACCAAAAAACTCTCTAGCTGATCCAGTATCGATGCGTGGGTGGCCGCAGTAGGAATCAGTTCTACCAAATGCATATAGCGTGGCGGATTGAAAAAATGCACACCACAAAAACGTGATCGCAGATCGTCATTTATTCCTGTCGCCAGCTCAGTAATGGATAAGCCTGATGTATTCGTCGCAAAAATCGCATGTGGTGCAATATGCGCTGTTATTTTTTTGTACAGCGCGTGCTTCCAATCCATACGTTCGGCAATGGCTTCAATGATGAGATCTGCCTCAAGCAGCTTGTGCAGATCATCCTCAAAATTAGCCACCTCGATGAGATCGGCTTGATGGCTTTGCGCCAATGGCGCGGGGCTAAGTTTTTTTAGGTTCTCAAGCGCTCGCTGAACCAGCGTATTACGTGACTGATCGTCTTTACCAGGCAAGTCAAACAGGATGACAGGTACGCGCGCATTAATGCAATGCGCGGCAATTTGAGCGCCCATCACGCCAGCACCGAGAACAGCAACTTTTTTAATCATGACCTTGGACATCGACACTTCCCCATTGAAGTAACCTGCTCAAAACAAGTCGGCCTCTAGCGACATCAGATTGTCAGCACCTGAGCGCGCCTGTCGTATCAGCATGGCCGTTTCAGGTAAAAGTCGCGCAAAATAAAACCGCGCAACTGCCAGCTTGGCTTTATAAAATGTATCGTCACTATCTTTCTTTTCGAGCGCAAGCTTGGCCATGCGCGCAAAGAACCAGGCAAATACCAGATGACCCACCACACGCATGTACGGCACCGCCGCAGCTCCGACTTCATCGCGATTCATAAAAGCCTTCATGCCTATTTCCATACTGAGCTTGGTAATTTTTTCACCAATATCTGCCAAAGGTGTAATAAATTCTGACATGGCTTCATCGGTTCCATTTTCTTCTACGAAGCTTTTTATTTTTTCACCAAATTTACGTAGCTTCTCACCGTTATCCATGAGCACTTTGCGCCCCAACAGATCAAGCGATTGTATGGTGTTGGTACCTTCATAAATCATGTTGATACGCGAATCGCGTACATACTGCTCCATACCCCATTCTGCAATGTAGCCATGCCCTCCATACACTTGCAGTGCCTCGGAAGTTGCTATCCACGCGTTATCGGTCAGAAAGGCTTTTACTACTGGCGTGAGCAGTGCCACTTCATCAGCGGCGAGTTTACGAACTTCGTCATCAGGGTGATTGAGTTCACGATCGATCATTAAAGCGATGTACGAAGTAAACGCACGACCACCTTCAGCGTAGGCGCGCGCTGTTAACAGCATGCGGCGTACATCAGGATGAACAATAATCGGGTCGGCTGCTTGTGCTTCTGCTTTTGGACCTGTGAGGCTACGGCCCTGAGTACGCTCACGCGCATAGATCAACGCATTTTGATACGCAACTTCTGTTAGGCCCAGTGACTGCATGCCTACACCCAGACGCGCTGCATTCATCATCACAAACATCGCATTCAAACCACGATGAGGCTCGCCTATCAACCATCCCGTTGCACTGTCAAGGTTGATTTGACAGGTGGCATTGCCATGTATACCCATCTTGTGTTCAATTGCACCGCAAAAAATAGGATTACGCTCACCCGGATTACCACTGGCATCCGGTAAAAATTTTGGGACAACAAATAAAGAAATTCCTTTGGTGCCAGGCGGTGCGTCGGGCAAACGAGCCAACACTAAATGCACAATATTGGCGGATAAATCATGCTCACCTGCAGAGATAAAAATTTTGCTGCCTGTCAGACGATAGCTACCATCGGCCTCGGGTATTGCACGCGTTTTCAACATGCCCAGATCGGTTCCGCAGTGAGATTCGGTAAGACACATAGTGCCTGTCCATTCACCCGATACCAGCTTGGGTAAATACAACTGCTTTTGAGCTTCGCTGCCGTGTGCATGCAAACACTCGTATGCGCCATGCGACAAACCGGGGTACATGGTCCAGGCTTGATTGGCCGAATTGAGCATTTCATAAAACCCGTTATTCAACACGATAGGCAACCCCTGCCCGCCATAGGTTGGGTCGCATGACAGCGAAGGCCACCCTGCGGCTACGTATTGTTCATAGGCTGATTTAAATCCCACCGGCGCAGTCACCGTATGCGTTGCCGCATCAAAGTGGCACCCCTCTCGGTCGCCGGAATGATTTAGCGGAAAAAGAATATCAGCAGCAAATTTTCCGCCTTCTTCCAGCACCTGATTGATGGTGTCAGCATCCATATCGGCATGTGCGGGCAATGAGCGCAGCTCTTGCTCAACATTGAGTAATTCATGCAAGACAAAGTGCATGTCACGCAGTGGTGCCTGATAAATTGGCATGGTGTTCTCCTGATATTTTTTACGTGCTTAGTGATGCAACGAAAGGGGGTAATTAACCTGGTGACTTTACGGTTAAAGAAGGATGTTTTCTGTAGCGGCGTTGCACATCTGCTGCGCTAGTGTGCTGCTTTGGTGGTCTGTGCACTGGAAATCAAGCGCTCAAAACCAGCGTGGGCGCGTACCACACTTCCGGGGCTGCGTATAAAACGCGCATCATGATGCAGCGCAAGCACCAGGCCGTACATTTCAAAAACTAATTGCTTGGGGTCGGTATCAGGTTTGAGATGCTGCTCTTCTATGGCTAGTTGGGCTGCTCTGTGCAAGGCACGCTGCCAGCTATCCACCATATCAACCAAATGATCTCGAATCGGGCCAGGCCTATCGTCGTACTCCACAGCACCGCTGATGTAAATGCATCCTGAAGCGATTTCCAGGCAGACCTTGTCAACCCAGCGTCTGAACAGGCTCTGCAGCCGTGGCAAGCCGCGCGGCTCACGTATGCTGGGGTAAAAAACTTCTTGTTCGAATTGATGGTTGTAGAGTCTAAGCACGGCGATCTGCAAATCTTCGCGCGAACCAAAGTGTGCAAAGACTCCTGATTTGCTCATGTCCATGCGATCAGCCAAGACCCCTATGGTCAGGCCTTCCAAACCCTCGCGACTGGCAAGCTCAAGTGCTGCACCCAAAATAGCGGCGCGGGTCTGTTCTCCTTTGCGCAAAGGCTTTTGGATAGTTTCAGTCATGAGGTCTCCCAGAGCATGGACTTTATAGAAAATAGAACGGGCGTCCTATTATGCACCGATTATGAATGTTTGCCCTCGGGGATGGACTTATTGATGGCGATTTGACAGACCCCTACTAAACGAATTTACGTTGGGTGTTAACCAAATCACTAAGCACAACTGTGGATCACACCAAGTGATCACGAATTACTTTGAACGATCAAGCAGGCGACGATCACGCTTGGTCGGTCTGCCGCGTATGGCCTCGGCTGGCTCAGTAAAAAGCTTGCGCTGTTCGGTATGTTGTTCACGGCGCAGGATGCTCTCACTGGTTTCTTCATACAACTGACGCGCAATAGGCGCCGATCCACGCTGAGTGGACAAACCTACCACCCGAATTTGCCACTCGCTGCTGCCGTTATCAATATCGAGCAAGTCACCCGGATGAAGATTACGCGATGTTTTACAGCGGTCTCCGTTTAACGTTACGCGACCGCGCTCTACAGCATCGGCTGCCAGCGAGCGCGTTTTAAAAAATCGCGCTGCCCATAACCATTTATCGATACGTACAGTTTCACTCATAAGAACCACCTTAACGGATAGCATGTGCAATCAGCATCACTTTGTATATCTTCCAGCACTAATAACTTGTAAAACGCTTTTATACAAAAGGTAAGCAAAGCGATTAAATAAGCGGCGAGCCCAGGAATAATTTTCTACTTCCTCAACAATAACAGCCACACCCTCATGTACTCCCTGAACGATAGCCTCGCGCAAGGTGCGTGCAAATTCTTCGTCCCTCACGATGATATTTGCTTCGTGATTCACAAATAATGAAAGACCATCAAAATTACTGGAACCCACAGTTGCCCATTGATCGTCGATCACAGCAACCTTGGCATGTAGCTGAGTTTTACGGTATTCAACTATGCGCACACCCGCACCCAGTAGCCTCGGATAAAACGACTGAGCAACCGCATCTTGCAACCGAAACTGTCCCACACCGATAAGCAGCGTAACGGATACTCCTCGATTTGCTGCATGGATTAGGGCGTTGCGTAGTTTGCGGTCCGGGGCAAAGTACGGCGTTACCACCCACGCTTGATGATGCGCATGACCCAGTGCTTGCAGCAATGTGCGCTGTATGGTGTTACGGTTTCGCAGATTATCTCTAACGACTAGTGCGGCATGCGCTACTTCCTGCAAAGGCTTAAAGCGAGAAGCATACTGCTGACGAAGATATTGCAGCCGACGTCGTATACCCAGCGGTTGCTGCCGCGCCCACAGCGCTGCAACTTCAGCATGCACGCTATCGACTAGAGGGCCGGTGATACCAACGGCAAAATCCCACCGTGCTGCAGGCAAGGGCGTGTGATGATGATCATCCGAGAAAAAATCATCATTGATATTTAAACCACCCAGAAATGCCAAGCGCCTATCGATAACAACGATCTTTCTGTGAGTGCGCGCAACACCCCGTTTAAACCACGGATTAAAACTGGCAAAACGTATACCTGCGGATTGAAGATCTTTGCGCAGCTCTGCTACAACTGATTCGCCGGTGCCCAACCAATCGACCAGCACATGCACATTGACGCCGCGGGCTGCAGCGCGCATCAGTGCGGCTTTGACATGATGACCCGTTGCATCCAGCGCAAAAATATATGTCTCAAGATAAATTTCGATATGCGCACTATCTAACGCCAGCACCAGCGCAGGGAAAAATTCACCTCCACGGTGCAGAAGTACCAGTCGATTACTCTGACTATAACTTGCTGCTCGCATAGGAATTTTCAACTGCCTCTGAGGGGCTGCGTACATCCTCATCTGCCTGATCGAGCAAATATAAATCTGCAACGATGGGTGCATGATCGGAAAGCCTTGCCCAACTAGCACCATGTAAAACTTTTGCAGTCTCTACGCGAAAACCACGCACATAAATACGATCTAACTGCAGTACAGGCATAGCGGCCGGAAAAGTTCTTGCGGGTGTTTTGCGTGGACCGCGCCCCGACAGCCTTCGCAAATACGTGCCAAAGCTGCGCGCAGCGAGTCCCTGATCAAATACTTCAACAACATGTAAACGTTTACGCAAATGTGTACTCAGCGCATTGGTCCAATCATTGAAGTCTCCCGCAATCAGTAAGGGCGCCTCTGGTGGCGCGGTATTTATCACCGCGTCAATCAATGCTTGCGTCTGGCGCAATCGGCTGCCCGCAAACAAACCTAGATGAATGACATAACAATGCACATCCGTTTTTCCTAGCTTGAGCATGCAATGCAAAATTCCGCGCGACTCAAAAGCATGGTCAGAGACATCATGATTACGAAACGACACTATAGGAAAATTCGATAGCAACGCATTGCCATGATGTCCGTGGTCATACACCGCATTCATGCCGTAGGCACTGTGCTGATGATCATCGGCCAAAAATTCATGTTGACTCTGATTCGGCCAACTCGCTGAATGGCGCAAGGCCAGCAGATCATGCCTACCCTGCACTTCCTGCAAAAAAACCAAATCGGCTGACAACCCTGAAAGCGCTTGCTTGATCGCGTGTATGCGTGGACGCGATCCTAGTGTACTGACGCCTTTATGTATGTTGTACGTAACAATACGAAGCTTCATAGATCTGCGGCTGGGGTGGTATTTAAAAAATGCGGCAATTGAAGAATAGCTTCAGCATTTGATGGAGAAAAGCATTTATCGGCCGCTAGCTGCCATGGCAGCCACTGATACTGAAGATGCTCGCGCTCGGCTAGCTGTATAGGTAAGTTATTGGGCACCTGCAAACCAAACACATGCTCGGTATTGTGAGTTATGCCCTCTGCATAGCGGTGTCGCCAGACGGGGTAGATCTCATAAACATTGGAAAGGTTCCAATTGACCAATGCCGACTCTGGTATGCCGGGGCTACCGATCTGCAGACCTGTTTCCTCAAAGACTTCGCGTATGGCGGTCTCTCGCAAGACTTCGTCCAACGTATCTTTGGAGCCCGTAACCGACTGCCAGAATCCTGGCTTATCTGCACGCTCGAGTAATAGGACTTGCAAATCGGCCGAAAAGATAACGACCAATACGGATTCGGGAATTTTATGGGCGGGCATGTCTAGGTGTGCAGAGAAATAGCCAGACGATTATGCCCTGCTTAGCGCCAGCGTGCCTACGTGGTCTAGATCGCTGCCTGGCTGCCGTTGGGCTATACGGCAGACCAGGTAGGAAGGCTCAGCCCTTGACCACAGGCTCTACGCTGCGCAGGCGTATGTGCAATTCACGCAATTGCTTCTCATCGACCTCACTGGGCGCTTGCGTGAGCAAACATTGCGCGCGTTGGGTCTTGGGGAAAGCAATCACATCACGTATCGATTCTGCACCCGTCATCATGGTGACTATGCGATCCAGACCAAAGGCCAGGCCACCGTGCGGTGGCGCCCCATACTGCAAAGCATCGAGCAAGAAACCAAACTTCACTTGCGCTTCTTCTTCGCCGATATTAAGCGCAGTAAATACCTTACTTTGCACATCAGCTCGATGAATACGTACCGAACCACCACCGAGCTCCCAACCATTGAGCACCATATCGTAAGCCTGCGCTATCGCTTTGCCGGGTGCCGTGCTGATGAAATCTTCATGACCTGCTTTAGGAGCCGTAAACGGATGATGTAAAGCATTCCAGCGATTAGCCTCTTCATCAAACTCAAACATCGGGAAATCAACCACCCACAACGGACGCCAGTCTTCATCGAACAATCCATTCTTGCGTCCAAATTCGCTATGGCCAATTTTTACGCGCAAGGCACCGATGGCATCGTTCACTACTTTGGCCTTATCAGCACCAAAGAAAATCAGATCGCCATTTTGTGCACCTGTGCGCTCAAGAATTTGCGCCAACGCTGCATCGTGAATGTTTTTAACAATGGGTGACTGCAGGCCCTCGCGCCCTTTTGATTTGTCATTAACCTTAATGTAGGCAAGACCCTTGGCACCATAAATAGCAACGAACTGGGTATAGGCATCAATCTCTGAACGCGGCATGCCGCCCTGCTCATTAGCGCCGCCAGGTACACGTAATCCAACCACGCGCCCGCCTTCCATAGTCGCCGCGCCAGAGAACACTTTGAAATCGACATCCTTCATTACGTCAGTTAGTTCCGTAAATTCCAGACGTACACGCATGTCAGGTTTATCTGAGCCATACATGGCCATGGCGGTTGCAAAATTCATGACCGGGAAGGGATTCGGCAATTCCACATTCAAGGTGGTTTTAAATACCTTGCGCAACATGTCTTCGAACAGATCACGGATTTCTTGCTCCGACATGAAGGATGTTTCGCAATCAATCTGTGTGAATTCAGGCTGTCGATCTGCGCGCAAATCTTCATCGCGGAAGCATTTGGTGATCTGGTAATAGCGATCAAAATTAGCCACCATCAGCAGCTGCTTAAATAACTGCGGCGATTGTGGCAGTGCAAAGAAATGACCTGCATTGACTCGCGAAGGCACCAAATAATCGCGCGCACCCTCTGGGGTTGATTTGGTGAGCATCGGTGTTTCGATATCGATAAAGCCGTTCTCATCCAAAAATTTTCGTACTTCCATCGTGACTTTGTAGCGCAGCTTGAGGTTGTGCTGCATCTGTGGCCGACGCAAATCGAGCACGCGATGTGTCAAGCGCGTGGTTTCGGAAAGATTGTCATCATCGAGCTGGAATGGCGGCGTAACCGATGGATTCAGCACTTCCAACTCATGACACAAAACTTCGATTTTTCCGGAAGTAAGGCTAGTGTTTTCAGTGCCGCTAGGACGCGAACGTACTAAACCGGTTATGCGCAAACAAAATTCATTACGAACTGACTCAGCGCTCTTAAACATCTCGGCACGGTCTGGGTCACACACCACTTGGACTAAACCTTCGCGATCGCGCAGATCGATGAAAATTACCCCGCCGTGATCACGACGACGATGCACCCAGCCACACAGGTTAACTGTTTGACCCATTTGCGCCTCAGTCGTTAGGCCGCAGTAATTTGTACGCATTGACATAGTAGTTAGTCTCGATTTCGTTAGTGCCAGAATAATGGAATTTCGCAGCAGCTCAGTGTTCAGTGGGCTTAGCGGGTGTAATGAGTTGATCAGGCTTTTTATTGGCTCCTGGGGCCACAACACCCATGGAAACGATGTACTTCAGTGCTTCATCAACACTCATGGAAAGCTCGATAGATTCTTCACGCTTGAGCATGATGAAAAACCCCGAGGTTGGGTTGGGCGTGGTGGGCACATACACACTGATGTAGTCGCCCGTCAGATGATTTTTCACATCGCCACCAGGCACACCCGTTTGAAATGCTATCGTCCACAAACCTTCGCGGGGATATTGAATCAGTAGCGCTTTTCGAAATGCATTACCCGACGATGAAAGCAAAGTATCGGACACTTGCTTAACACTGGAGTAAATAGAATTGACCACCGGTATGCGTTGTAGCAGCCATTCCCACACATTGAGTAATCGCGTACCGATAAAATTTTGTGTGATCAGTCCGGTGACAAAAATAATCACCAGGGTCAACATCGTACCTATCCCCGGCAAAGTAAAACCAAACAAGGACTCGGGTCGCAGCGATGATGGCAGCAGCAAGAGCGATTGATCTAGCGTACCTATGATCAGATTTAGTACCCAAAGCGTAATCGCCAAGGGAACCAGAACCAACAGGCCGGTAATAAAATATTTACGCATTAAAGCAATCATCAGGTGGCCGCAGGAGTAGATGGCTTGGTTTCGGATGATGAGGCTGCCGGTGCAGACTCAGTCGTTGTGCTAACAGGCGCTGTGCTGGGTGCACCCTCAGTTTTAGCAGCAGAACCGCCCTCAGCCGTATCTGACTTGGGCTTGCCGCCACCAGAACCATCTCGAAAATCAGTCACATACCAACCACTGCCTTTGAGCTGAAAGCCCGCCGCGGTGAGTTGTTTTTTTAATTCGGGTTTACCGCAGGATTCGCAGTCAGTAAGCAGTGCATCTGACATTTTTTGCAGTACATCGCAAGCGTATCCGCAGGCTTGACAGCGATAAGCATAGATAGGCATCGTGACTTTCTTTGTGCAAAAATTTTGAAAACCTTGAATTATAAGGGTTTTTCAAATTAATCCCGTCAGATGTAGGGTCTGCCCAAGGGTAATCAAGCCAATTGGGTCAAACGGCGGGCCTGAGGTAACAGAGAACCGACGATCATTCCTAAAAATGCGACCAACAGACCCACGAACTGAGGCGGCCAGATAGAGTCGCCACCGAACACTTCCATCAGTATCCAGCTTGCCAATCCACCAATAACAGAAAATAACGCCCCCTGCGTGGTCGAGCGTTTCCAGTACAAACCCATTACCAGGGGTATGAATGCACCCACTAGCGGCACCTTGTAGGAATTGCCCACCATTTCGTAAATGGGCATGCCCTGTGAAAGCAAGGCAAACGTCGTCACCACAATAGCAAAACAGACGACAACGATGCGCGTGGTGAGCAGTAATTGCTGATCATTCATGGGAACCATCTCACGAATAATATTTTCAGTGAGTGTGATGCTGGGTGCCAGCAAGGTGCCGCTAGCGGTAGACATGATGGCGGATAACAGTGCACCAAAAAACAAAACTTGCGCCAGGATAGGTGTGTGATCCAGTATTAACTTCGGCAATATCATTTGCGCGTCTTCACCTATCAACGAAGAGAACGTAGTCGGATCAATGATCTGTGCTGCGTACACCAGAAACATCGGTATAAACGCCAGAAAGAAATATAACGAGCCACCAATCACGGCACCAGCCACCGCTACATTTTCAGAGCGTGCAGACATGACGCGCTGAAATACGTCTTGCTGCGGAATCGAGCCAAACATAATGGTGACACCCATACCGACAAAACCTAACCAAGCAGTGAGCGTAGGCTCTGGAAAAAACCGTAATTTTCCTGCGTCACTTGCGTGCTGTATTACTACCTGCGCGCCGCCTGCATCTCCGGCAATTACCCAAGCGATGTACACCATACCTATGATAATGAGCGACATTTGAAATGCATCTGTCAGCGCTACTGACCACATACCGCCAAACAGTGTGTAGACCAAGACTATCGCCGCACCAGCGATCATTCCGGTGGACGGTGCTACCACGCCATTCGTTAGCACGCTAAACACCAAACCCAGCGCAGTGATTTGGGCAGACACCCAGCCAAGATACGAAATCACGATACACAATGACACCATCACTTCTACTGGCCGGTTGTAGCGCTGCTTGAAATAATCACCTATGGTTAAGAGGTTAAGCCGATACAGTTTGCGAGCAAAAAATAAACCAACGAAGATCAAACATAACGATGCACCAAATGGATCTTCTACCGTACCACCCAAACCATGTTCAGCAAATCTAGCTGGAATGCCCAGCACCGTTTCAGAGCCAAACCAGGTGGCAAACACGGTGGCAATTACTACTGGCAAAGGCAATGAACGACCAGCATTCGCGTAGTCGGACGAATTTTTTACTCGGGTAGATGCATACAGACCGAGACCTATCGATATCATCAGATACAGCCCGACAAAAATCATCAAGGTAGTCATAGAAGGGCCCACACACGAAAGGGTTGGTCAAAAAAATTTGGTGCGATTATATCCTTAGCGTGGGACTACGTAGTGGCACTAATTTAGTCGTCAAAGACCGCCATGCCAACGCAGGAAAATTTGCACCACAATGATGCCTGCTATCAGACCACCGCCAAAGCACATAGCTAGACTCAACAGCCAATTTGTGCGCCGCTGCTCGGAAATGAGGTGTTGTAGCAGCCTATCCGTATTCGTGTCATGAGTTTCTGTTTTGGCTAGTAAAGCCTGCTGTAGTAAACGTGGCAACTGCGGAAAAATCTGTGCGTAATGCGGCGCCTCGAGCTTGAGTCTATCAAGCAAACCACGCCAGCCGACTTGCTCATTAAGCCACTTTTCTAATGCGGGCTTGGCGGTAGACCAAAGATCCAGTTCAGGATCAAGCTGTCGTCCCAAGCCTTCTATATTAAGTAATGTTTTTTGTAGTAGCACTAACTGCGGCTGCACTTCGATGTTGAACCGGCGCGAGGTTTGAAATAATCGTAATAGCACTTGGCCAAACGAGATTTCTGCTAACGGTCTATCAAAGATGGGTTCACAGCAGGCGCGAACGGCGGCCTCTAGTTCGTCAACTCGCGTATCTTTGGGCGCCCAGCCTGATTCTATGTGGGCTTGGGCTACGCGCTTATAATCGCGACGGAAAAACGCAATAAAGTTTTGTGACAAATAATCTTTGTCGTAGTCCGTCAAGGTTCCGACAATACCAAAATCCAGAGCGATATACCGACCAAACGTCTCTGGCGCGATCGACACCAAAATATTCCCGGGGTGCATATCCGCATGGAAGAAGCCATCACGAAACACCTGAGTGAAAAAAATCTCCACGCCTTCACGCGAGAGTTTTTTTAAGTCGACACCGGCATCAATTAATTTTTGTGTTTGTGAAATCGGTATGCCATGCATGCGCTCCATTACAATCACAGAGGGCGAACAATAATCCCAATGCATTTCTGGTACGAGCAAAAGATTGGAGTCAGCGAAATTTCTGCGTAGCTGACTGCCATTGGCCGCCTCGCGCATCAGATCTAATTCATCATGCAGATACTTATCAAATTCGGCGATGACTTCGCGGGGCTTTAATCGCCGACCATCTATCCACCAACGCTCTACCCAACCAGCAACGATATGCATTAAAGCGACATCATTTTTTATCGCCTGGTGCACGCCAGGTCGCAATACCTTGACTGCCACCTCAGTGCCATTTTTTAAGGTGGCAAAATGAACCTGAGCTACTGAAGCAGAAGCTACCGGCTCACGCGTGAAACTGGCAAATAAGTGATCAGGATGCTGACCAAGCGAGCGTGTAATTTCAACAATTGCGAGATCCGATGAAAAAGGTGGCACGCGGTCCTGCAAGAGTGCCAATTGATCGGCTATATCAACGGGCATAAGATCGCGTCGCGTTGAAAGTACCTGTCCAAATTTTACAAAGATAGGCCCCAACTCTTCGAGGGCACAACGCAGGCGCTCACCCCGTGGCGCACTGATATCTCGCCAAAAAAACAAGGTCGACAAAAATCGCCAATGTGGCGGAAGTTTGGCGCCAACTAATATGATTTCATCCAAACCGTAGCGCAGAGCCACTTGGACTATCTTTGCTACTCGTGACAGGCGATTCATGCAGTACCACCTGAATTTTGCTTCTCTATCAAACCAATTCGTTTAGCAAGTCGCTCGACATCATCGCGCAAGACAGCAACATCCGAAGCAAATTGTTGACCCACGTGGCGATACATCAGCGTTGGATTTTCTTCTAATAGATATTCAGCCATATTTTCAACAAGTTTACGACTGCCGGATTTCGCCTGAGCGATCGCATTACGAACTGCTTGCGCAATGCGAACGGCGGCAATATCGCCAAAAAAAGGCGCCAGGTCTTCTTCCGGCTCCCAGTGCACATCATTGGCGACCTCAGAAAGTGTGCGGGCAAAATCGGCATCGCCAATGATAGTGACATACGAAAATGCTTTTTCTATATCGGCTATAACCTGAGGTATGTCCGCTGGCTTGATTCGTAATGTGACAGTGGGCTCAGCCGTTGTATCGCTGTGAAATAAACCATCAGCAGCGACAGTCAATTTCAGTTGTAAAGAACCTGTTTCGATACAGGCCATTTCACCAGCATGCGCACGCAGCTTCTCGCGCAATGCCGGTTGACGTGACAGCAGATGATTAATAACGGCGGCGATAGGACGTTCCAGGCTAGTCATGAAAATGAGTAGAGTCTTTTTATTCTGGCGTGAGATGAATTAGTAAAACGTTTCATTCACATTGAACTCGGCATTAAAGCTTCACACCCACATGCAAGGCAGCCACGCCGGCAGTTAAATTGAAGTAATTCACCTGATCTAAACCTGCCTCTTGCATCATATCTTTTAATTTTTCTTGATCTGGATGCATGCGTATTGATTCAGCCAGGTAGCGATAACTATCAGCGTCATTAGCAATTTTTTGGCCTAACCACGGTAGTACCTTAAATGAATACATATCATATGGCTTTTGCAACGCTGAGGCGACCTTAGAAAATTCGAGCACCAGCAATTTTCCACCGGGCTTCAGCACTCTACGCATCTCAGATAACGCTTGGTCTTTATGCGTCATGTTACGCAGACCAAACGCTACCGATACGCGGTCAAAGTAATTATCAGGAAACGGCAGCTTTTCAGCGTCGCAAATCAGTGTGGGTAACAAAAGGCCTTCATTAATCATGCGATCGCGACCAACACGCAGCATCGATTCATTGATATCGGTATGCCACACCTCACCGGTAGAGCCTGCACGTTTGGCGAAGGCCCGCGCCAAGTCGCCTGTACCGGCCGCTATATCTAACACCTTAAAGCCAGGCCGTATGCCCGCCTGAGTCAACGTGAACGCCTTCCACAGCCTGTGCAGCCCGGCGGACATCAGGTCATTCATGACATCGTATTTAGCTGCCACGGAATGAAAAACCTCGGCCACCTTGTGCGCCTTGTGTTCTTCAGGGACTTGCTGATAGCCAAAATGAGTCTGGGACA
>CAYUDI010000035.1:0-17026 GCA_964443585.1 uncultured Bifidobacterium sp.
AGCGCGTTGGCATCCGCTCCGGCTGAGTGGCGCAAAGGCATACAACATCGCGTGTCGACCATGGTCGCTGCAGCACCGCCTTCTTCCGCCATGCTGGCGCAAATGACCGCTATGGGTTTCGATATTACGCATGTGTATGGCCTGACTGAGGTGTATGGCCCGGCAACGGTGTGTGCCAAACAGACTGAATGGGATGCGCTGGATATAGCCGAGCAAGCTGAAAAAAATGCACGTCAGGGTGTACGCTATCACTTGCAAGCGGGAGTGACAGTATTGAATCCCGAGACTATGCAGCAGGTTCCTGCTGATGGCGAGACCATGGGTGAGATTATGTTTCGCGGGAATATCTGCATGAAGGGCTATTTAAAAAATGAGCGCGCTACAGAAGAAGCTTTTCAAGGTGGCTGGTTTCACACCGGTGATTTGGCAGTAGTTAATCCGGATGGCTACATTAGAATTCGCGATCGCAGCAAAGACATCATTATTTCGGGTGGCGAAAATATTTCTAGTATTGAGGTAGAAGATGCGCTGTATCAGCATCCCGCTGTGGTTGCATGTGCTGTGGTGGCAGCGCCCGATCCTAAGTGGGGTGAAGTACCGTGCGCATTTATCGAAACGCGCGATGGTATGACCTTAACCAAGGACGAAATTATTGTGCACTGTAAAGCACTTTTGGCTGGATTCAAGGTACCCAAAATAGTGGTGTTTAAAGAGATACCTAAAACATCAACAGGCAAGATACAAAAATTTTTATTGCGGCAGGAAGCAGGCTCACTAAAAGCAATTAATCATCAGTGAGAATTTTTCGGCGATAAGGATTTCCAAAAAAAAGCCCGGTATTTGCCGGGCTGCTTGTTTGTAAATTTAAATATTTATGGGTTTGACTATGAGTAAGTCAGATTATTTATTTTTCTCTTTAGGCATAACTTTCACTTGTGCCCAAATTGCAAAAGCTTGAGGCGTCAAGCTATTCCATTTTTCTAAATCTTGCGGTGTTAGGTTGGTCGGTGGAGTACCGATGTTTAACATGGCATTCTGAAAATCTTTTTCGCTGGGCTTCTCCGGCAATTTGGCAAATAAATTAATACGCCAGGCATTACATGCGGCTGCTTCACGAATACGATCATTTTTGACTCCAGGCCAGCCCTTGTTCATTTCAGCGATGATTTCGTCACGCTGAGTACGAACATCATTCGGAGCGATTTTCGCTTTGGTGCGATTACCTTTGTGCAGTATGTGAACTTGTGCAAACAGTCCGGCAAACTGCGTCATTAATTCGCCAAACTGCGGAGTTGGTATAGTCAGTGTCGAGTGAACGATAGAAATTGCAGAGCAGCGTA
Organism: uncultured Bifidobacterium sp.; assembly: GCA_964443585.1. Classification (GTDB taxonomy): domain Bacteria; phylum Pseudomonadota; class Gammaproteobacteria; order Burkholderiales; family Burkholderiaceae_D; genus Pernthalerella. The sequence goes on from CAYUDI010000035.1 coordinate 1,341, forward strand.
GTGCTGCTGTCTCTATCGAGGCATCTTGCGCAATGGCAGCAGGCGCAGAAAAAATCATGACGAAGGCACTCATTGCCATGAACAAGGAAAACAATTTTTTTAGATGCATGAGAGGGTCTCTAACTATGTTTATCGTTTTAATGAATAGCGTAATTTAATGGGCACGCTGAGCAATGTGCAACGAAATGGCATCACGCGTTTGTCTGCCCAGTGTTCGGATCTTGCTGTAGTGCGATTGTAGCTGATCTGGAGAAACATCTGAACCGCAGCTGAGTAAGCACTGGATAAATAGGCACGAGATCTTTCTACTATGGTAAACAACGGCAAGCTCCTTGTGTAACTCAACTTTATTTTACCTCTCCATCGCCTATTTCTTCCTATAGCTCTACCGGCTAAACATAAAATCCTCGCTCAATCAGCATCTCCCTTGGGTCAATAAACAAAATATAATCTAGCCTTTCTGCCTTCGGGCAGTCCGACTATCTAAAGTGAACGTTCATGCGAGTATTTAATTTCAGCGCCGGCCCGGCGGTTTTACCTGAGGCTGTTTTACGTCGTGCGGCAGATGAAATGCTGGACTGGCATGGCAGCGGCATGTCAGTCATGGAGATGAGCCACCGTGGCAAAGAATTCACGAGTATTGTTCACAGTGCAGAATCGAATTTTCGACAGCTGCTAAGTATTCCAGCCAGCTATAAAGTGTTGTTTCTGCAAGGCGGTGCCATGGCGATGAATGCGTTGATACCCATGAATCTGTTGGGTAGTTATCGTTCAGCCGATTATGTGAATACGGGGATTTGGTCAACCAAGTCGATCGAGGAGGCAAAAAAATATTGTCACGTTAATGTTGCAGCATCATCCGAAGATAAGAGTTTTACGTATGTGCCACCGCAGTCGACCTGGAAAACAGATCCACAGGCAGCCTATCTACATTTTTGCAGTAATGAAACGATAGGTGGTGTTGAATATCATTGGTTACCGGAGGTAGGTGATGTTCCTTTGGTAGCGGATATGTCGTCGAATATTCTGTCGTGCGCAATAGATATCAGCAAATACTCAGTGATTTACGGCGGCGCACAGAAAAATATCGGACCTGCAGGATTAACCTTTGTGATTGTTCGAGAAGATATGTTGGACAGAGCGTTACCCATCACGCCATCTGTCTTTCATTGGAAAGAGCAAGCCGAACATGAGTCTATGGTCAACACACCACCTACCTATGGAATTTATATCGCAGGCTTGGTGTTTGAATGGTTGCAGCAGCAGGGCGGTATAGCAGCGATAGAAAAAAAGAATCTGGAGAAGGCAACGCGTTTGTATGATTACTTGGATTCCACAGAGTTTTATTCCAGTCCGGTAAATAAGAACGACAGATCGCGCATGAATATTCCCTTTCATTTGCATGACACACGGTTAAATGAGGCCTTCTTAGAGGGTGCGCAAGAACGCGGATTATTACAATTAAAGGGACACCGCAGTGTCGGCGGTATGCGCGCATCCATCTACAATGCTATGCCCGTCGAAGGTGTAATCGCATTGATCAGTTACTTACGTGATTTCGAAAAAAATCACGCTTAGATCCTCTCTTATCAGGTAGCTTGTAGCGTAGGCAGCACCTAATCGTACGTTACGTGCACTGCGCACATCAGTACTGCCCGCGCGGTACCTTCGCCGAACCATAAGCCTAGCGCAGCTAGTTTTTAGTAGGCAGTCGTCAAAGCTTAGCGGCGAGAAAGATAGATAATTTCGTACCAGTCTATTGCTCAATAAAAATCTATCGTATATTTAATCCGGACTTCCTTAACGATAGTTTGTTTGTTCAGCTTGTTTTTGTATCCGTTTGGGGATTTAATTCTTAGTCATCAAGTCCAATAAAGAAAATGTGTGAGGCTGCGCTGATGCCACAATTTTCTAACTGATTCGACTAGGAGTTCAAATGCAAATTGAAATACAACAGGAAATCGCATCCGTAGAGTCAGTACTTGAATGCAGCCCGCATGAAAAATCGCGTCGCGAGCTGATGCAATCATTACAGTATAGCGGTCAGCGGTCAGTAGCTGAGCTGGTCGACATGACAGATGCAGAGCGGTGTAAATGGTTATTTTGGAATCTACATGAAAATTTGGATGAAATCCGCAGGATGGAACCGACACTTTCAGCCAGAGTTACCGGCACTCAGTTCACTGTTGCAGACGGATCGCGCCTGATTGGTCAGGGCTGCATGGAAAAACGTCTCGATCTTTCATGCAAATGGACCATGTCGCTTGCATGTGCTGGCCCCCACGAAGAAATTACTCACGCCATAGGTGAAGGCTGGATTAATTTAGTTATTGCAGATGAAGCGCCGGCCTATCTGACGTTGCGTGATGGTCAAAAGGCTTATCTTGATGCAGATCATTCCACGTATCCGAATCAGATTTATCTTGAGGGCTGGATTACGCCCGATATCTGGCATGAGATGCGTTCACATTTATCCAATCCTAATCCTACCTGTCGTACGGATATCGTTTTGTTGGATAACCTGCTTTTTCCAGTAAAAAAAGAATTCGATTTTGTGACGGGGCCGCCAGGTGCTTTGGGTGTTATCACGATGGAGTTTCGTGCTTTCTCCCATCCTACCGAGCGGCGCGCTAACCGACGTGGTGAACCCAGACTGCGCTCATGAGTCTGTAATGACAGGGAGAAGATATATGCATCGCGAACCCATACCACTGCCAGAGGATGAGCCTTATCAAAATGATGTGCCGCATCCTGTGCCGCAGGATGAGCCGATACCCGATCCTAATCCCGAGCTGCTGTAAACCTCTGTTTAATAAACACGGATATACGGTAGATGGTGATCACTACGGATATTTACTGTTCGCCTCAGTTTCCATGATGCGTTGCACGCGCCGCAGATACCAAGCCAAAGCGAGACCCACCAATGCCAGACTCAGACTGTTACCTAACCAAAAGCCCGCGGCACCTTGCACGCTGGCAGGCGTAAAGCCCGTGATATCAAATCCTATGACATAACCACCGCCCAAGCCTACACCCCACAACGCAACCGCATACATGAGCGTTGGTATGGTCGCCACTTTATACGCGCGTAGCACGAATGCTGAACCTATTTGTATGGCATCGAATAGCTGATAAAACGCGATGAAAAAAAACAGCGGCATAGCGGCGTTGGCGACTGCGCTATCTGGCGTATACAGGCCGATGATGTGAGAACGTAATAACCACACTAGCAGTCCCAAGCCAACTGATAGTAGGATTCCTAGTCGTATACCTGCATAACCGGTGTGGCGAGCTGATTCCCATCGGCCCGCACCAATTTCTTGCGCAACCAGTGTCGTGGTTGCGTGGGCTATTGATAATGGCAGCATATACAGCACGGTACCGAAGTTGGCAGTGATTTGGTGAGCTGCGAGTACATTACTTCCCAGGCGAGCTATAAACAGCGCCATAAAAGTAAAAGCAGTCACTTCTATCAGATAAGAAAGACCCATGGGTAAGCCCAGCTTAAGCAAAGCTAATTGTGCTTTCCATTGCGGTCTACCCAAGCCGTAGCCCATGATATTAAATTGCGAAAAAAAACTATCGCTACGCAGAATCAGCCAACTCGTGAGTACGATGAGCCAAGTACTAATCACAGTAGCAATGGCGCAGCCGGGACTACCCAAAGCCGGTATGCCTAAGGCACCAAAAATAAATACAGCATTAAGCGGAATTTTTAGTGCCAGGCCCGCTAACTGAAGCATCATTACTGCGCGAGGCCGAGACAGCGCTGTGTTTAATGAGGCATACACGCGAAAGCCCAGCGTTGCAGGTAATGCGAATGACAGTATGTTCAGGTATCGCTCGACCTTCTCGTTCATCTCGGGCGGTGCTTGTGCAATCGAAAGCAGCACATGCGGAAAGCTCAGGAAACATGCACCGACGATGGAAAGAAAAATCGCCAGCCAAACACCTTGCCGTACCTCAGCGCCGATAGCGTGGAATTTTTTCGCACCGAATAATTGCGCAATGCTGGGTGCTAGTGCTTGCAACACGCCGGATAGTCCAACAAACACGCTAATGTAAATCGAGGCACCCAGACCGAGTGCAGCCAAATCAGTCGCAGAGTAGCGCGCCGTCATAACGGTATCGATTACGCCGTTGCTAATGACGGCAAGCTGTCCAACCAGTATTGGCCACGCGAGACTGGCTACGCGTGTAGTTAGAGATGCAGTATGCGGGCTGGCCGCTGAAGTCATGGAGAGTTACGCTTGTAGAGGCGGAAAAATTCGTGGCGATCGGATGGACGCCGACCTTGCCACAATAGAGTTAAGTTACCTTCGATTTTTTTCAGGGAAGCACCACGGTGACGTAATCCATCATCTTGCACTAGCAATAATTCGCACGGTGCTTGAACACTACGACTGAAGTTCACACCACCCAAATAACCAAACGACGCACGTTGTGCAGGACCGACGCCCAAGGTATCAACACAGCGATAGGTTGTGGGTAAATGAGTTTTTATTTCTTCAGCGACGCTAGCGTAGCTTTGTGCGTAGTTCAACCAAGGTAACCAGAGTGTCATGAGCAATACCCAACAGAGGACTAAACCACCTGTGGAGAGGACTACTGCGCGCCACAACACGGAAGGTTGTCTACCTAAACGCCAGCGCAACAACATGACCCATCCGGCTGTGGCACCCATAGCGACCATTAAGGCGAGAAAGTTAAACTCAGGTTGAAATCCTGGTGCGACTTTAAAGGCATTTTTTGCGAGTTTTTCTGGCCAGCCCGTTTGCTTTGCTATCCATCCCAGCCAGATAAACGATGCCAAGGCAGTGAGTGTCATGACGGAGAACCAGTCGATGGCATTGATTGCCCCTCGTTTGAGGGTAGGCAAACCAAACGTTGCCAGGACGGCCAGCGGTGGTAGAAGAGAAAGTAGTTCGTGATCTTTGGGCGAGGTAGTAAAAAGATTCAGCATCAGTAGTGCGGCCACACCAGATACAGTCAGCATCACATGCAAGGTTGCTTGGGAACGCCATGCCCAGGCTGCCCATGCAGCAATAGGCCAGGCGGGCCAGGTGTACCAGACCAGTGTTTTAGCCAGAAAACCCAGAGTGGCTAATCGAGGCCAGCTAAGCATGTGTAAATTTGTGTTTAACCAGACCTCTGTTACTTCAACGCCATCGGGCATTAAGGCACGATGCGCCATTAACCACGCTAGCGGTATGAGCAATCCTATGGGTAGAGTGGTGCGCGCAAGGTGCAGCATGACGTCGCGATAGCGAGTAGTAGCCAGGATCATGAGAGTAATCAGTAGTGCCAGTGGGACCGTCCAGCCGCGAGCCAGAACTAAGAGTCCCAGTGCTATTCCCAGACCAGCGGCAGCACGCGTATTGGCTTTGTCAAACACACAGGCCGCCGCATAAAAGGCAGCAGCTACTAACGACACATGCAATGCAGGTGTAGCAGTTTCATGACTGCGTAATAAGAGTCCGAGGCAGGCAACGTAAATTAATACGGCACCGTCAGCCAGTGTTCTGCCGTAGTCCATGGCAGCGGGTTGTCCTCCGAACGCGAGCTTCAATGGCTGTGCTTCGTTACGACGTCCGAGTACATAAGCGGTGCGCCATACAGAAGCAACACCGATGCCGAAAAACACCAGGATAGAAATTCTGGCCGCTACAGCGTCAGTCAGTAGCCATCCCAATAATTTGATGAGTAAAGCCCCTACCCAAAAGGCTAGCGGTGCTTCGTTGGGCATGGAAAGACCAGCGATATTGGGCGAGAGCCAATCGGCCAATGAGCCATGCGCCATGGTCCACATGATGCCAAAGCCAGCCGCATCATCGGTTTTCCAGGGATCTCTTCGCAGTATTCCCGGCAGTATGTACAACATGCACAGAACGACCAGACCCCAGCGCGGCAAGGCGAGTGTCGCAGCAGCAGGCAGTCGTACGGGTTTCATTTCATCGAGTCGCTGGGGATAAAGGGGATAAGTGATTGTGACTCAAAGAAAACAAAAATGCCGCACTCGGCGGCATTTTTGATGAGTCTAGTGGCGATTAGCCCGTAGCACGGGTTTTTGAACCCGTAGTACCAAATTTCTGACGGAATTTCTCGACACGGCCAGCGGTATCAACAATCTTGTGCTTGCCTGTGTAGAAAGGATGTGATTCCGACGATACCTCAACTTTTAGCAGAGGATAGTCTTTACCTTCGAAATTAATGGTTTCGCGTGACTGCACAGTCGAGCGGGTGATGAATTTGAAATCGCAAGAGAGGTCGTGCACTACGACGTCTCGGTAATTTGGATGTATGTCTTCTTGCATTTTATTCTCACTATCGTTGGGTAGCCATTCATCACTTCGTCGGTCCGTAACGCTTCTTGACCCGGTTGATGAGCACTTGTCCGGTTAAGACCATTTCGCAAAGTCTTTGAGGGGTGTCCCTATAAACTCTGTGACGATCCAAAAAAGAGTCAATATTATAACGGCAAATCAAAGGCTTGGGGTGGTTTACGGGGTTCTGTAATGACTGCTGCGTAGGTAGCACAAACGTTGAATTACGCTCGTGCGACCCACTATGTTTCCAATTTAAGAACCACCCCGACGCATCATGTCGAAGAATTCAGCATTGGTTTTGGTGGCCTTCATCTTGTCAAGAATGAATTCCATTGCCTCGATTTCGTCCATGCCGTAGAGCAGTTTTCGCAAAATCCAAATCTTTTGCAGTACATCCGGCTTGATCAGCAGCTCTTCACGACGTGTGCCGGACTTGTTGAGATTGATCGCTGGGTAAACACGCTTTTCAGCTAAGCGGCGCTCAAGGTGTACTTCCATGTTGCCGGTACCCTTGAATTCTTCGTAGATCACGTCATCCATGCGGCTACCGGTTTCGATCAGGGCCGTTGCGATAATGGTCAGTGAGCCGCCCTCTTCGATATTTCGTGCCGCACCAAAGAAACGCTTAGGGCGTTGCAGTGCATTGGCATCGACACCACCGGTCAAGACCTTGCCTGAGGCAGGGATGACAGTGTTGTAGGCGCGCGCTAAACGTGTGATCGAATCAAGCAGGATCACGACATCTTTTTTCATTTCAACCAGACGCTTGGCTTTTTCCAGCACCATCTCGGCAACCTGCACGTGACGCGTGGCGGGTTCATCAAAGGTGGAAGCTACTACCTCACCGCGAACCGAGCGCTGCATTTCAGTGACTTCTTCAGGGCGCTCATCAATCAGTAAAACGATCAGAGTGATATCTGGATGGTTGGCTGTGATTGCATGCGCCAAGTGCTGCAGCATCACCGACTTGCCTGATTTAGGCGAGGCCACCAGCAAACCACGTTGACCTTTACCTATAGGCGCAATCATATCGATGATACGACCAGTAATATTTTCATCGCCACGCAATTCGCGCTCAAGCAGGAGCGGCTGATTTGGGTGCAGCGGCGTTAAATTTTCAAACAGTATTTTGTGCTTGGATGCCTCTGGCGGCTCGCCATTCACTTTGTCAACTTTGACCAGCGCAAAGTAGCGTTCACCGTCTTTGGGAGTACGAACCTCGCCTTCAATCGAATCACCTGTGTGCAGGTTAAAGCGACGAATCTGGGAAGGTGAAATATAAATGTCATCCGTGGAGGCCATATAACTGGCATCAGGAGAGCGCAGAAAGCCAAAGCCATCTGGCAGAACTTCGAGTACGCCATCACCAAAAATCTGTTCGCCAGATTTGGCGCGTTTTTTGAGTATGGCAAACATCAGTTCTTGCTTGCGCAAGCGTGCTGCGTTGTCGATATCGAGGCCTATGGCCATTTCCAGTAGTGCTGATACGTGTAGTGCTTTAAGTTCAGATAGGTGCATAAAGTCGAGATCCGCGATGTGCGGCTTTCAGGTGGGGGAGGGAGGGACTACGGTGAACAGAGATGGGTAGACTGGCAGCGCGGTTGCGTTGCCAGTCAAAGGTTGATTTTTTAAATATTGCTATCAATGAAAGATGTCAGTTGACCTTTGGCCAGCGCACCAACTTTTTGTGCCGCTGGTACGCCGTTCTTGAACAATATCAAGGTAGGTATGCCGCGTATACCAAACTTGGCAGGTATCGCCTGGTTGGAATCTACATCCATTTTTGCGATTTGAATTTTGCCATCGTATTCTTTGGCGACTTCTTCCAATATGGGCGCGATCATTTTGCAGGGACCACACCATTCAGCCCAAAAATCAACCAGCACAGGTTTATCTGATTTGATGACATCGGCTTCAAAAGAGCTGTCAGAAATATGTTTTATGTGTTCACTCATGGCTTCCTCATCACGAGGTGGGAAAAAAGATTACCTGTTCGCCTGCACCGGAACAAAATGTTGTTGTTCCTGATTTATCTGCGCATCGGTTCATGCGTCGTGAATAATCGTTGTGTGGATTTAGTGCAGGAGATTACTGGCGGGAATTTCGCAAATCATAACCCATTTTTTGGAAAAGTGTTCTTTTGTAGCCTAAATCATTGATCACTCGCATAAAATGGGCTTCCTCAAGGTTTCCTGCCATGTCAGCAACTAGTCCAAGCTCTCATCCTATTTCACAGTACAAGATTACGCCCGGCCCCGGCTTTTGGTCGGCAGCAGCCGATGTACTGATTTCCGGACCAACGGAGTTATCCCGAGTGCGCGTGCTGGTGCCTACCTACGCGCACATTGCTCCTATGCGACTAGCGCTGGCGACCCGTTTGGGCACCTCATTCATACCACCAGATATTCGCACTCTGGCTGACTGGTTAATCAGTTTGCCGCCCATTCCCGAAAAATTACCAGCGTCCTCGCCCGGCGAGCGGCTACTGGGTTTGTATGCACAACTAAGAGAACTGGGCTGGCTGAAAAAACTGTTTGAGGCGCGTCGCAACACCGATTTACTGCCTTTAGCTAAAACATTAATTGGCCTGAGTGATGAATTGACCGAGGCTTTGCTGTCTGCAGCAGTCAAGCAGCCCGACGCTGTAGAGGATCGCTGGCGTGCCGCGTTGGCACAATTTTCACCCAAGGCTGCGGCCATGCTATCGAGCGAGGCGCAGTTGGTATGGAATCTCTGGAGCGCGCAGCGAGATCAGCGAGATCCCGGTTTAGTCAGGCAATCCCAACTTCAGCGTTTAGCTGATGGTGCTGACAACGCCTTGTTTTGGGTTTCACCTTTAGAGCCTGGCGACATGGAGTTGGATTTTTTGACGGCCTACGCTCAACAACAGCCCGTGACGGTTGTTGGTCTGAATTGGTCGGAGCAGGCCCTACCCATGTCTTTGCAGCGTGCCTGGCCTGAACTGAGTGATCCTGACCATGATGCATTAAGCCCATCGGCCGACTCACCCGCAGTGTTTGATCTGCGCCTTTGCCCTGCACGAAATCTAGAACATGAGGCACAGTCGGCAGCACAAACCATCATCACCTGGCTTATGCAGGGTAAAACTCGAATTCTTATCGTGCCTCAGGATCGGGTTGTTGCTCGCCGTGTGCGCGCATTACTCGAGCGAGCACAGGTGTTCGTCTCAGACGAAACGGGTTGGAAATTGTCTACCACCCGAGCAGCGGCAGTGCTTGCCTCATGGCTCGATTTGGTAGCTACACGTGGTCGTCCAGCGGCGCTACTGGATTTCATTAAGTCGCCTTTTTTATTTAACGATTCCGTTGTCGAGGCACAGCAACGGAGCGAAATAGAAAAGGCGCTCACAACTCAGGCGGTTACAGCCGGTTGGGCAGGCATCAAAAACGCAGTTGATGCGCTACCCGACGCTAAACGTTTAATTGAAGTGATAGTGCGCGAGGCAGACCGCTACTCTGGTCGTAAAACGATAGGCGAGTGGCGAGCCTTATTAACACTGCAGCTAGAGCAAGCAGAATTTGTAGCGCCTAAAACCGATCAGCGTGTAGTGATGGTGCCTTTGCATGGCGTGTCATTGCGTCAATTTGATGCTGCCATGATTGTGGGAGCCGATACAAAACATCTACCTTCGCCACCGCAAGACATACTATTTTTTACGAATGCCATTCGACGTGAATTAGGCTTGGCAACACGCGAACAGCGCGCTCAACAACAACTACGTGATTTTGCGGGGTTATTACTGACCTGCCCGGACTACAGCTGGAGTTAAAAATAGCGGCTCTTCCAGAGTTGTTGGCGCATGAAGTATTGATGGCGCCAGTAAACTTGCAAGTCCATCGTTCCGCTATGCCATCACCCAGTGCACCAAGCTTGTTACCAGCATCCTTATCGGCGAGTGGTTACAACATGTTGGTGGCATGCCCGTATCAATTTTTTGCTTCTCGCATGCTAAGACTAGGCAGTGCAGAGGAGTTAACCGATTTGCCGGAAAAACGTGATTACGGTAATTGGGTGCATTCCATCCTGCTGCAATATCACGAAACGGTAGCACAGCAATCAACGCATGCAGATCAGCGTTTAGCATTACTCGAGCGTTTATCAACGGAAGTATTTGATCAGGTATTACTGCATGAGCCCGCTGCGCTTCCCTATGTAGTGCGTTGGCGTAAACAGATACCCGGTTACATTGCGTGGGCCAATGCACACGAAGAAGCTGGCTGGACATTTGCTTTTGGTGAGTATCAGAGTGAACACATTTTATCTTGGGAAGGTGGTGGCATACGGTTAAAAGGTCGACTCGACAGAGTTGATCAGCATGCCGAGGGTCAGTGGATGGTGTTGGATTACAAAACTACCGACAAAGGTCGATTAAAAAGAAAACTCGCTGACCGTGAAGATCATCAATTAAGTTTTTATGGTTTACTTTTAGAGCAGACAGTTACGTCGGCAGCGTATGTTGCAATTGATGCTGATAAGCCCGATGCCATACCTGCCGAACCGTATGAAATCTGGCGTGATGCGTTAGAAGTAAGATTAAAAAAAGATCTCAAAAATATCGCAGATGGAAGTTCTTTGCCTGCTTCAGGTGGTGGTAGTACGTGCGATTGGTGTGATGTGCGCGGCCTGTGCCGTAAAGGGAATTGGTAATGCCTACAGCGAATAATTTTATCGTTAATGGCAGCGCGTGCACACAAACAGAATTTGTGCGTATCGCTTGTGAGCCGACTCGATCAGTCGTTGTCGAGGCGTGTGCCGGAAGTGGCAAAACATTTTTGCTGGTATCGCGCATGCTGAGGCTTTTACTCGAAGGTTGCGAGCCATCTGAATTACTCGCCATTACCTTTACTCGCAAAGCTGCTGCAGAAATGCGTGAGCGTTTATTGCACTTACTAGAAGAATTAGCGTTGGCAGACACTAGCGTGGTCATTGAGCGGTTGCAGCAGCGTGGCTTAAGCAGAGACGAAGCTGACAAAAAACTTCCTCAGGTACGCACTTTATATCAGCGCGTTTTATCGAGCCCGTTTGGCTTGGCGGTCGATACCTTTCATAGTTGGTTTGCCCGCTTATTGCAAATTGCACCGCTATCCTCAGGCGTACCGCATGGATGCGCACTGGAAGACTCCACCACCGAATTATTGAGCGATGCCTGGGTGCGTTTAATGCACTCGCTAAGTCAGCCACAACATAGTGATTTGCGTGCAGCGTTATTGACGATCTATGACATCGCAGGAGACTGGACTGGGAAGCAGCTCATTGATTCCTTTGTGGCGCGTCGTGCGGAGTGGTGGGTCGCATGTGAGCATAATGATCCGCTGCAACAATTGCGAGATTTATGTGGTGATGATGCAATCCGTGACGCGCGATTATGTTTATGGGAAGACCATGCCTTATGTCAGCGTTTTTTACGCTTGTCTTCCTTGCTGGGGCGTGGCACACCCGCACAGAAAAAAAATGCAACAGCCATAGAGAAGTGTGTCACGGCCGTTGCAGATAATGCACAGTTCGATATGCTCTATAGTCTTTTTCTAACAAAATCTGATGAGCCTCGAGCACTGCCTAAAGCGCAAGCATTACAAAGCGCTTTAAACGAAGACGAACAGCACTGGTTTGCCGAGTCGTGGTTTGCGCTTGCTGATGAACTCCTAGCCCTAAAGCAGCGTAGCTTTGAACCGCAAGTGATCAAGCTGAATGGAGCTGTGTTTGCGATAGGCTCAGCCTTGCTCGTACATTACCAAGAAATCAAATCAGACCGGCGTGTGCTGGATTTTTCTGATCTTGAATGGCTCACCTGGAAGTTACTCACTGACCCTGACCATGCAGCGTACATGCAAGCGCGTTTAGATGCACGCTACCGCCACATACTGATTGATGAATTTCAGGATACCAATCCGCTGCAATGGCAAATTGTTCGAGCCTGGCTAGAGGCGTATGGCGATGAAGCCGAGCAGCCTACGGTATTTATTGTGGGCGATCCCAAGCAATCTATTTACCGATTCCGACGCGCAGAGCCGCGCGTATTTGCATCAGTACGCGAGCGCCTGGTCGCCAAGGGGGCTGCAGATTTAGCGACTCGTCAAACCCATCGCAATGCGACATCGATAGTGGATTTTTTAAATCAGTGCATGCAAAGCAATCCACTCTATGAAGCGCAATCAACAGCCTCTGCTCACGTCGGGCAGGTTTGGCGTTTATCTCTGGCAGCCACTCAGCCTGCGCCTTCGCAAGAAGAAAAAAATCCAGAATTTACGTTACGCGATCCCTTACATGCAGTGACAGCCATTAATGAAGAGAGTTGCAGGGTGGATGAGGCGCGTGCAGTGGGTCTAGCGTTGCATCAGGCGCGAGCGCAGTGGAAAGATAAAACGCACCCATTAGACTGGTCGGACATACTGATATTGGTGCGCAGCCGTACGCATTTGGTGGAATATGAACGCGGCCTGCGTGATGTAGGCGTGCCTTTTGTATCAAGCCGTCGTGGTGGTTTGTTGGATGCGTTAGAAATCGCTGATCTGATCGCTTTGCTGCGTTGGTTAACCATCAGTTCAGATAATCATGCGCTAGCCCATGTACTGAAATCACCCATCATAGGCGCGAGTGATGATGATTTAATCTGGCTGGCGCGCAGTGGTGAAGGCAGTTGGTGGCAGCGATTAATAGCGGCATCGTTATCGCTGAATACAGTATTGCAGCGAGCGTTAAATTTACTCTCTGGTTGGCAACTGGCAGCGGCGCATTTACCTGTGCATGATTTGCTTGATCAAATCATGCATGAAGGCGAGCTGCCGCGGCGCTATGCCATGACCGCACCTGCAGCTGTGCGTACACAGGTGCTAGGTAATTTAAATGAATTTCTAGCACTTGCACTAGATATGGATGCGGGTCGTTTTCCGAGTATCGCGCGTTTTCTTGATCGTTTAAATAAACTCAAACGCAGCAGCGAACAGGATGCGCCGGACGAAGCAACTGTCGATGCGGCACTTGACGCTGTTCGTATCATGACGATACACGGCGCGAAAGGTTTAGAAGCCGAGGTGGTTGTCATGATGGATACCAATCATAGCGATTCGCAACGCGATGATCTGGGCGTGTTGTGTGATTGGCCGCAAGAGTCCGAATCGCCGACTCATTTATCTGTCTTTGGAAAAACCAAAGAGCGCGGTTTTTCTCGACAAAATTTATTTTCTGTCGAAGAAAATTTCAGGTTGCAGGAAAACTGGAATCTGTTTTATGTCGCCATTACTCGCGCAAAAAAAATACTTATTGTTAGTGGTATTCATAATGACAAAGATGACGAAGGAATAACGGCAGGCGGCTGGTATCAAAAATTTTGCTCTATCGAAGCTAAGGAACCCGATGTAGCAGAGAATTTAGCGAATGAGGAATCGAATGAATTCACGCTGCCGCTATTTACACCTCCTTCCTTGCCTTGCACGCGTTTACCAACAGATAACGATTACGAAACTGACGCTACGCTAGAAGGCACACTACTGCACGAGTTGATGGAACGCCTAACGAGTCAGAACATATGGCCAGTGGCTATCCCTGAACCCAATCAAGTAGCGCAGTGGCTGAAATGCACGCTAGTGCAAGCGGAAATCATTCATGCGCAGGCATGCGCGATACTTACTGAGCCATCGCTGGAAAAATTTTATGATCCTTCGCAGTTCGATTTTGCTCGTAATGAAATGACCTTGGTTCATCAAGGTCAATTGTCGGTAGTTGATAGATTAGTTATGGCGAGTGATGTGGTGTGGGTGTTGGACTACAAACGCAATTTCCTTGAAATCCAACGTGAGGCCTATACAGCACAGCTAGATCGGTATCGTGGTGCGTGTGCTCATCTATTCCCGGATAAGCAAATTTACACGGCCTTAATTACTGTCGATGGGCGGTTGTGGCCCATAGCGCGAGCGGGGCTTGAATAAATTACAACTTGAAAAGTCAATAGGTTTTGTGATGAATGAAATAGTTTTGTGGTCTGCATCATCGCTAATGTGTGAGTTTAGGCGACTGATTCTTTCGAATTTCGCATCATCACTCAGCTAAAATCTCAACAAAACACCACAAGTCCCTGAATGTATTGACGGAAATTAACCGAGCCGACTATAGTTGCGGGATGATTTCCGATTTTTCTTCTTTGCTGGACAAGGTCAGTCAGTTGGCTGAGCTAATGCAGGCTTTGCGCCGCGAAAATGCTGAGCTTCGCAATGAAGTTGCCACATTGACGGATGAAAATGCCCGACTTACTTCGCGTATGAAAGAAGCGCACGACCGCGTATCTGCGCTAATTGATACTATGCCCGCACCAAGCGACCAGGAGGCTGCATGACCACCCTTGACGTAACCATCATGGGTCAGGCCTATCGCCTGGCTTGCAAGGAGGGTGAGGAACTCGCTTTAAAGCAAGCAGTCGCTTACCTTGATGAACGCATGAATTCAATACGTGATGCTGGCAAAGTCAAAGGCACCGATAGAATCGCCGTAATGGCCGCGTTAGGTATAGCGGCTGATTTTCTCGCTACCCGTAATTCAACAGGGCCATTTGCTGCACTCAGTTTGTCCGAAGTGCGAGAAAAGATTGCATCGATGAATGCATTATTAGATAGTGCACTCGCGCCACAAGAAAAACTTTTTTGATCAATTGTTGATGTGTGCTGAGTTTATGTCATCGTCTAGCGAAAATCTTTGACAGTAGCGTGGTTTGAGGTAGACTGAGTGTTCCTGCCGTGTTCGCGATTGCCATATATTCCTTGAACCATTCACTTGCACTGGCTGCGGGATTCGTTTAGTAGGCGTGAGCGTCGCTCGTCCGACGATCCCAATATTGAACTACTGTGGCCGCCTTGAACCGAATAGGTTCAGGATGCCGGCACAGCGGCACAGGCGGGAATTTTATTTCTAGCGGTTGCATCACAATGCAGCCGCTTTTTTATTGGGCGTGTGCGCTCCATCACAATAAAAACAATGCGTTACTGGCTAATGAAATCTGAGCCTGACGAGACAAGCATCGATGATGCGCTCGCTGCAAAGGCTAGCAGTGTTCCGTGGACGGGAGTGCGCAATTATCAGGCGCGTAATTTTATGCGTGATGAAATGCGACTAGGTGATGGTGTGCTGTTCTATCATTCCAGCTGTGCTGAGCCAGGGATTGCAGGGTTTGGCAGAAGTGCACAGCACTAGTTATCCCGACCCCACTCAGTTTGATCGTAAGAGTCCGTATTACGATCCGAAATCCACACCGGAAAGTCCACGCTGGTTATTAGTCGATGTTCAGGCTAAAGCAAAAACTCGACTTATTGGTTTGCCTGAATTACGCGAGCATCCCGAATTATCTGACAT
>CAYUDI010000036.1:0-16650 GCA_964443585.1 uncultured Bifidobacterium sp.
CCTGAGCCAGCTCACGCCGCGCGACTTCACACCGGTAGCGCTCATGAATTTTGATCCGGCTGGCGTCACTGTACGTGCAGACTCACCCTATAAAACACTGGACGACTTACTCAAGGCGATACGAGCTAACCCCGGCAAATTTAAAGCCTCGGGAGCTGGCCAGGGCGGCATCTGGCATTTGGCGTTGGCGGGCATGATGCGAGATCTCAAGATGGATCCGGCTATAACACCGTGGGTACCTGCAAATGGGGCGGCACAAGCCATGACTGATTTGGTGGCCGGCGGCATTGAGTTTGTAACCTGCTCTTTACCCGAGGCGCGTGCGCTGATTGATGCAGGTAAGGCACGGCCATTGGTGATCATGCACGATAAACCATCAACGCTTTATCCCAACGTGCCTCTGCTCAAAGCTGCCACTGGCAGCGCATGGTCTGTTGGTGCGTGGCGCGGCATTGGAGGACCCAAAAATCTCCCACCTGAAATACAAGCCAAGATTGGTGTTGCGCTCAAAAAAATCTATGACAGCAAAGAGTATCAGGGCTTTATTAGCAATCGTGGATTTGGCTCGACCTATGCTGATGCAAACGGCTATGAGCAGTTCATGGCCAAGAGTGATGCCGACATGGGCGCTGTGATGAAAGCAGTCGGGCTGGCCAAAGCGGATAAACCATGAAGTTCAATGATGCTGTCAGCGGTGCATTGCTGCTAGCACTGGCATTGGCCATCTTGTTTAATGTGAGCGCGTTTCCGACCATACCGGGTCAGAACGTGGGGCCGAGTTTATTCCCTAGTGTGCTAGCGAGCTTGCTGGCAGTTTGTGCGCTGCTATTGATACGTGAAGGGCTCTCGTCTACACAGCCGTGGTGTGAGCTGGGTGAATGGATGCGTTCAGCACACCATCTCAGAAATTTTCTGCTGACGCTGGGATGTCTGCTGTTTTACATCGTCGCTTCAGATGCACTGGGTTTTATCGTGTGGGGCACGTTAATCCTGGGTGTACTTTTTCTTGCGTTCTCAGTGCGTGTTCAACTCGTGCTGCCATTGGCGCTGCTGGTCACTCTGGTGATACACGCTGCGTTCTACAAGGGCTTACGTGTTCCGCTGCCTTGGGGAATTCTTCAGCCGCTGCAATGGTGAGGTGAGCGACATGACCTCGGCTATCTGGATGCAAGCGTTAGGGATGGTGTTTGATCCTTATGTGTTAGTGGTGATTTTTTTCTCTGCACTGTTTGGTTTGTTCGTGGGTTGTATACCGGGTCTGACAGCCACGATGGCGACAGCGCTCTTGGTACCTATGACGTTTTTCATGCCGCCTGTGCCAGCGGTAGCAGCCATAGTGACAGCAACTGCGATGGCGATTTTTTCTGGTGATATTCCCGGTGCTTTACTGCGCATACCGGGTACGCCAGCCTCAGCTGCCTATGCCGACGAGACATATCAATTTACGCTTAAGGGACAAGCAGAAATTGCGCTGGGTGCAGGGCTAGTTTTTTCAGCAATCGGTGGATTGTTTGGCACGATGGTGTTGATCTTTTTTTCGCCTTCGCTGGCAGAGTTTGCGCTCAAATTTTCTTCGTTCGAATATTTTTGGTTGATGATACTTGGCTTGTCGGGTGCCATTTTTATTGGTAACAGTAGCTTGCTTAAAGCCTCGATATCACTTTTGCTGGGTCTGATGGTGTCGTGTATCGGTCTTGAAAATCCAGCGGCGTATCCGCGATTTACGATGGGCATGCCCGAGCTCATGAGCGGGATAGAACTCATTCCCATGATGGTGGGTATGTTTGCAATAGCAGAGCTGCTGCGTTATGTCACCGACATGGATCCTCCCGCAGTTGTGCTGACTGAAAAGATCGGTAATATTTTTTCGGGGATGTGGGCACTCCTGGTCAAATATCCCTGGCAGCTGATACGCGGTAGTGCTATGGGCACCATTATTGGCATACAACCCGGCGCGGGTGCTGATATGGCGGCGTGGATGAGTTACGCGACGAGCAAAAAGTTTTCTAAGGAGCCGGAAAAATTTGGTACTGGTCATGTCGAGGGAGTAGTGGAGTCTGGCGCAGCAAATAATTCTGCGCTGGCAGGTGCATGGATACCTGCCATTGTGTTTGGCATACCGGGTGATTCAATAACAGCAATTGCCATTGGTGTGCTTTATCTGAAAAACATGAATCCTGGTCCAACTATTTTTATAAATAATCCAGAAAACATCTACGCTATTTTTATTGTTTTTTTACTCGCTAATTTGATCATGCTGCCGCTGGGTTGGTTAACGGTAAGGCTGGCCACCAAGGTGCTCAAGGTTCCTCGAAATATACTTATGCCGGTGATACTGCTATTTTGCATAGTAGGTGCTTTTGCAGTCGTCAATTCCGTCATGGGTGTAGTGCTGGTTTTGGTGTTTGGCGTGATTGCTTTTCTGATGGAAGAAAATGGTTTTCCAGTGGCGCCCGCTATTCTCGGTGTCGTGTTGGGCAAAATGTTGGAAGAAAATTTAGTAACGTCGATGATCAAATCAGATGGCGATCCTTGGGTGTTCTTCACCCGGCCTATAGCGATGTGGTTGGCCCTGGCCGCTTTGGTCATTATGTTGTGGCCGGTGGCTCGTTGGATCATCAATCGGCAAAGGCGTACCTCGCCATCATGAGCAGATCCCTGTTATGGCTGATGGGAGGCATTAACCGGTTGGATGAATCACCCAGTGCATGAGGAGTTCGCATGATTATCGTAGGCACTCAACAAACAGCGGCTAGTAACCGGACATTTTTTGAACGCGAGAATGGCCATCAGTATTGGCGTAGTGATTATTTTGAATCGCCAGATGGTGCCATGTGTTCACCGCAGGCCTACCTAATCGAGCAACCAGCGACGATCGCCAATCCCACGCATTTTCATATTCAAAATCAGTTTCAGCTGTTTACCGCGGGTGAGGGTGTCATTGGACGCAGTCCGATCAAACCTTTGCTGATTCATTATGCCGGTGCGTACACAGGCTACGGACCGATTACCAGTGGCGCAGAGACACTTAACTATATTACCTTTCGTGCCATGCGCGATCCCGGAGCTAAATTTTTACCAGAGGCTGCGCATGAATTTAAAAAAGGTCCTAAGCGTCACATTACGTATTCACTTAGTTTGATGTTGCCAGAGCAGCGCGAAAATCTAACGCGTACCGAGCTTGGTTGGATACACCCACCCGAGGCAGATGGCTTGGCGATTGGTATCGTGAGGCAACCGCCATCGACTACATACCGCATTACCCATACACCAGGGTCCATCGGTTGTTTCATGGTGGTGATACAGGGAGGTATACGATGTGGTGATTGCCAGATTAGCGTGCTAGAACATGTGTTTATTTCCAGCGACACGAGCGAGGTTGAATATTCTTGCGGTACTGAGTCAGCGGAATTACTCATGCTACATTTCCCGCCGACGGATATAGCTTATAAAAACTAAGTCTATTCTTAAATCGCGAGCTTGTTTAACTAAACTTGGCTAACGCTATTTAGGTACTCAGACGAGAAATAAAAAGCCCTACGAGGGTAATGCCGCCAAAAATGGCAACAAATAGCAGAGTTAAAACTATATAAGCGAATAATGATTTTTTTCTTGCTCGAGCTGCTAGGTTTTCGGTCATGTGATTGTGAAATAAGTTGAGTTTTAAAAAAAGAACAACAGCAGCAAACAATTATTTAATGCCAAGCGCAGACACGCACACATGCGCAATCAAACGGTTATCTCAATAACAAATACTTTATCCTATAAGGTATAAATTGGGAAATTTCGTTAAAGATCCAGGATGTCGCTAAACGGGTTCCCGCAATAACAGCGCAAAAGCTTGATGCTGGTAAGGTTGTGTGACCCCAATCCCATCCAGTTTTCGCTATGCCTTTGGATGCTTCCCACCCGATTCTGCGGGCAATTCACCTTGATTCCTAAAACATGGGAAGATGGCTTTTTTTAAGGAATAACCATGACCATTTCCATGTTTCAGGCGAGTGTGCCGCGCATTCTCAACATGTTGACTAACCTTAGCCATTTGCTAGACAAAGCTCAAGCACATGTCGACGCCAAAAAATTGCAAGAAGCAGCCTTAACGCAATTTCGGCTTTATCCAGATATGTTCCCGCTCGTGCGCCAAGTACAGATTGCTTGTGACACCGCTAAAAGTGTGGTTGCGCGATTGGCAGGCGTAGAGATTCCTAGTGATGAAGATACCGAGGTGAGCATTGCCGATCTTAAGCAACGTATTGCTAAAACGGTGGCATTTATTGAGGGCTTTAGTGCTGCGCAGATTGATGGCACAGAAGACAAAGACATCATCACCAAACGCGGTGATAAAGAAACACACTATAAGGGCATGCAGTTTTTGCTCAACCACGCTATGCCGAATGTTTATTTTCACATCACCACCGTATACGCCATCCTACGCCACAATGGTGTTGAAATCGGCAAGCGTGACTACCTAGGCAAAGTTTAAACAATCTAACTATGTCGACGATCTCTCCACAGCCTGCTTCAGGGCTATCAACGCCGCCTTCATTATTAGTTACCGATAAGCCTAGCGTTTATTACGATGGCGGCTGCCCGCTTTGTCGGGCAGAAATCGCTACCTACCAGCAAGCAGCCGGTGGGGATTCGTTGGCGTGGGTAGATGCGCATGCATGCGGTGTGGCTGAACTTGGATCAGGGTTGGATAGATCCAATGCACTGGCGCGCTTACATGTGCGCCGAGCTGATGGCACGTTGCTGCAAGGTGCTGCTGCCTTCGCTGAGATTTGGTCTGTGCTGCCGGGTTGGCGATGGCTGGGGCGCTTGGCGCGTCTTCCGGTGGTTTTGCCATTACTTGATGTGGCCTACACCGTTTTTCTACGTATACGACCTTTGTGGCGGCCTTCGGCTAGCAGAGTAGACAAACTACCGCTACAACTGCAGCGAGAATTACGCACTGATCATGCGGGAGAGACAGGTGCCGTCATGATCTATCGCGGCATACTTGCTGTATCCCGCGACCCTGCCTTACGTGAATTTGCTCAACATCATTTAGAGACTGAGGAACGTCATCTATCACTCGTAGAGGAGCGCGTACCCTCGCGCTTACGCAGTTGGCTGTTACCTTTATGGCGCTTTTCTGGGTGGCTAACAGGCGCATTACCTGCATGCTTTGGACCGCGTGCTGTTTACGCGACCATACAAACAGTTGAAACCTTTGTTAATCACCACTATGCAGTACAAATAAAATTTATCGATGATTTTTCCCAGCAAGCGAGTAATGATAAAAAAATCGATGAGGCGGCTGCGGAGATAGCGAATGAACTTCAATCACTGCGAGATCTTTTAGAGCAGTGTCGACTTGACGAGGTTGCTCATCGAGATGATGCAGCGGGACGCTGGGATGGTCGCTCTGGGTTTTTACTTAGTATGTGGCGAGTAGTAGTAGCCCGAGGCTCAGAGGCTGCAGTTAGTGTTTGTCGCTATGTATGATGCGAACCATTTTGCTTTAATTGGTATATCGCGTTGGCACCAACTATGACTAGTGATGATTTCTAAAGTTACGAGCACTCAAAAAAAGGTAAGCGACTTATCCCTGCTAGATGAGGCGACTATTAGCGAAATTATTCACATGGCATTGAGCGATCACGTTAGTTTTCACCAAATTTCAGTTGTGCATGGATTGAGTCCCGACCAGGTTAAACAAGTAATGCGTAAAAATCTTGCCCCAGGTAGTTATCGCGCATGGCGCAAACGCGTAAGACATTTCAGCGACCAGAGAGCTACATACAAATAAACGTTAGCTAAGCTGCTGTGCGCAGAGCAGACAATGCATTTTCGTCAAGAGATGTGCGAACACCTAGTGTTCCAGAATTACCTAATACGGGCATTTTTTTTAACATAATCTCAACCGAAATAATCTGAGGGTAATTCGCGCAGGCCGCCGCTATGCGTGTAATTAATCTCTCCTGAGTTTCGTAGTGGCCATCTTGAGCAAGCCTGTCTATTTCGGCTACCAAGGGATCATAATCAACGACATGATGCATGCCGTCGGTTTGTATAAGAACAAGATCAGTTGGTATACGCAGTGTCAGGTCGAGTAAGTGCGCATTGGGAACAACATCATTGGGCCCATACGTGCCTATCTGTGTTTGAAGTTTTAAATCTCTTAATTCTATAGTGCTGTAGTTAGTCATTTTTTATCGTATGGCGATTTGTTTTTATTAGGTCGGTACTTCATCAGTAAACTTCACCGCGTTTAGAGCATTTTTGCTTTACACTAGTTTATCAAATTAATTTGATCATTCTGGCAGGAGGAACTTGAGTCGTAAATCACTTTGTTTGTCTTAATTGCCATGTATTTTTTTATCCGATTTATTACACTATTCACCCTCTCTCATGTCTCTATCTAAAAACGTTTTTTTCGGCGCAGTATTTTTATCTTCTCTGTTCACGTTTTCTCATGTCTTAGCACAATCAGCGGCTGAGAAACAGGCGCAGCAGCCCGTGCCATCTGGGAGTAATTTTTTAGGCCTGGGTCTGGGTGTTATGCCTAAAACACCCGGTAGCAGTGACATGCGTGTCTTAACGCTGCCTGTTGTTCAGTATAGTTGGGGCAATCTGGCCTATGTATCTGGCCTGAAGGCAGGTGTTTGGGGGTTTACGACAGATGATCGATCTTTGCGCATAGGTTTGTATGCAGAGCCGCGTTTTGGTTATGACGCCAGTGATAGTCCCCGCACGGCAGGTATGGCGGATCGCGACTTCGCCATTGACGCCGGCCCCAGCGTGCGCTGGACCACCTCTGCAGGTGTGGTCAACTTTGACTATGGATTTGATGTTACTGGCCGCAGTGGTGGTCAGGTCGCACAGCTGCAATTTATTCGCCCTTTAATTACGGATAGTGCATTTCGTTTAAATGGTTTACTGAGTACTACTTGGCAGAACGAAGCCATGAACAACTATTATTGGGGTAAGAAAGCCTCGGAGACGGTTGATGGACTGGCACGCAATGTGGAATCCGGTGCGGGCCTTTCAGCAGGCCTTACGGGTCTTTATTCCATAGGTCCTAGCGGTGCTTTGTTTTTTGGTACCTCGATCAACCGTTTGTCGGATGCGCAAGCCAATAGCCCGATAGCAGAGCGCGATTATACCTATGTGGTTTATCTGGGATACGGTTGGCGTCTTTGAGAAATGCGTTCACTGAGAATGTATCGACGTGTTATCTGCAAAGAGCCTGATGAGAACGCATTAAATATGAAACTACTATGGCCAGCACTTATCCTTATTCAACTGGTATTTTCTGTTTGTGCGCAGGCTGACTCAGCTGCGCCGTCGTTATATTGTGGCGCTGCACATAATTATGTATGCACACCAGAGCAAGCACTGGCCCAGCAACGGCGCCAGATGCAGCAACGACAAGCCGAAACACGTTCAGACAATCAGCAGTCCATGGCGAGATGGTTAGAGCTGCAACAGCGTCAGAGGATGCAAATGGAGCGCGAAGCCTTACTAGTGCAGCCTGCAAGGTAGTATGCAGTACCCTTTATTTTATGAGGGTTTTTACCTGGTCTGAGTTACCATTGCCTCCGACAGCAGGCTGAGTATCACTCATTGCTGATTTGTTACGAATGTCTGTTCTCGCTCATACGAGTTACGTACTACTTCATCCACCAAGGTTCAGCATGTTTGCACCTGCGATGAATAACAACTACTAAGGGAGTCTGGAAATGGGATTGTTTGATATGTTTAAAGGGGCGCCACCCAAATTGACGCCTAAGCTGGCACTAGCGGTTGGTTTGCTGCATATGATTCATGCCGATGGTGAAGTCGAGGCAGAAGAGCTTGGGCAAGTACTGCAGGCATTGGGTAATGACAAAGCCTTGTTTGAAGATGCAGGTAAATATGCAAAAGTAAATAATGTTGATGCGTTCTTAACTGAGTCAGCAAGCTTGCTCAATTCGGACCAGAAATTATGTGTTTTGCTTAACTTGTATGATTCATTGCTTTCGGACGGTGTAGCTGCGCCAGAAGAGCAAGCACTACTGACCCGCTTTATGTCTGCCTATGGTGTGAGCGAAGAGACCTTAAAGCCGTATGCGCTGGGCATCTCTGTTAAAAATAATCGGCAAGTCTTGGTGTGAGTTGTAAGTTCACTTACTTGTTGTAGCACATATAATTTCAGCAAAGGCGATCCAGAATAATTCTGGATCGCTTTTGTTTTTGTACGTTGTAAAAACTAAATCAATGCTGCAGTTGACCCAGCCTTGGTTTAAAACGCAGTTCATCAAATAACTGCCTAAAATCGGTAGTCATTTTGTTTGTACGCGACTCACGAGCAGCAGTAGATACATGTACAGTGCTCGGTTAGCTAAGGGACTGAGCTATATCGATCACAAACCGGTATTTCACATCACTGGTTTGCATGCGTTCATAGGCCTGATTGATAGCATCTATGGTGATGATTTCAATATCTGACACGATCTGATGTTGCCCACAAAAATCCAGCATTTCCTGGGTCTCTTTGATACCACCCACCAATGAGCCGGCAATGCTGCGCCGTCCAAAAATCAGCGGCCTGGAATTCAGATCCGATGTCGGACCTATAGAACCAACGATGCACATCGTGCCGTCCACTTTTAACAGGCTCATGTAGCTGGTGACATCGTGCGGTGCGGGTATGGTGTTTAATAAAAAATCAAATGTCCCTGCATGTTTTGCTACCGCCTCTTGATCGGTAAACAAAAGTACATCATCCGCACCTAAGCGTTTTGCATCAGCGGCTTTATGTGCTGAGTTGGTAATCATCACGGTATGCGCACCCATGGCACGGGCAAACTTGATGCCCATGTGACCTAATCCACCCAGTCCAATCACACCAACAGTCATGCCTGCTTTTACACCCCAGTGTTTGAGTGGTGAATAGGTCGTAATGCCAGCGCAAAGTAGCGGTGCAGCACCCGCCGGGTCAAGATTATCAGGAACAGTTAATACAAAGTGACGATCAACGACGATACTTTTCGAATACCCGCCATACGTTACGCCACCTTCATCAGGGCTAGGGCTGTTGTAGGTTGCAGTGAATCCTGCAAGGCAGTACTGCTCCATATCCGCTTCACAGGACGAACAGTGATGGCATGAACCAACAAAGCAACCGACAGCGACGCGTTGGCCGATACGTAAATCGTTTACCGCTGTACCCACTGCTTTTACGGTACCCACGATTTCATGACCAGGGACGATGGGGTAGTTGCTGCGGCCCCAATCATTTTTTGCGTAATGTATGTCGGTGTGACACACACCGCAAAATTCAATATCGATGTGCACATCCTGTGCACCCGGCTCTCTGCGTGTAATGTGGTGAGGAACCAGCGGTGCATCAGATGCATGGGCAGCGTAACAAGAGACGGTAGTCATGGATGAATTCCTAAAAAGTTGTAACACTCAGCGTGTACTATCAGCACTGAATGATTTGGCACATCAGAAAAATTAACTATTTGCTACATAGCGATTGCAGATGATCGTATTATCCACTCATTGATACATGATTAAATCGACAATCAATCAGATGGCATCAGTGCGGATAGAACGTAAGGGAGAAAATTATGCATGTAACCGACTATACATCCCCACCAGTCAAACAGCTGCGGGAAGACTTAGCTTTGGCGTTGCGCGCCGCAGCGCATCATGGCTTGGGCGAGGGCATATGTAATCATTTCAGCGTGGAGCTACCGGATAGCTCGGGTCGGTTTTTAATTAATCCGCGTGGTTTGTTATGGTCTGAAATACAGGCTGATGACATCGTTATGATAGATGAGCAGGGCGCACGTTTAGCCGGCCATCATGACGTTGAACCGACGGCCATGTATATACACGCTGCCATACACCGACTCGAAGGTAAGTCTTGTGTACTCCATACACATATGCCGCATGCCACAGCCTTAACATTAACGACGAAACGTGCACTCGATACGACGCTGTCACAAAATGCGATGCGGTTTCACGGTCGCATAGCGATCGACGAAAACTACAATGGCGTAGCGCTAAGTCATGCCGAAGGCGAGCGTATGGCTAACGTGATGCAAAGCGCAGATATTGTTTTTTTGGGTAATCACGGCGTTATCGTCTGTGGCCCTAGCATTGCGTATGCCTATGACGATTTGTATTACTTAGAGCGCGCGTGCATGGTCGAGGTATTAGCTGCGCGCAGCGGCGCTACCTTAGCACCAGTCAACCGTGCGCTAGTTGATGCGGTGGCGATACAACTCGAGGGAGAGCGCCTGCAGTCCAGCTTGTTTTTTGAAGCTCTGCGCAGGACGCTCTGATCCCAAATTACTCCGTGTGTTGGTCTTTCGGGCCGATATGGCCACGTATCATCGCCAAACTCACAATCACGATAACCATGGCACCACCCAGCAGATTCAAATAGGCATTGGCACCGCCTACAGTAATCATGGCCGCACCTGCAAATGAACTCACAAATGCGCCCATACGACCAAACGCCATAGCGGAAGCAGCTCCGGTTGCGCGTATCAATGTGGGGTACATATGCGCGCACAGTGCAAACAATGCACATTGCAACGCGGTGACAAACAAGCCGTGAAATCCCAAGCCCCACAAGAAAGTCTCAGGGGCAGCAGTGATGTTGACTAGTTTTAAACCAAAAGCAGTTGCAGCTGACATGGCAGCCCAAAACACCATAGGCCAGCGTGATCCAAAACGATTAATAGCGAACGCGCACAACACCGCACCAATAACACCACCAAAGTTATACGCCGTTAAACCCATGCCAGCGAGTGTGGGCGATAGACCTTCTGTGGTGAGCATGGTGGGCAACCAGCTGAATGCTGTATACAACGAGAGCTGGATAGCAAAAAAACTAATCCACAGCCAGCTGGTATCGGCTGCGCGTCCATGGCGAAACAAATCGCTGATGCTTCCGCGCTTGGCGTTTTCTATGATGCCGTCGGTGAATGCAATGGCATGGCTTACTTCATGATGCATGCGAGCCATAAGTGCCCGTAATTCTTCCCAGCGTGATTCTTGTCGCGCCATATATTTCGGCGATTCACGCATGATGACTATCATGACCAGCGCATAAATGATGGGCAGGCTGCCACCAATAAAAAAGAAAGTGCGCCAGCCATACGCAGGTAATATCTGGCTAGCGGCTAGTCCGGCCAGCATGCCACCCAAGGGATAACAAACGATGGCGGTGGTAACAGCCATGGTGCGAAATCGAAACGGAATAAATTCCGCTGTTAATGTGGTCGCTGCGGGTAAAGCCGCACCGATACCCAAGCCCGCAAAAAAGCGAATGATGGCAATGGATGTGACATCGGGTGCAAATCCTATCAGCATGGTTGCTGAACCAAAAATAAAAATGCTGGTAATCAGAACGGGCTTACGACCCACTTTATCTGACAACACACCGGCGCTTAAGCTGCCAACGGCCATGCCCATTAATCCACTGGCAACAGCGATAGAAAACGCTGCACGAGTGACACCCCATTCTTTAATGATGACCGGTATGGCATACCCTATCATCTGACCATCAAATCCATCGAGCACGATGGCTAATGCAGCAAACAGATACGCCATTTTTTGTAAGGTAGAAAAATCACCTTCATCAATGGCTTTGCTCACATCAAAACCTGCCTGTGAACTGGGTGTTGTTACATCAGTCATGTCGCCTCCATGTGGCCGAATTATGTCGGCTTATTGTTTTACTATGATGCAGCTTGAGTTTAGATGCGGGTTACTGAAAAAATTATTCGCGATCGGGTTGCTGCGACGGATGAGCCGCAGCAAATTCAGGTAATGCTTCACACGTTTCATAAATAGCACACAGTGTCGGATACACCTGTGTATCAACATTAAATCGCACCGCACTAAACATCTGGGGTACCAGTGCGCAATCGGCCATCGTAGGTGTATCGCCAAAGCAGAATTTACCACGCGTGGGTGCATGAGCAAGATCGGTTTCAAGTGCTGCAAGACCAAGCGCTAACCAATGTTTTATCCATGCAGCTTTATCGTCTTCCGAAATACCGAGTTTGCCAGTGAGGTATTTCAGTACACGTAGGTTTTGCAGTGGGTGTATGTCGCACGCGATAGCGAGTGTTAGCTGACGCACACGCGCACGACCTTGCAATGAGTCGGGCATTAACCGTATCGCCGGATATTTTTCATCAAGATATTCAATGATAGCCAGCGATTGACTGACATGAAATCCATCATCATCAAGTAATGGAACCAGCTGCTGCGGATTAAGGGATGTGTAGCTCTCTTTAAATTGCATGCCACCTTCGCGGGTCAGGTGCACTGAGAGGTACTCATAATCTAAGCCCTTGAGATTCATAGCGATGCGCACGCGATAAGCGGCTGAGCTACGAAAGTAGTTGTGCAATACAAGCATGTTAGAGGTCTGTGCCATGTAAATTTTTAGTAATAAATCTATGTCAATCTAGATTTCAACCAACACCCGGTGTCCCTCAATTTTAACGGGGTACGTTCTGAGATCCTCAGTCAACGGTGCGCACATGGCCTTGCCATTACGTATGTCAAATTTACCCTGATGCAGTGGACATTCAATTTCATGTCCTTCTACAAAGCCATCACAAAGCTTTGCGTTACCGTGAGTGCAGATGTTGTCGGTGGCATAGATGGTGCCTTCTACGTTATACAGAGCGATGCTTTTACCTGCTGTATCTATACCGATCACATCGTCCTCTGGAACTGCATCAGCCGCCGCTACGTCTATCCATTGCGTACTCATCACGATTTCCTTCAAATTGGGTAGATGATGGAATTAGGAATCATCTCACTGTCGTAAATACAGAGGCGTGAGTTGAATTTCAACCCAGTGGAATCACGTGTAATGCGATCAAGGTAACGCCCCACATTAAAGACCGTTGATTCGCCAGACAGTTTGGTACGAAATACCGCGTAGTTTGCTTCAGCAATAATCACGTTATCTTTTTCTTCTCGGATGATAGGTAAACCAACCACATGACGTTGGTAGTACGGATCGTGATAGAGCGTCTCATGTATGCCATAGACACGATCTTTAAGCATATTTTTACTCAGCAGCGCAAGAGTGCACAGAGGGAATCCTCGATCATAATTTTCACGAGGTTGAATTTTGTATTCGCACTCATCGGTAAAAAAATCTATCCATTTGTCCCACTGCGCGCTATCGATAGCCGAAGCGTAGTCGCTATACAAATGAATAAGTTCAAACAGGGTATGGCTGTTGGGTGGTGTGGTCATGGTTGTTATACCTCCATTACTTTGCGCCAGTAGTTATACATGCCGCGTATCAAGGTCTCTGTCACCATATGATCGGTGTTTTCGCAGTCATAGCCACCCAGTTCAGCCACGGCGCGATGCGAAGGTTTTTGTTCGAACCCACATTGCGAGAGTTCTATGACCTCGCCATCATCTGCCGATACAAAACCTGCAGGGCCAAACAGATTGGCTTGTATCAGCCGACGCTGGGTCATTTCTTCGGTGTCGTCTTCAAAGCCAAAGTGCGTCCATACAAAATCAAAAGAGCCATGGCCGTTAGGTTGTATATGTCGTGTTGATACGCTATTGACTTGCTGCTGAAAGATCACACTGGGGAAAATGGTCATCATCACAGCCGTAGGGCCATTCCACCATGCTTCGGGCACGATATCGATTAAGCGCTTATCTTGAATCTCCATGTTTTCTTTAAAACTGGTCACGCCTTGGGTGACGTCTTCTTTTGCAGCACCTGTGCCTCGGGTAGAAATCATGGCGGCATGTCGAAAGTGCGCATCCATTTTTAATTCAGATTTATTGTCTGCGCGCCAAAGACCATAGGTCACAAACCAGGTATGCAGCAAACCCGGATGGTAGGGGTCTTTGATGTTCTCTTGCATGAGCTTCCAGTTACCGGGTATACGCTGGCGGTTGTAACCCAGGATAGTCAGCTTGCGACCGCTAAACAGGCGATCAAAGTAGGCAAGTATGGTGGGGCCCAGATACTCCTCGAAAGGCTCAACGTCATGATCGAACGAGGCAAACACCACGCCGCCGCGTGTGGCTACTTTTAGCTTGGTCAGGCTGTGGTCTTCCGTTTTAAATTCCTTGGGCATGCCGCCATTGACCTTGCCGTCGTGTTTTACGCCACGGCGAAACGGCACGCCTTGCAGATCACCTTTGAGCGAGTAATTCCACTGGTGATAAGGGCAGACTAATTCTTTTTTATTCCCGTGACGCTCGCGGCAAAATTGCATGCCACGATGTGCACAGACGTTTTCTACAACATGTAATGAACCATCCATGTCCCGCGTTAATACGACTGAGCGCTCGCCAATAACAGTACGTTTGAAGTCGCCCGGGTTGGGTACTTCAGCTTCTAAGCCTATGTAGCTCCAGTGCGCTTTATAAAAAAGACGATCCAGTTCTTTTTTATAGATAGCTTCATCGGTATACGCCCAAAAAGGAATGCGGCTAGAACCTTCGGTTTCCCATACATGCGGTTGGCTAAACACCTCTGGCGAATTACCCATCGACTTCTCCCTATATGCAATGACTACGCTACGCGAACAACAATGTCACCAAGACCATCGATATGCCCGTGCATAACGTCACCGGGCACAACCGCACCCACGCCCTCGGGTGTGCCGGTCATGATGAGGTCGCCGGGTTCTAGGGTTTCGTAGCGTGATAAATATGATATGGATTCAGCAACTGACCAAATGAGTTTGGCGATATCCGATGACTGACGCGGTTGGTCATTGACTGTTAACGAAATCGTTGCCGTTGAAAGATGCCCTATCTGTTTGGCCAACGATATTGGTCCTATAGGCGCCGATGCTGTAAATGATTTGCCGAATTCCCATGGTCGACCTTTGTCACGCGCTTCTAATTGCAAATCGCGTCGTGTCATGTCTAGACCAACGGCATAGCCATGTACATACTCGAGCGCCTGCTCTACAGGAATGTTTTTGCCACCTTTATCTATGGTGACTACCAGCTCTATTTCGTGATGAAAATTACTCGTCATCGGTGGATAGGGAAGGGTAATTTCTTTTTCACCCGCTTGCACAACAGCGCTTGCGGGCTTCATGAAAAAGAAGGGTGCTTCACGATCTGGGTCTTTGCCCATTTCACGAGCGTGTGCTGCATAGTTACGGCCAACACAAAATACGCGATTGACCGGAAAAAATTCATCGCTGTTTGCAATAGACAGGGCGTAGGTAGGAGGTAAGGGAATGGCATACTTCATAAGGATTCCTGTGAAATGAATGGTGGACGATGGAATAATTAACCACGAGCCTCGCGCCACAGACCCAATGATTGTTGGATAGGGCGATCAGAAAAACTAAATAGCGTGGTGTCATGCTGAGCTAAAAACTTCAGTGGCTGCCAAGACGGAACAACAAAAATATCATCGCGTTGTAATTGCCATTCCTTATCTCCCACTGCAACAGTAGCTTCACCTTCTAAACACACATACACCGTGCCATCGGTGCATTGATATGAGCGTGTTTCAAAACCTGCGGGTAAGCGCTGAGTAAAGGCGCCGATCGTTGGCATAGGCGATGCGCCGGTCGCAGGATTTACATAGCGTAGCTTGTGACCTAAGTGAGGATCAGGTGTGCCAGTAGTAATGTGGGTTAGTGATTCCATCGTACGTGCGTAGGGATAGACGAATACGCGTGTGGGTTCAGCCGGCGCTTGATAAAAATCGACGGGCACCATGTTGTTGCCATAGCGTGCCAAGGCATCACCTTCAGAACGCGCCGACTCTTGCGACGCCCTTTGAGCATGCTCTGCAAAGCCAGCATCTAAAAAACGAACGACAGGTATATCAAGTCCATCGAGCCAGACTACAGGCTCATTACCCAAGTTGCCATGATCATGAAATGTCCATGACGGTGTGATGATGAAGTCGCCTCTGTGCATGGTCGTGCGCTCACCATCGACTGCGGTATAGGCGCCTTCTCCATCCATGACCAGTCGCAAAGCGGATTGCGTGTGTCTATGCGCAGGTGCGACCTCACCGGGCAGTATCAATTGCAGGCCTGCGTAGAGTGATTGCGTAATAGCCGACTGACCCGCTAGACCCGGGTTTTCTAATATGAGTACGCGACGCTCGGCTTGTTCAGCTGTGATCAGGCGACCTGCTTCTAGGACTTTGTCGCGCAAATCGGCGTAGCGCCACATCGCTGCTTGCGCAGGGCTAGTGGGTTGCTTAGGCACTAATGCACCCAATACTTCCCACAGCGGTGTCATGTGATCTTGCGCGATACGATCGTAGTACTGCTGTCGTTGACTTAACTGTGCAGTGTTAGCTGTTGATGCTGTAGTGGACATGCTGTCTCCTTTAGGTGCCACTAGCGTAAAACGCGTCGGCATAGACATGCTGCTCTTTTATGCCTCGTTGCTTTAGTAAAGTAGTGGTCGCTTCAACCATGGGTGGCGCACCACAAACATAGGCGCGCCAGCCATCTAAATTAGGTAGGTCCTGCGCGATGGCGTCGGTGACTAAGCCGGTACGTTGGTTCGCTCCACCTTCATTATGGGTAGTGACTGTGACATCCATGGTGAGGTTAGGGTGCGCTACTTGCAACGCGTTAGGGTGGTCTACACCATGGAGGTCGGGTGGGGAGCGACCATCGA
>CAYUDI010000037.1:0-3154 GCA_964443585.1 uncultured Bifidobacterium sp.
AAGCAGAATGAACAGCGCGATCACCCAGGCAAAGACTGGACGATCGATAAAAAACTTAGCCATGGTGAAGCGTCCTTATTTCTTTTCTTGTGCCGCGGGTGTGGGTAAGCTTCCATTGGTAGGTGCTGCTCCTGCAGGCTCCCACGGACTCGCTTTAACAGTTGCGCCAGGTTTGGCTTTTTGCAGGCCTTCGACAATGATTTGATCGCCTAAATCGAGTCCTGACGTAATAATCCAGCGCGTACCGTATGCGCCACCCGTTTTCACGGGCTTGGGTATGACTTTACCCTCGGCGTTGACACTCATGACAACCGATCCGTCAGCCGTTCGCATCACAGCCTGTTGTGGCACGGTGATGGTGCCGCTGCGTACACCTTGCTCTAGCTTTACCCGAACATACATACCCGGTAGTAGTGAGCGTTCCGGGTTAGGAAATTGCGCGCGCAATATAACTGAACTGGATAATGGATCGACAGTTGTCTCTGAAAATAAAAATTGACCCGTGTGCGCGTAAGGTTTGCCATCTTCCGTTAGCAGCGTTAATTTTATTTTCGTTCCACGCTGACCAGACTGCGTAATTTTTTCACGCAGCTGAGATAGCTCGACACTCGATTGAGTTAACGTGACATAAATTGGATCAAGTTGTTGAATGACAGCGAGTGCTGTTGGATCGTTGGCCGTCACCAGTGCACCCTCTGTGACCAGCGTGCGGCCTATACGTCCAGCGATAGGTGCGGTGATGGTGGAGTACGAAAGATTTAAGCGCGCATTGTCTAGCACTGCCTTGGCTGCAGCAACGTCGGCAGCAGCTAATTTTTGTGCGCTTAGCACGTCGTCAAATTCTTGTTTGCTGATGGCATTACTGTCGACCAGGCTGCGGTAGCGGTTTAAACGCGTATTGACTTGACCGAGATTGGCATCGGCGCGAGCTAAGGCAGCTTCGGCGCTGTTGTAAGCAGCCTGAAAAGGTGCGGCATCAATCTGATACAACACAGCACCAGCACGAACTTCACTGCCTTCACCATACAAACGTTTTTGCACTATGCCGCCAACGCGGGCACGCACATCGGCAGTACGAACGGCTTCAATTCGGCCAGGTAGCTCCGTTGTGTTAGCAACGTCTTCGGGTGCGACCGTAATGACGGCAACATTCGCCGGAGGCGGAGCGCCAGTACCCGGTGGTGTAGCTGGTTTTTTATCACTGCAGGCATACAGTGAAAGCAATAAGAAGACGTAAAGAAAAAATGAGCGCGACGTGAGTGTCATGTTGTCCAGCCAATCAAAAAATGTCACCTGCCGGTCGCCGGTGCACACTGGGGAATTACAAAATGAAAACGTAGAGAGCGATTCAGGAGCGATATGCTAGCTCAGGATATCTCCAGGCCGAATAAAGTTATGACAGCAATCGACCGGTATGAGTGTTCTGTTTATTAGTACTCAGTATAGCGATTTCTGTCTGGTAGAAGCCGCGTTTTTAAAATTGGAAACGTAAAAAAAAAAGGTAACTCAGACTTTTGAATTCTTTAAGTACCTGTTTTACCAAACGGGCAAAGGTGCTAAAAAACGAACCCTGACGATACAACCAGAGGAAGACTAATTACCGGCTTTCGAGCAATGTATTCAATTCGGCCAGATCAACCTCGCCCAAGGTACCTGAGGCTGCTTTTAGTCGCAAGCCATTAACCAAGGTGTCATATCGTGCCTTGGCCAGATCACGTCGAGTTGAGTACAGTTGTTGCTGCGCATTGAGTACATCTATGTTGATACGCACGCCCACTTCATAGCCTAACTTGTTCGATTCGAGCGCAGAATTGCTCGAAACTTCTGCAGCCTCCAGCGCACGTATCTGAGACAGGCCACTTTGTACGCCGAGATAGGCTGCACGCGCATTTTGCGCAGCGTTTCGTTTGGCCGTATCTAAATTAGCTACAGCCTGGTTTTCTAATGCAATGGCCTCGCGAACTTTACTCGTGGTTGAAAAACCAGAGAACAAGGGTATGGTCAATTGAACGCCTATCGCGGCTGTATTCACAGTAGTAGGGCTGGTGAATGTCAAGTCCTTGCGCTGGGTTTGAACCGCAACCGCATCAAGGGTGGGTAAATGACCAGCTCGATTACGATGAATTTCAAGCTTGGCGATTTCAGACAGCAAGCCTTGGGCAATAACAGCAAAATTTCCAACTTCGGCGCTTTGCACCCACTTGTCCATGTTGGATGGTTCAGGGCTGGAAAGCTGTATTTTGGGTCGCAGGCTACGCAGCTCTGGTGGAACTAGGCCGGTGACCACAGCAAAAGCATTTCGTTTAACTTCGAGATCATTTTGTGCCGTAATCTCTTGAGCAAGTGTCAGATCAAAGCGTGCTTGTGCCTCGTGTGTATCCGTGATTGTTGCTGTACCCACTTCGAAATTTCGCTTAGCTGATTCAAGTTGCTCAGTGATAGCTAATTTTTGTGCCTGTATAAATAAAATAGCATCTTGTGCAGCGAGTACATCAAAGTAAGCTTGCGCAACTCGCAAAGCAAGATCATTTCGCGCTTGTTCAAACTGAATTTCGCCAGCAGCTACTTGCAACTTGCTTTGCTCATATACATCTAAATTATTTCGGTTATAAATTGGCTGACGTAACTGTATCTGATACACCTCTTGGGTGTAATCGATGGTTCGATCTACGCCTATGCTCGTTACGTGAGCATTAATGCGGTTGATACTGGACGAAGCTGTTACCGTTGGCAGTAGGCCTGCAAATCCCTGAGTTGATTTTTCGCGAGCTGCATCGCGCGCACCGCGCGCGCTTGCAAGCTGACTGTCGTAAGTCTGCGCTGCATTAAACGCTTCCAGCAGCGTCATGGCGTGTACATCCACAGCCAAAAACATACCTGCCAAAAATGATGCTATTTGAGTTCGTTGCATTCTTTTTTTTCCGTGATTTTTTACTAATGAAGTACTGATTCAATAAAACGAGACATTTCTTGGTAAATTACTATTTCCCAAACTTCAATAAGTAGGCATCTGCTCATCAACCTGCATAGCCCAACCGTGCACTCCACCCGTTAGATTAGTTACATCATTGAATCCTGCGCGTTCAAGAAATGCGGCAACCTGCATACTCCGAGCGCCGTGATGACAAATACAAACAATAGGTTGTTCTGGATC
>CAYUDI010000037.1:3164-14045 GCA_964443585.1 uncultured Bifidobacterium sp.
TAATTCTTCTTGCATAGAGGGTACGTTAGACATAGGCATAAGCTTCGAACCTGGGATATGACAGGTATCGAATTCCCACGGTTCACGCACATCGAGCAGCACAGGCGTTTTACGCTGAGAGTCGTTGAGCCAGTGAGCAAGTTCGAGTGCCGATATGTGATTCATAGGCTGTTAGTTATCGATTAAAAATGAAATGACGAAGGGGTTTCGACATCATGTAAAAGCCTAATGCAGGTTTCGAACAAAATACGCTTGTCCCAGGCATCATCATTAGTGCGAGTAAACAGGCAGGCAGTCATTACTGGGGCTTCGCCTATCACAGCCAGTAGCCGCCCACCTATACGCATTTGCTCAAGAAATGCCTTCGGTAAAACCGGCAATGCGCCTGAAATCATGATCACATCCCAGGGCGCTGAACGAGAGCCGCTGCCAGGCCAGCCATGTGCACCATTACCTAGCTCGACATTAACATTGGCTACTCCGTAGTTAGCCAGATTGGATTCTGCCAGTTGTTTGAGTTCAGGAAGTATCTCGATGGTCGTCACATGTCGCGCATGATGCGCAATCAAGGCGGCCATATAGCCTGAGCCGGCACCGATTTCAAGTACAGATTCATGGTCACCGATGTCAGCCTCTTGTAACAGGCGTGCTTCCATTTTGGGCGACAACATGTTTTCACCACCCGGTAGTGGAATTTCAGTATCAACAAATGCCAACGATTGGTACGCCGTTGGAACAAAGGCTTCGCGACGCACGGCTACCAATGTTTGTAAAACCTGCTGATCGAGTACATCCCAGGTACGAATTTGCTGCTCTATCATGTTGATACGGGCTTGTTCTAGGTTCATGGCTGTCTGGCAAAGTAGCATTAATGGTTAGCGGAAAAAGTGAATCATTTTATCAAACGACGCTATCATTTTTTGTAGGTAGCTGGTCTCTTGCAGAGGTAGCTGCCTCACTCACATTTTCGGCGGACGAAAATCGTGCGCGTATCCAAATAGCAAAATCATCTAACCAGGTATAAATCACAGGTACCACCACCAGGGTTAAGATGGAAGAGGTGATGATTCCTCCTATAACAGCCTGACCCATGGGCGCTCGCTGCTCCGAGCCTTCAGCCAAACCTAGCGCCAGTGGCACCATACCAAACACCATTGCTAGCGTGGTCATTAAAATTGGGCGCAGACGCACATGCGCTGCTTCGAGTAAGGCCTCGCCGCGTTCCATACCTTCTTTGCGCGCTTGGTTCGCAAAGTCCACTAACAAGATGGCGTTCTTGGTAACTAATCCCATCAACATCACAAAGCCTATGATGGAAAACAAGTTCAGGGTTGATCGGAAAAACATTAATGAAAGAAACACACCGATCAGAGTCAGTGGCAGTGCCGACATAATGGCTATCGGTTGCAGGAAACTGGCAAACTGGGATGCCAGAATCATGTAAATGAAAATGATGGCCAGCACCAGCGCAGACAAAGCATAGCCAAATGATTCCTGCATATTTTTAGTTGCGCCGCCAATTTGAAAGCGGTACCCCGGTTGCCAGTTCATGCTTTCTAAAACCGCTTTTACTTCAGCGCTTACTTGTCCCGCTGAGCGGCCCACGACATTAGCAGACAATTCCACTTCGCGATTAAGGTCGCGACGATTGATCTGGTTGGCACCCGACGCTGGTGTGATGCTAGCCACTTGGCGCAGTGGCACCATCAGCGGTGTGCCATCACTATTCATTTGTGTGCTGGCCAACATGAGGCGTGAAAGATCAGCAATATTGGTGCGCTCAGAGGGCGCTAACCTGACGGTAACATCGTAGGTCTCATCATCGGGTGCCCGCCAGCCCACCACCGGATCGCCAGCTAAGAGTGGGCGCAGAGTATTACCAATCTGAGCCACACCAACACCTAGATCGGCTGCTATTTCTCGGTAGGGTTCTATCCATATGCTGGGTTTACTCGGTTTTAAATTCGAGTCGAGGTCAACGACCCCTGGCATAGCTGCTATTTTTGATTTCACTTCATCAGAAATTTTTGCCAGTTGCTTTAAATCGGGACCGAGGATAGATAAACGTAGCTGTTTGTTGTCGCCACCTACACCATCAAGTGTGCCTACATGCGTCACTGTGATGCCAGGAATTCTCATCAGCTGTTCACGCAAAGGCTGATTCAATTGCTTGGTTGAGCGCTTGCGTTCGCTGCGCGGTAGTAGTCGCGCATAGACCGTCGCATAATTTTTGCCTTGCAAAGTACCCGTATTAATCGTGGTGTACAGATCGCGCACTTCAGGTAGTGCACGTAATGCAGCCTCAACCTGGCGTGCCTTACTTTCTGTGAATTCTAGCGATGAGCCTACTGGCGTGTAGAACACCACGCCGGTTTCTGAATAATCCGCTTGCGGTACGAATTCACTACCTATTAATCCGGAAGCAGGTATAGCCAGACCAGCAAAAAAAGTCGCGATCGCCAGTATGAGTGTCGCTACGCGATGTTTAAGTGACCATCGCAATGCGATTTGGTACAAGCTCGAGAACCATTGCACCAGTTTCTCAAATTGTCCTAGTACGCGACCTATGGTGTTTGCATACCAACCATGTCGCGGGCCATGTTGCCCGTGTACTTCAGGATCGTGCCAGATAGATGACAACATCGGATCCAGAGTAAACGATACAAACATCGATATCAGCACTGCAGCGGCAACAGTAATACCAAACTGATGGAAGAAACGACCAATGATGCCGCCCATGAAGCCTACAGGAATAAACACGGCAACAATAGAAAACGTAGTGGCGAGAACAGCCAAGCCTATTTCTTGCGTACCCTCTAGTGCAGCTTGACGCGGTTGCTTGTAGCGTCCATTAACCTTCATGCCTGCATGACGAACTATATTTTCACGCACAACAATTGCATCATCAATTAATAATCCCACACATAATGACAGTGCCATCAGCGTGATCATATTGATTGTGAAGCCAAACATATCCATAAATAAAAACGTGCCGATTAATGATACGGGCAGTGTTAAGCCAGTAATAACTGTCGATCGCCATGAATTTAAAAACAAAAATACAATCAGGATAGTTAATAAAGCCCCTTCGATCAGGGTGCGGCGTACGTTTTCAACGCCCACGCGTATTTGTCGCGAACCATCTTTTATTACTTCAATTTTGATGCCTGGATGCAGAGCATCCATGGTGGGCTGTAATTCTTTAATGACCTTGTTTAAGCCGTCAGCTACTTCTATGGTGTTTTGACCTTGGGCCTTGAGGATGTCTAGAGCTAATGTGCGTTGACCATTAAATATAGCCAAGCTCTCTTGCTCTTGCTGGCTATCGACTACGCGAGCAATTTGTCCTAATAAGACCGCATGCCCACCTCGTTTGACGACAACAATACGTTCGAAGTCTTCCGGACGTTTAAGTCGGCCCTGCACCTGTACCATTTGTTCATTTGCCAGAGCACGTACCGCACCAGCGGGTAACTCCTGGTTTTCATTGCGAACAGCATTGAGTACCTGATCTATGCTGATGTTTAGTGCCTGCATTTCAGCTGGCTTGACGTAAATTTGAATTTCACGTTTAACACCACCAACCAAGTTAACAGAGCCCACGCCGCGCACATTTTCCAGTCGTTTTTTGACGAGCTGATCTGCAATCGTTGTGAGCTCACGCAGGCTATAGCGTCCTTTATCTGCATCATTTGTCACCGCCAGCGAGAATATTGGTCTGTCTGACGGATCAAAACGTGTTACCCGCGGTTCTTTTACTTCTCTGCGAAAAGCCGCTTTAATTAACGCGACTTTTTCGCGTACGTCTTGTGCGGCCTGTGCCGGGTCGACCGTCAGCACAAATTCTATAATGACTATCGACTGTCCTTCATACGATCGAGAAGTAAGACTGTTAATGCCATTAATAGTATTGACTGCTTCTTCGACTTTGCGGGTAATATCACTCTCTACGGTTTCAGGTGCGGCACCGGGATAGTCTGTTTGTACCACCACGATAGGAAAGGTCACATCTGGAAACTGATCAACACGTAAACGCTTATAAGAAAATAAGCCGAGTACAACGAAAGCCACCATCATCATGGTGGCAAGAACAGGATTGCTGATACTGATACGAGTGAACCACATGGATCAGTAACCTTTTATTTGACAGCAGCGTTAATGTGCACACGAACACCGGGTTGCAGGCTGCCCATGTCAGTACGTATGACTTGCGTGCCGAAATCAAGACCTGACAAAACTTCTGTCATGTAGTCATCTCCACTGCGGCCATTCATCCCTAAGGTAACTGGTTTGCGTGCCAAAGTATCGCCCTCAATCACGTAAACAAAACTTCCATTCCCATCTTTGCGCAGAGCATTTTGAGGAAGTGCCAACACACCGGATTTGGATTTCACAATTAATTGTGCTTCAGCGAACATGCCAGAGCGCAGCTGGTTTTGTGGATTGGCAATCTGCACATAAACAACAACCGATCGCGAGCCAGATTGTGTGGCTGGATTAATCCGTACTACTTTGCCTTCTATGCTTTGGGGCCAGCCATCGATATGCAAATTTACACGCTGACCGATAGTGACACTGATAATGTCATTGGTAGGAACCGCAGCCTCGAGCTCCAGTTTTTGAAGGTTAACAATATCGAGCAACTTGTTATCAGCAGATACTTTTTCACCCGCCTGTACATACCGCTTAGCAACTACGCCAGAAATCGGTGATCGAATGACGGTGTCATTAACTAATTTTTGAACAACATCTAGTGCACCCTTGGCCGCTTCGACATTCGCCTCAGCGGTAGCATATTGACTGGCAGAGTTGTCGAACGCATTTTTCGAAATGAATCCCTTTTCGACCAAGGTACGATTGTTATCGCGATTTTTTGTAGCAATGTCGAGTTGAGCACGAGCCGCATTCAGTGTGCCGCGTGCTTGATCGACACGTGCTTGAAATTCTGTGACATCCATTCTCGCGACGATTTGTCCGGCCCGGACTGTATCGCCTTCTCGTACAGAAATTTCCTTTACTTCTGCAGCAACGCGCGCTTTGACACTGGATATATCAACTGCCTGAAGCGCTCCAGAGAGAGAGAGAATTTGCTGAAGCTCGAGAGGTTTGGCAGTAAAGATCTCCGAAGG
Organism: uncultured Bifidobacterium sp.; assembly: GCA_964443585.1. Classification (GTDB taxonomy): domain Bacteria; phylum Pseudomonadota; class Gammaproteobacteria; order Burkholderiales; family Burkholderiaceae_D; genus Pernthalerella. The sequence continues at coordinate 8,294 of CAYUDI010000037.1, forward strand.
TAGAAATTCCAAGGTGGGAACTGTCGCAGCTTTTGGTATGTCAGCAGCCGCAGGCTTGGTAACAGCCTTAGGACGTAGCGCCAACGATGTGCCAACCCCACCAAGAATAAGCAGGATAAGAAGAACAATAATTCGACGCCAGGTGCGGTTAGACATGGTTAATTAAGCGAGTGAGTGTCAGGTAGTGAGCCTGAAGGTGATTGAATGCCGTTTAATAACAAATCAAGAAAACAATCCAGATAATCGGGTGCTGAAATCGGTTCCAGGCGACAGTTATGGAAAGAATGTTTCCACATCATCAGCATGACGACAGGCGCCACTATGACCAGATTGGCATTGACGGTGTCTATGGGTCGGAATTCGCCGCGCGCAATACCGCGTTCCAGCAGGCCGATAATGAGTGCGTTACTGCGCTGTATAACTTCTTCATGATAAAAGCGCGCCACGTCAGGGAAATTCCCAGATTCGGCCAACATTAATTTTGATATGCCCGATAGCTTGGTTTCGCCTACGTGTTTCCACCAGCGCAAAATAAATCCGCGTAAAAGATCGCGGCTTTTGCCGGTGTAGTGGCTCACATACTCTTCTGCTTCAGCCAGTGCCGATACCAGATTGGCGCGCACCACCTCTTTGAATAATTCTTCTTTGTTCTCGAAGTAAAGATATAGCGTGCCTTTGGATACGCCGGCGCGGGCGGCGACATCATCGAGTCGGGTAGCGGCATAGCCACGCTCAACGAATATGTCTAGCGCAGCAGCTAGCAATTCCTGAGGTCGGGCGTCTTTGCGACGTTCCCAGCGAGGTTTGGTTTTGATGTCGGCAAGGGGCATGGCATGCGATAAATTACTAACCGGTGGGTCAGCAATATAGGTTCCGCATCCCAGGTAAGTCAAGCAAAGCCTTTATATAAGTAATGATTAAGCCGCAGGCGGGGAGCGCATGGTGAACAAGAAAACAAAGTCCTTACCGCCAATTCCATCAGAGCATGTCAATTTCCTTGGTGCGTAAGCAAAAAGAACATAAATTTTTAATGCCAGGATTGCCGAATTAATAATTTGATTATCGAACAACGGAACTGACCAAATTAATGGGTTACAGAGCTAAAGCCGCCTGATTTTTTAACCGCTCAGGCTTTTAATCCATTGTGAGGTCTTTTATGAGCACTCCCCCAATCAGCAGGAGTAATTCCAGTAATGAAATCGAAAAACCCCAAGGCGCTGAGAGCCCGCCCACTAAGACAAAGGATAAAAAGGAGGAGCAATCACCAACCCTGACCAGTAAACCAGTAGCGAAAAACCCTATTGATGGAGTTTTTAATCCAGATGCTACTGCCCAACAACAGATCGACGACGACTCTAGCCAGGAAGAACAGCATACCCAAGGAGATTTGTCTCAAGACACTCAAGAAAAGCCGAAAGAAAAGCCAGCCAATACAGATCAATCAAAAAAAATCTTCCAGAGTAAGCCCAAGGTGCAGGTTCCAATATTGAAACTACCTGGTTCATCAACGACAGCCACGCTGAAAACCCGCACGCCGGCTAGTCCAAGCTCTATCAAAGCTCTCGCCTCGCACCGGACCATGTCACCGCGCGAAGGCAATGCGCCTAAGCCGAATTCTGGTAACAGTCCATCGACGTCGAATACCAATACGCAAGGTCAAACGCCATCATCTGCGGCACCGGCGCGGTCGTTGCCAACTATTCCTAAGACGCCTAGCTCTCAGGCAGCGCCGGTTTCCACCAGTAACGTCCCAGTGAGTGCCCGCAATGCTACATCGGTAGCGAGCAATCAAAAGGGTATGCCGGCAGACCAATTGAGCACCAAATCACACCAAATGATTGAAAAAGCATTAACAACTGGACACATCGACCCAACCGAATTAGGTAATTTATTAGTGGAGGTTCAAACAGCAGGCTTTACATCACCAACGTCAACATTTAATCAAGGCAAGCCGTTACTTAGGGGGGGCTTGCTAGTGCTGAATTTCACAACGAGTGATGGTACGTTTTATGACTCCATCAATCTTATAGAAAAATTTCTTCAGCCTTGGGCCGAGAAAGTATTTAATACGCCCGAATGTAATGAATTGCGAAAAACGGTACTGAAAAATTATCTACCCGTTGCTAACCAAGTGGAGACTGCAGCTAAAGGAATGCGGCCTAAAGAAATGCAGCAATCAGAAAAAGTAAAATACTTAATGGATCCCGTGATCAAACCATTAATAACGTGGGTTTGTGGAGAAAATGAAAATTTGGCGAGTTCACAGCTTCCCGAAGTTTGGAAATCGTTGCTGAGGGGTATAGATGATGCGGTAGTTTATTGGTTAAAAAAAATAAATTGCACCAACATGAAAGAAATCATGAGCCTCCGTTCAGAGGCATTGATAGCTTTCATATCAACACGAGGCTATATGATTGCATGGGGTGTATCTGTACAAAAATATACCAATGAACATATGATTGGATCAGAAAAATTCAATTCATTTTCAAATTCGTATTTCGCTCATAGGGCAGGTAAATTCGTCACAGATATTATGTTAAGTCGTAAAGAATTAAAGGGTGATGTATTCGAAAGTAGGGTGCGAGGTTATATCCAAATAATGAGCGGACGCAAAGAACTCGTCAGCAAAGCGCCGAAAGAAAACGCATCAGGTCGTCGTGAGTTACTTAAATCAAAAACCCTACAATCGACAAAAGCTGCACCATTACGAAGCGGTATGGTTAGCGAGCAAGCAGCTACAACATTGTCTCCTCGCATACGCGAGAAAATAGAGTGGGATAAAGAACGAGAAATCAAACAAAAACAAAGTAGTTATCAACGGCAAAAATTTTTCAGAGATTTCAGTAAGTTGGCCAAACTAAGCACGTATTCAATGGAATTTTATAAGGCATTTCAAAATCATGTAATGGCAGAAATGTCGGATAAGGCGTATGAGAAATTTGAAAAAGACCCCATACCTTTCTGCCAAAAGTACCTTGATAAATTTTATAAGGGCGTATTAAATAAAGAAAGACAAGCGGCTGAAAAATCCATACGTGATGTCATTGCGACTATTAAAAAGCAAGATATTGATGCTCTTGCACCAGCGGCAGAAAAAGTTAAGAGCTATGTTAAACCTGAATCAGAAATTGCACTTAGCCCGCGCGGAAAAAATAATACTAAAAAAATTTCAGGGATTCAGCCATCGGTACAGATAAACACAATTTCTGAAGAAAGAAGAAAGCAGTTTTTGGGAAATTTCAATTACTACTCAGAGATCCATGAACTTTCAGAAGATTTTCTCAAATCGTTTGAACACCTTATTTTGGAATTGAGTGCGGGAGAGTATGAAAAATTCGAAGCAGACCCAATTACTTTTTGTCTTGCTTACGTCGAAAAATTTTATTCAAGTCACATCACGACATCAAAGCAATCAGATCGCGAAAGAGCCCAACTTAAAAAAAGTGAGTTCGTTTTTTATCTAAACAATGTAACCCCCGAAAGCTTAGAAAATCTAAGAAAAAGTATGGCGGCATCACCTCGTATAAATTTAGAATTTCCTGCCTATCCGATAGAGAAAGATGAGAAGAAAACCGTTACCGCACCTTTATCAACCGCCAGTACCCAGCCACTACAAGACAGTCGCGCGACCCCGGTTGTTAGCGTGGGATTAAATCCAGTAGCTAGTGATGCTCAATTAGAAAAAACGAAAAGAAATTCTGAAGAAAGTACTGAGATAGTCACTGAATCGGAATCCGATAGTAATGCAGCCGACGCTGCTTCAGAAAATACGGAAGAGAGTTAATCAGGACTTATCTATAGCTAAGGAAGCACTGAATAAATAAAAGCGAGACGATCTCGGTTATCTAATCAAAACTAACCCTGTGATTAACTTGACCCCATATTGCACAGCTGCGCTGGCTCGCCATAAAATTCACAATAAATCAGCATTTCCCTGATTGATGTTACAAAGCTAAGCCCGCAACCTCGTACAGAGATTGCGGGTTTTTTTATGCCGCATACCCCGGCTCGTCGGTGCGTTTAGGTCATTCCAAGTAAAATCGCTCTAATTAATTTTTATGGCGGTTTACATGAGCTGGTTTAAAAGGCACTGGATCTGGTTGTTACTGCTTCTGGCCCTAGTGATAGCGAGTGCTGGATATCTGTTCTGGTGGAAGAAATCAGATGTGCCTCAGTATCGAACGGCAGCCATAGAAAAAGGTCGGCTGGTAGCCAGTGTGGCTGCCACAGGCACTTTGCAACCCGTTATCTCTGTGCAAGTGGGCTCGCAGGTTTCCGGACAGTTAAAAGAAGTGTTGGTTGATTTCAATAGCCTAGTCAAGAAAAACCAATTGATCGCCCGTATTGATCCAGAAAGTTTTGAATACCGTGTCCGACAAGCTCAAGCAGATGTGGATGCGGCGCGCGCCCAAGTAGCAACTCAGCAGGCGACCATTTTGGCTCAACGCGCTTTTCAATCGCAAATAGAAGTCAGTCTGATTGATGCGCGCCGTGACTTTGAGCGCAAAGAGCAATTAGCAGAAAAAAAATTCATCTCCACAGCTGAAGTCGATAAAGCACGTGCCACCATGAATGCCTTGGTAGAGCAAGTCAAATCAGCTCAGGCACAGGTTGAGGTGGCACGAGCCAATGCAGGCAGTGCTGCTGCTGTGGTGAAACAGCGTGAGGCGGCATTGGCGCAAGCACGTGTTGATTTGGAGCGCACAGCCATACGCTCACCCGTTGACGGAATAGTCATCAAGCGTAGCGTGGATAAAGGACAGACTGTTGCGGCCAGCTTGCAGGCACCTGAATTATTTATCATCGCTGAAAACCTGACTGATTTGCGAGTTGACACATCGATTGATGAATCCGAAGTGGGCAAAATTCAATTAGGACAAAAAGCGACATTCACAGTAGATGCTTTCCCGGGACGAACCTTTGAAGGTCAAGTTAAACAGATACGTAAATCCGCACAAGTGGTGTCTAACGTCGTCACATATTTGGTAGCAATTTCCACGCAAAATTCAGATCTAACACTACTTCCTGGAATGACTGCCAATGTACGCGTAGTGACTTCTGTGCATGAGGATGTACTCAAAGTGCCCAATTCAGCCCTGCGTTTTCGTCCGCCACCAAAGACAGATGACAAGTCAGACAAACAATCTGAGCGCAATAAATCAGGTGCTAAGGAGAATTCTGGGCATGCAGGAGGTCGCTCAAAACGTGGTGAGCCTGGCGTCGTTAAGTTGTATCGCTTAGAAAATAACGAGCTCAAGGCCGTGACTGTAAAGACCGGTGCCAGCGACGGACAGATGACCGAAATCACCGGTGAAAGTCTGACAGAAGGTATGGAAGTGGTGACGGGTCTCAAAGGTAGTGATGCGGTACGTGGACGCTCCCCAAGTATGGGTAGCGCTCCGCGCGTGTTTTAATCATGCAAAGCTAATCACATGACGTCGTTGATAGAAGTGCGCGGCATGTCCAAGATGTACACCATGGGTCCAACCACGGTCACAGCACTTGATAAGGTGTCGCTGGATATTGGCGAAGGAGAGTTCGTCGCAATTATGGGCGCCTCAGGTTCAGGCAAATCTACCTTCATGAATTTACTCGGCTGTCTTGATACACCCAGTGAGGGTGAGTATCGCTTAGCGGGTGAAAAGGTGTCCGATTTAACGACCGATCAACTCGCCACCATACGTAATCGCCGTATAGGTTTTGTTTTTCAGCAGTTTAATTTGCTGCCGCGTACCAGCGCATTAGAAAACGT
>CAYUDI010000037.1:14055-16622 GCA_964443585.1 uncultured Bifidobacterium sp.
CCATACCTTCATCTGAACGCCGCGCACTTGCCATGGCAAGATTGTCAGAAGTAGGTTTGGGAGCCAGAACGGATCATCAGCCTTCGCAACTATCGGGTGGCCAGCAGCAGCGTGTTGCTATAGCCCGCGCATTGGCAAATAATCCTTCGCTGATTTTGGCCGATGAACCGACCGGTGCATTAGATTCACGTACCAGTATAGAGATCATGGCCTTGCTGCAGAAACTCAACACCCAGCGTATGACCATAGTGATGGTCACGCATGAGCCTGATATCGCTGCCTTTGCTTCACGAATTGCGACCTTCCGTGATGGAAAAATAATTTCAGATATAAAAAATTCCCCCGCAAATGCACTTACCCAATTAAATGCTGCACAGATGGAGACGCAATGAATTTATTTGCAACCTTGCGTGTGGCGTTGAATGCATTACGAGTCAATTTACTCAGATCCGTATTGACTATGTTGGGCATCATTATTGGTGTGGCTGCTGTGATTACCATGCTGGCAGTGGGTGCGGGCGCTGAGTTGCGCATACAAGAGCAAATCAAAAGTCTGGGTTCAAATCTTATGATCATCACAGCCGGTGCGCGCACATCGAATGGTGTGCGTATCGGTACGGGTGTGACACCTGATTTAACTGAAGATGATGCCACGGCCATTGCACGTGAAGTCAGTGAAGTCGAAGCCGTGGCGCCCACGTACCGTGGTAGTGCCCAGGTGGTCAATGGAAATGCCAATTGGGCGACGCAAGTTTTTGGCATCACACCAGATTATTTTGTGGTGCGTAACTGGTCTCTTGAAACTGGCCGTATGTTTGAGCCTGCTGAGCTTTCAGGCGCGGGTAAAGTGGCGTTGATAGGTCAGACCGTGGCGCGTGAGCTGTTTGGTGATGGCGATCCCATGGATCAAACCATACGCATAAAAAATGTGCCGGTAACGATCGTGGGCGTACTCTCGCGCAAAGGTCAGAACATGACAGGCAATGATCAGGATGATGTGATCATGGTTCCCTTGTCGACTGCCCGTAACCGCATTATTGGCGTAGAACCTGGTAAGCAACGTCAGGTTGGCATGATTCAGCTAAAAGTCTTCGATGGCGAAAGCATGAGCGAGGCAGAAGATAAAATTCGTGCCTTACTGCGTCAGCGCATGCGTACTGCTGAAGCGCAACCCGATCCGGTGACAGTTCGTAATATGACTGAGATGCTGCAAGCGCAAGAAGAATCATCGCGCGTTATGGCCATGTTGTTGGCTGCTGTGGCATCGGTGTCTTTGATAGTGGGTGGTATAGGGATCATGAACATCATGCTGGTATCCGTTACCGAGCGCACGCGCGAAATAGGCCTGCGACTTGCCGTGGGTGCGCGCAGTCGCGACATACTCACGCAATTTTTGGTTGAAGCCGTTACTTTGTCAGTGCTCGGTGGGTTGATAGGTATTGCGTTGGGGGTTGGAGGATCGTGGTTGATTGCCGAAATCGCGGGTTGGCAAACACAATTATCTACTGCATCGATAATTCTTTCGGTGAGTTTTTCAGCCTTTGTAGGAATTTTTTTCGGGTTTTATCCTGCCCGCAAGGCAGCCAGTCTGTTACCCATACAAGCGCTACGCTATGAATAAAAAATCGCTTCCGTAATTTATTAATTAATGAACATAGCAAGCTCAATTCTGATTGAATTTTAAGAACTCATTTCATGGATACACTGCTGCTCATCAAAATCATCATTATGGGTATCGTCGAAGGCTTGACAGAATTTTTACCTATCTCCTCGACAGGGCATCTTATTGTTGCAGGTAGTTTGCTCAATTTTACGGGCGAAAAAGTGAAGGTGTTTGAGATAGTGATACAGGCGGGTGCCATGCTGGCTGTCTGCTGGGAATACCGTCTGCGTATTTGGCATGTCATTCGACATTTTTCATCAGATCATGCCGCGCGACGTTTTGTTATGAATCTTTTGGTCGCTTTTCTTCCAGCAGTTATTTTGGGTTTGATATTTGGAAAGCAGATTAAAGCGCACTTATTTGCACCGGTACCAGTGGCATTAGCCTTCATCATTGGTGCATTCGTCATTCTTATTGTGGAAAGACGAAATCGTCTTGCTACTGATGAATTGCGTATACAGACAGTCGAAGAAATGACATTGCTTGATGCGTTCAAGGTGGGTTGTGCACAATGCTTTGCGTTGATACCCGGTACCAGTCGTTCGGGTGCTAGTATTATTGGTGCGATGGCATTTGGTTTATCGCGTCAGGCAGCCACCGAGTTTTCGTTTTTTCTGGCCATACCCACGCTCTTCGGCGCGACGATATATTCACTTTACAAAGAGCGCGATTTACTTTCACTAGCTGATTTACCCATGTTTGGTGTGGGCGCGTTGGCTGCTTTTATTTCTGCTTTCTTTTGCGTGCGCTGGTTACTGCGATACATCAGTTCGCATGATTTCACTATTTTTGTTTGGTACCGCATCGTGTTTGGTACTCTGATTTTAATTACAGCAGCAACGGGGGGGGGGGTGTGGGAAGAGTAAAAATTCGCTACCTATTCTCAAATGGTACGTATAAAAAC
>CAYUDI010000038.1:0-10635 GCA_964443585.1 uncultured Bifidobacterium sp.
CTTTGCCTTCGAGTACTTTGTTGACGACCACTGAAGCTTCTTCGCCAGCATTGCTAACGATCATGCGCAGTGGCTCTTCCATGGCGCGCAAAACAATCTTGATGCCAGCTTCTTGATCCGGATTGTCGCCTTTGACCTTGATGTTAGCGCGAGCACGTAGCAGGGCAACACCGCCGCCTGGAACAATACCTTCTTCAACAGCAGCACGAGTTGCATGCAGTGCATCTTCGACACGTGCTTTTTTCTCTTTCATTTCGACTTCAGTAGCAGCGCCTACTTTGATTACCGCAACGCCGCCAGCCAGCTTGGCTACGCGCTCTTGCAGTTTTTCACGATCGTAGTCCGATGTTGCTTCGTCGATTTGTACGCGCAATTGTTTTACACGTGCTTCGATAGTCTTGCTAACACCAGCGCCATCGATCACAGTCGTATTTTCTTTGCCGATCTCTATACGCTTAGCTTGGCCAAGATCGTTCAGCGTGACTTTTTCCAATGTCAGGCCAACTTCTTCAGCGATCACTTGACCACCAGTCAAAATAGCGATGTCTTCGAGCATAGCTTTACGACGGTCACCAAAACCAGGCGCTTTAACAGCACATGTTTTCAGTATGCCGCGGATGTTATTCACAACCAGCGTTGCCAGAGCTTCGCCTTCGATGTCTTCAGCGATGATCAGCAAAGGACGACCAGCTTTAGCTACTTGCTCCAATACGGGCAGCAGATCGCGAATGTTAGAAATTTTCTTGTCGCATAGCAGGACAAAAGGATTTTCCATCAGCGCGACTTGTTTTTCAGGATTGTTGATGAAGTATGGTGACAAATAGCCACGATCAAACTGCATACCTTCGACGATGTCGAGTTCGTCATTCAGTGATTTGCCATCTTCAACAGTGATCACGCCTTCTTTGCCGACTTTTTCCATTGCTTCAGCAATGCGGTCGCCAATGGAGCTGTCCGAGTTAGCCGAGATAGAACCAACTTGAGCGATTTCTTTCGATGTCGTGCAAGGCTTAGCAATCTTTTTCAATTCTTCAACCGTTGCTGCAACGGCTTTATCGATACCACGCTTGAGATCCATAGGATTCATGCCGGCGGCTACATACTTCATGCCTTCACGCACGATAGCTTGGGCTAGTACAGTTGCAGTCGTTGTACCATCACCGGCGTTGTCCGACGTTCTGGACGCAACTTCTTTCACCATTTGCGCGCCCATGTTCATGAGCTTGTCTTTGAGTTCGATTTCTTTGGCGACTGAAACACCATCTTTAGTCACTGTAGGTGAGCCAAACGAGCGCTCTAAAATGACATTACGGCCTTTAGGGCCCAAAGTGACTTTAACTGCATTGGCGAGGATGTTTACACCTTCGACCATTTTGTGGCGGGCGACATCGCCAAAAACGACTTCTTTAGCTGCCATGTTGTTACTCCTTGATTCGTTATTCGATTTAGCTTTGAAATTTATTCGACGATGGCCATTACGTCGTCTTCGCGCATGACGAGCAATTCGTCATCGCCTACTTTGACGGTTTGACCTGAGTATTTGCCAAAAAGGACCTTGTCACCGACTTTGACATCTAAAGGACGTACTTTGCCGTCGTCGCCGACTTTGCCGTTACCTACGGCTTTGACTACGCCTTGATCTGGCTTTTCTGCTGCTTGATCGGGGATCACGATGCCCGATGCTGTTTTGGTTTCTTGCTCTAAACGTTGGACGACGATGCGGTCGTGCAAGGGACGAATCTTCATAAATACTCCTTAGAACAATAAATTATGTTTGTTTATGCACCAGCAAACCGAGAGCCTCATTTCGCTGGCTGGACTTGAAAACACTGTTAGCCAGGGGAGTTGTTAGCACTCTCCTCCAACGAGTGCTAATTATAGGGATGGCTTGGCGCTTTTTCAAGAATCTCCGGTGAAAACTTCGCATAAGTCATTGAAATTCAATTGTCTTATTGATAAAAAAGCCTGTTATTGATGCATTTAAACCATTTTATTGTCATAGTTATCATCATCTGACGATGCATTAGCAGGAGCTGATCCACTACAGTAGAGTCAACGTTTGAATCAACAGAGCACAGCTATGTCAAATATAGAAACAGTCATTATTCCTGCTGTCCGCGATCTCGGCGGTGGCTTTCAGGTCAGACGCGCGCTGCCCGCAGCGGAGCGTCGCATGGTCGGGCCATTTATTTTTTTGGATCAGATGGGTCCAACCTCTCTTGCACCGGGATCGGGATTGGATGTTCGTCCGCATCCGCATATAGGTCTGGCGACAGTTACCTGGCTATTAGAAGGAGAAATTCTTCATCGCGATAGTTTGGGTCACGTACAAACCATACGACCTGGCGAAGTGAACTGGATGACTGCCGGGCGCGGTATCGTCCATTCGGAGCGCAGTAGTGCTAGCGAGCGCGAAGGTGCATCTTCTTTATATGGTTTGCAATGTTGGGTAGCGCTTCCGCGAGCTGATGAAGAATGTGAGCCGGATTTCACTCATCAAAAAGCAGCTGACTTAGCGACATTACAATTTCAAGGCTCCCACATTATTTTAGTGGCAGGTAGTTTCATGGGTTTGCAGTCAAGCTTACCTACGCGCTCGCCGCTGGTATATGCACAGTTAACCTTGCAACCAGGAGCGCGCCTGTCCCTGCCTGCAGAATATGATGAACAAGCGCTCTATGTAATCAGTGGTGAAATAGATCTTGGCGTGGATGGTGTTCATCCGGCGGGTCAATTGCTGGTGATACGCGCAGGAGCGAGTATAGACATGTGTGCTGGTGAGCAGGGCGCACTCGTTATGCTATTAGGGGGTGAGCCATTGGATGGGCCACGTCACATGGCATGGAATTTTGTATCGAGTAGTCAAGAGCGAATAAAACAGGCCAGTGATAATTGGTTGCATCAGCGCTTTGCTATCGTGCCAGAGGAAACTGAATTCATTCCATTACCAGATTCGCTAAAATAACGGGTTAGTGACCAGCCTGATGTGCATGCCATGCGATTCTGGCAGCGCATAAATCTTCTATCGCCGTACCAACGGATTTAAAGATAGTGATGGCATCATCATCCATTCTCCCTGCATGACGATGCGATACCAGATCAGCTAGCTCTGCGCGTACGGCGTCACGCGTAATAAGGCCTTTTTGTAAAGGCTGAATTAAATCACCCGCTTCCGCGAGTGCGCCCTCAAAGGTGTCTACAAAAATATGCGCATGGCGAATTAATGCATCATCAGCCTCGCGCATATCTGGCTTGAAACCACCGACTAAATCGATGTGCGTGCCTGGTTTCACCCAGTCGTGATAAATCAAGGGCTCTTTACTCGTTGTAGCGCTGCAGATGATATCGGCTTGGTTAACTGCCGCCGACAAATCAGTCGCTTGATGAATCGCTATATGTTCGGGTAATCCCTCCGCACGCAACGTATGTACAGTGTGTGCAATGCTGTCTGGATTACGACCCCACACAGTGACGTTCGCTATAGGGCGCGTGACACAATGAGCAATCGCCATATAAGGAGCTAAGCGGCCCGTGCCTACTAGCAGCAAGTGGCGACTATCTGGGCGCGATAAATATTCAGAAGCTAATGCTGATGCTGCGGCAGAGCGCCGTAATGTGAGCTGTTCACCATCCATCAATGCCAAGGGAACACCGGTTGCTGCATCCATCAAAATAAACAAGGCATGTACCGTCGGAAAACCAGTGAGATGATTGTTCGGTGCGACGGTAACCACTTTGAGGCCTAGTTCTTGGGCTTCTTGCCAGACCGGCATAATGAGCAGGGTCGTTGAGTTTTCTTTAGAGATGCGATGCGTATGGCGTAGTGGCGCATGTATCTCTTGCGTGAACATTTCTCGTAACGCTGCTATCAGGGTTGGATAGGGTAGACAGAGCTTGAGCTCAGTACTGTTTATAAATGGCAGCATTAAATAATCACTTCATAAAAATCAACCATGTTTGTCAGGCTACGCAATCGCATCAGCATAGTCAAACACGATCACTGCGCGTGGGATAATCAAGGTACTAAAAGGAAGCTTATGCACATGATGCTTAGTTCTGGCTTAATTTCCCGTTACGTGTTGTTAGTCGCGATGGCATCTCTGATGGCATCATTGACGGCATGCAGTACCTTACACAAAAGCGCTGGATTACCTGCGCCTATTGCCTTATCGCTTGCGCAATTACATATCCCCCCAACGGCCGTGGCGCTGGATATTCGTAGTCTCGAAGGTAAACCATTAGCATTTCATAATCATCAAGTCGGCTTTAAACCGGCATCTGTGATGAAGTTGGTGACCACAGCAGCAGCGCTCGACATCTTAGGTCCGAATCATCGTTGGACCACGCGCATACATATGTCGGGTGCGATCGTTGGTGACGTATTACAGGGTAATTTAATCATAGAGGGTGGCGGTGATCCGCGCCTAGCGCATGAAGATCTTGCGCGGTTACTGCGTCGCTTACGCGCTCTGGGAGTGCGTGAGATTCAAGGCGATTTACTGCTCGACCGTTCGCTGTTCCAGACAATCAATGACAATGCCGCTTCATTTGATGGTCTGCCCCATCGTGCTTACAACGCTTTACCGGATGCGTTATTACTGGACGCAAAAGCAATTAGCCTGCGGTTTTTTCCTGATGCACAAATGCAGTCTGTGCGTGTCGCAATAGAACCACCTATGGCAGATTTTGTAATCGAACCACCTACGTTCGACACGCAGCCTTGTACGGGTTGGCGAGAGAAATTAGGTGCGGTTGTGGATGACCAAGCCGTCCATTTTACTGGTAGCTATTCGTTGGATTGTGGTGAACGTGTACTGGTGATGCATGCCAATGCGCTAAACCATGCACGTTACTTCGATGCTGTTTTTCGGCAGTTGTGGAAAGAGCTAGGTGGCAGTATCGCGGGTGTCACGCGTGAAGAAAAAAAACCAGAAACTACACGCCTGCTTCTTGAATGGGAATCGGTCACGCTGGCACACATTATTCGCGACATGAATAAATACAGTAACAATGTCATGGCGCGTCAATTACTAATTAGTCTGGCTACTACACCGACTAGCGTATCTATTGGAGCAGAGGCTGGGGCTGCACAGGCAGTAACATGGTTGAGTTCGTTAGGTATCACTACGCAAAGCACTGTGATAGAAAACGGCTCGGGCTTGTCGCGCAATGAGCGTCTGAGCGCTGAAGTTCTTAGTGCGGTGTTACTTCACGAATGGAAAAGCCCATTCATGCCGGAATTTATAGCTTCATTGCCTATCGTGGGACTAGACGGCACGATGCGCCGCTCGCTTGTAAATTCTGCAGCAAAAAAACAAGCGCATATAAAAACCGGTAGTCTGAACGATGTTGCCAGCATTGCGGGTTACGTTAAAACCAAATCAGGGCAATGGGTGAGCGTTGTTTGTATGGTCAATCATCCAGAGGCTAATAGGATGAAATCAGGATTCGACGAGTTATTGGAATGGATTTACGAGCGTTATTAATGTGTGCAGTACACTAATTACACTTGTTCTTGAGTACTTGTTTCAGCAGGTAGTTTCGGTTTGAACATCACAGTAGACATGGCACCTAATATCAACAAAATTGCTGCATAATCTTGCCAGTGAGGGGTTTCACCTAATATCCACGCACCTGAAAACGTGCCTAGTACAGGAATAAACATCACCGATAAACTCGATGCCACTGGTGGAAGTATGCGCGCGAGCCTGAACCACACCACATGGGCAAAACCAAAAATAATCGCCGCGTTATAAGCAATGCAAAGCCACTCAGTGACATTAGGTAAACGCATGTGTGGCATTTCAAAAACCAGCGCGATGAAGGTAATGCAGGTAGTGGTAAACGCCAGCATCCAAAAAGTAAGCGATAACGTGGGCATGTCTATGTGCGTGCGTTTCATGAGCACCGTGCCATAGCCCCAGCCCGCAGCCGCGATTAATACCAATAAGGTTCCGAGTGGTTGACCTGATATGCGTGAAAATTCACTGGATAACAGCAGCATGGCTCCCGACATAGCCAAGAGTATGCCGATCAGAGAAGAGCGATTGATGCGGTCACCAAAAAACACCAGACCAGCTAAGACTGCCCAGGCAGGCATGGTGTAACCAAGAATCGCAGCACGCCCTGAGGACAGCATTTTTACGCCGATGATAATCATCGAATGCCATATCAGCATGTTGGGAATGGCGAGCTTGATGACTGTGCGGGTTTTGCCTTCGGGGATAGCGAGTGAAATACCCTGAACTTTAGCGACCAGCCAGATCACAGCCAAGCCACCAATCATGCTCAGTACTCGAAATGTCAATGGCGGAAAATCGCGCACACCTATTTTCATGACGGGCCAATTCAGGCCCCAGAACAGCGTCAAAAGTGCGAGCAGCACTAAATCATTGCGATGCAGTTGTCTCATGGGGCGAGACAATAGCATGACCGGCTACAATATCGCTTAGACCCTATCTAATTAGACCACTCGCAGTGTTGGCAGCAACTTGTTATGCGTCGGTACTGCCTGCAGCACGGCCTTCTTGCCATAGCTTTAAAGAGATAGGCTCGTAGTCCTAAACTCTCTACTCATACCATTGACCATCGTGAAATTTACAGAAAAGCTCTCAGCGTCGACTGCCCAACATAATTCTCTACTGTGTGTGGGACTGGATCCAGATGTGGCGCGGTTTCCAGCGGAATTCAAAGGTAAACCAGATGCGATATTTTTATTCTGTAAAGCTATCATCGATGCCACGGCCGCATTCGCTTGTGCGTTCAAGCCGCAAATTGCGTATTTCGCTGCGTTAGGTGCAGAAGATCAATTACAAGCGATTTGTGATTATCTGAAAAAAAACTATCCGACGATTCCTATCGTACTCGACGCCAAACGCGGCGATATAGGTTCAACTGCAGAGCAATACGCGCGTGAAGCCTTTGAGCGTTACGACGCAGATGCCGTAACTTTAAATCCGTATATGGGATTCGATTCTATTCAACCTTATTTGGAGTGGAAAGATCGTGGAGCCATCGTGCTATGTCGCACATCAAACCCGGGTGGTTCAGATTTACAGTTTTTGAAAGTTGATGGTGTGCCTTTGTATCAGCATGTGGCGCGTTTGGTTGCCGAGGAATGGAATCATCATGGCCAATGTGGTTTAGTAGTGGGAGCAACATTTCCGCACGAATTAGAGCAGGTTAGAAAATTAGCGGGTGATATGCCTCTACTGGTGCCGGGTATTGGTGCGCAGGGCGGCGATATAGAAGCAACGGTAAAAGCTGGGCGCAGTTCAGCAGGTGCTGGCATGATGATTAATTCATCGCGCGCCATACTGTATGCAAAGCCGGAAAATGATGAGAGTTTTGCCGCAGCGGCATCACGTATTGCAGAGCAAACGCGCGATAGCATTAATTTATTTCGCCATACATAGACATCGCGCGTGATTGAATCTAAGTGCCGCGCCTTAAGCCAGCCTCGGCAGAAAAATGATCACTGATCATAAAGATCAGTGTAGGCATCACCATCTGACGAAACCATCCAAAGGCGACGGCCAGCGGAGTATGGGTAGGCCTCTGTTGAATGAACATTGTGATCGAAAATATCGATAGGGTTATTCAAAAAATGGGATTAGTGAACAAATAAATTTACTTGATCCGTTCTATAAACTTGAGTAATCCCTTTAATGCATATTCTGCTGACTGTGTTCGTACAGAATGTCGATCACCAGAAAACACGACACGTTCAGTGTGCGCCAATGGTCCATGCACCCAACCAAAACAAACCGTGCCCACTGGTTTGCCGGGAACAGCACCGCTAGGGCCGGCGATACCGGTGGTTGAAAGCGTAATGTGAGCGTCTGTATTGTTTAACGTACCCCTGGCCATTTCTGCAGCGACTTCTTCGCTGACCGCACCATGTTGTGCAATGAGTGCCTCTGAGACATTAAGAAATTTAGTCTTGGATCCGTTGGAGTAAGTAACAAAACCGCAGTCAAACCATCCAGACGAACCGGCAATATCGGTGACCGCTTGCGAGATGCTTCCACCAGTAATCGATTCGGCAGTTGCCAGAAACCATCCGCGCTGCTGTAGCACCTTGCCCACCTCAATGGCTAACTGATTCAAGGTATCCAAAGTCTATTCCTTTCGTTCTAGAAGAGTCGCTACAGAGTTCAGGGCCGGGGTGGCCATGCTCTGGCAAATTTATACAAAGCGCCAGACTGCCAGTGCGAGCAAGGTAAAAAAAGCCGCAAGGATATCGTCAGCCATAACGCCGAACCCCCCTTTGTATCGTCGCTCAAATTGGCGTATGGGAGGTGGTTTGATCATGTCGAATGCGCGAAAAACCAAAAAAGCCAAGAGTTCTTCTTTGAAACTTGCTGGCGTAACCAACAGCATGACCAGCCAGATTGCAATGATTTCATCCCAGACCATGGCGCCGTGATCCGCTACGCCAAGTGCGCGGCCTGTTTTTTCGCATGTCCAGACTCCGACGATAAATCCTATAACGATGACCCAAGCCCATGTCTGCGGCGTCATGATGTCGGGCCAGCGCAGGGTGAACACATGAAAGACCAGCCAGCCAAACAGAGTGCCCACCGTGCCTGGCATCACGCGCGATAGTCCGCTACCAAATCCCAGAGAGAGCAGGTGTGCCGGGTGGGTTAACATGAATTTCGCGCTGGGCTGAATGACAGGGTAGCGTTCGGGTATGGGGCTAGGCGTTGCAGAGTTCACAATGAGAGATTTTCAGTAAAGTGATCGAACGATTGATTGCTAATTGAAACGATAGTGCCTTTGCGATCGTGTACGTTTATACCTGATCCCAAATCTAATTTGCCGATGCAGGTGACGCTGGTATGACTACGCTTGCCTGCGGCTAAAACGGCCTGATGTTGATCTTCAGGGGCACTAAAACACAATTCATAATCATCGCCGCCGTTTAATGCCATAGCATAGCGAATATCAGTGAGTTGACTCGCTAAGGCCTCGCCGAATGGAAGATCATCTGCGCAGATAGTCGCCGCCAGGGAAGACTGAGAAAGCAGATGACTAAGATCACCATACAAGCCATCGGAGACATCAATAGCGGCTGTAGCAATGCCCCGCAAGGCCAAGCCCAACGTTACTCGCGGTGTGGGGCGGTGCAGCCGTTCGCATGCTCTACTGAGTAATTCAGGTGATATTGAGCGATGTTCCTGCAAGGTTTCCAGCGCAAGACGCGCATCACCCAGCGTGCCAGATACCCATAGTTCATCACCTGCGTGCGCGCCGCTGCGCTTGATCGCATCAGCCTTAGTCACGCGACCCATGACGGTGATGCTAATGGTTAAGGGCCCGCGAGTAGTATCACCGCCTATGAGTTCAATCCCGTAAGCATCGGCCAGATGAAAAAGGCCCTCAGAAAATGGTTGCAGCCAAGCCGGGTCTGCTGAAGGCAATGCAAGCGCCAGAGTAAAGGCTAGAGGTTGCGCACCCATGGCGGCGAGATCCGATAGGTTAACCGCTAAGGCTTTATTACCTAAATCATGCGGATTGGCACGGGGGAAAAAATGCCGACCCTCAACCAGCATGTCGGTGGATACAGCTAACAGCTCGCCAGCGGGGGCTTCAAGTAAAGCGCAATCATCACCTATACCCAGTTGTACTGAGCTACCCGCATGCGGGGCGCGGTTGAAGTAACGATCTATGAGTTCAAATTCACTGAGCATGTACAGATTTTACCCAAGAGTCTTGCTACAAAATAATTACCGCATCACTGCGATTCAGAGATAGTCGTCGTATCTTCTGAAAAGCCATCTATTTATCAGCTTAAAAATCATAAACAGCCTGGCTTAGTTGGGAGTTCGACAAGATCAATCAGACCATACAGCGACACTCTGTCAGAGACTTTGGGTTCGGAAATCGCTCGTCTGATAAAATTCGAGGTCGAGTATGACGCATCAATGAAAGCTGCCCCACCATGGAATCAGATCACAACCAGCAAGAACTCCGTCAGCAATTTCGTCAGGCCGCTCTTGAGTATCACGAATTCCCCTCCCCAGGAAAAATCAGTGTCACCCCCACCAAGCAGCTGACCAATCAGCGCGACCTGGCGCTGGCCTATTCGCCGGGAGTGGCAGCAGCCTGTGAGGAAATTGCGGCTGACCCTGCGAATGCTTTTCGGTATACCGCTCGCGGTAATCTGGTGGCAGTCATTACCAACGGTACGGCAGTGCTAGGGCTGGGTAATATCGGGCCGCTAGCAGCCAAGCCAGTTATGGAAGGCAAAGGCGTACTCTTTAAAAAGTTTGCCGGTATCGATGTGTTCGATATAGAGATTAATGAATCCGATCCCGATAAATTAGTCGATATCATCGCCGCACTTGAGCCTACCTTCGGAGGCGTTAATTTAGAAGATATCAAAGCACCTGAGTGTTTTTACATAGAACGCAAACTGCGCGACCGGATGAAGATTCCGGTGTTTCATGATGATCAGCACGGAACAGCCATCATCGTTGGTGCAGCGATTATGAACGGCCTGAAGGTTGTCGGCAAAGATCTTAAACAATGTAAATTAGTCGTATCGGGTGCTGGAGCTGCTGCATTAGCATGTTTAGATTTGATCGTTGATCTTGGTTTTCCGATTGAAAATATCTTTGTGACTGATCT
>CAYUDI010000038.1:10645-14144 GCA_964443585.1 uncultured Bifidobacterium sp.
AGAATTAATGGATCCTGACAAAGAGCGCTTCGCTCAGGATATTGCAGAGCGCACCTTAGCTGAAGTTATTCCAGGCGCTGATATTTTTCTTGGGCTCTCTGCCGGCGGTGTGCTTAAGCCTGACATGGTGCGCGTGATGGCGGATCGCCCGTTAGTGTTGGCACTGGCGAACCCTACTCCAGAAATTCTTCCAGAAGAAGTGCGCGAAGTACGCGACGATGCAGTCATCGCGACCGGTCGTTCAGATTACCCAAATCAGGTGAACAATGTCTTGTGCTTTCCGTATATTTTTCGCGGCGCATTAGATTGTGGTGCAACGACCATTACGCGCTCTATGGAAATTGCGACCGTCCATGCAATTGCAGAGTTAGCTCAAGCAGAGCAATCCGATATTGTTGCAACTACCTATGGCGTCACCAATCTGGCATTTGGCTCGGAATACATTATTCCTAAACCATTTGATCCGCGCCTGATGCTAAAAATCGCGCCCGCTGTTGCTCTGGCGGCAGAAAAATCGGGTGTGGCCCAACGTCCTATTAAAGACATCGCCGCGTATACCGACAAACTGCAGCAATTTGTCTATCACAGCGGCAGCTTAATGAAGCCCGTATTTGCTATGGCTAAAAAAGCTCCGGCAGCTAAAAAGCGTATCGTGTTTGCTGAAGGCGAAGAAGAACGCGTGTTGCGAGCTGTGCAGGTGGTCATTGATGAAGGTCTTGCAAAACCAATTTTGATAGGCCGTCCCGCGGTGCTAGCACAGCGTATAGAGCGCTATGGTTTGAGATTACGACCAGAGATAGACTTTGATGTCATTAATCCTGAGCGCGATGAACGCTATCGTTCTTACTGGGAGACCTATCTGTCGATGACACGCCGCAAAGGGACAACCGAGCAATATGCCAAGCTCGAGATGCGTCGTCGTCATACGCTGATTGGTTCCATGGCTATCCATAAAGGTGATGCAGATGGCATGATATGCGGCACCTTCGGCACGGTTAATTTGCATCTGCATTACATTGATCAGGTACTCGGGCGACGCGCAGGGGTCAACACCTATGCCGCGATGAATGCGCTGGTGCTGCCTGATCGTCAGGTAGTTTTGGTCGATACCCATGTCAATGAAAATCCTACCGCCGAGCAGATTGCAGAAATTACAGTCATGGCGGCAGAAGAGATGCGGCGATTTGGTTTACATCCGCGTGCAGCCTTGTTATCTCATTCCAATTTCGGTAGTAGCAATAGTGAATCCGCTTGCCGCATGCGCGAAGCCTTAGCGCTAATACGTGCGCGTGCGCCCGAGCTGGAAGTCGATGGTGAAATGCATGGTGATGTTGCTCTTGATGCGCATATGCTGCGACAAGTGATGCCGGATACCCCTCTCAAAGGTGATGCCAATTTACTGGTGTTCTCCAGCATGGATTCAGCCAATATTGCATACAACTTGCTCAAGGTAGCTGCAGGTAATGGCGTGGCAATCGGTCCGATATTGTTGGGATGCGCGCGCGCTGTTCATGTCTTAACGCCCTCGGCAACGGTGCGCCGTATTGTCAATATGACGGCTTTAGCTGTGGTGGATGCGGTATCGCAGCGTTAACAGCCGGCCAGAGTGTGTCGGGGCTGTCTGACCCACGGGGTTTTGACAGCCCGTATTCTTTTCTTCCAGATAATTTCTCTGATTTACAATACGGTTCAGTTTCGTCCCAGAGGACAAGCATTTGACTGCCTTCCCGCTCGCCGTTGATCTCGACGGCACGCTGATACTGACCGATACCCTGCACGAGTCCGCCGTGCGGGCATTGCGATCCCATCCGCTACAGGCTCTGCAAATCCCGCTTTGGTTAGCCAAAGGTAAGGCCTATCTCAAGCAGCGACTCGCAGTTCTCACTGAGTTTGATGCTTCTGCTTTGCCTTACAACCATGCATTGATAGCTTGGTTAAATGAACAGCGTGCCAACGGCAGGCAATTAATTCTCTGTACTGCTTCAGATCAGCTGATAGCTCATGCTATTGCCAAACATTTGGGTATGTTTGACGACGTGATGGCCAGCGATGGTACGCATAATCTGAGTGCGCGAAATAAAGCCGCTGCACTGACCCAACGGTTTGGTCAACAAGGATTTGATTACGTTGGTAATTCGTCCGACGATCTTCATGTATGGAGCGCAGCCCGCCAGGCAATTGTAGTGAATGCGACTGCGCAGGTGCTGCAGCAAGCACAACAGTGCTGTGCAATAGAAAAAGAATTTTCACCGCAGCAGTCGACTGTGGGTGCGCTCACTAGCGTACTGCGCATGCACCAGTGGCTTAAAAATCTGTTGTTGTTCATGGCGCCACTTGCCGCGCACCAGTTGCCCGGAGCGGATTTATCCAGCATGTTGCTACTGGCGTTTTTTTCGTTCAGCCTGTGTGCATCGGCTGTATACATCGCTAATGATTTGTTTGATCTAGATAGTGATAGGCATCATCCTCGTAAATTGCATCGACCGTTTGCGTCGGGTCGCGTTAGCGTTGCCAAAGGCGTATTCCTGTTTATTTTATTGCTGATTAATGCATTCCTTTTTGCTTTACCTGTAGGGTCGGCATTTGTGGGTTGGTTGGGTTTTTATTTTTTACTGACCTGTGCGTACTCGTGGGGCTTAAAGCGCGTAGTGCTGATCGATTGCTTGGTGTTGGCCATGCTCTATACCGTACGTATTATTGCGGGTGCTGCCGCGGCAGGGATTTCATTATCGTTCTGGTTGTTAGCTTTTTCTGTGTTTTTGTTTTTGTCGTTGGCATTTGTAAAGCGCTATGCAGAATTAAAAATTCAAGCAGAGGTTGGGCGTGATCATGCGCACGGACGTGGTTACTGGACCTCAGATGCGCCACTTGTTCAATCATTAGGAATTACATCAGGCTATGCTTCGGTAGTGGTTTTGGCGCTGTATCTCAACAGCGATGCTGTAGTAAAGCTGTATCAATTACCTGTGTTTATGTGGAGCGCAGTACCTGTCATGCTGTTTTGGATTAGCTGGATGTGGATGAAAGCTCACCGAGGTGAAATGCATGACGATCCACTACTATTTGCTGTGCGAGATAAAGCAAGCTTGTTTGCGGGTGCTGCTTTTGCACTCGTACTGTTCATAGCGACCCGAGGTGTGCCGTGGTAGCGATTAATTCCTGGGGAAGGCTGGGTCAGTTTGAGCATACAGTTCACAAGCTCACTGACCGACTAAGCGTCGCTACTCAATTACAGCACGACCGTTATGGCCTGGCTTTTGGTATGGGTAGAAGTTACGGCGATGTCTGCTTAAATCCCGGTGGCGTGCTGTGGAATACCACGGGGCTGGATCGCTTCATTAGCTTTGATGAACACAGTGGCAAGCTCGTGTGTGAGGCAGGAGTGCTCATACGTGACATACAGCGCTTGTGCGTTCCTCGAGGTTGGATGTTGCCGGTAGTACCGGGTACGCAATACGTTACCGCAGGCGGTGCGATCGCCAACGATATACATGGAAAA
>CAYUDI010000038.1:14154-14639 GCA_964443585.1 uncultured Bifidobacterium sp.
AATCATCACAAGGCAGGAAGTTTTGGCGACCATGTCTTGCAATTTACCTTAGCCCGTACCGATGGCAGTCTGATGCAATACCGACCCGGTGATGCCTTGTTTGCTGCGACCGTGGGTGGCTTGGGATTAACCGGTGTTGTTACCGAAGTAGCGCTGCAACTACAGCGCGTACCAGGTCCTTGGCTAGCAGTTGAGACACTACCGTATCGCAATCTGAATGAGTTTTTTGAGTTGGCTGATTCCTCCGAAGCCGAGTGGGAGCACACGGTATCGTGGGTAGATTGCTTGAATGGTGAAGGTCGCGGAATTTTTATGCGTGCTAATTCAGTCGATGCCGGTAAAGAACAGCCAGCGCCAGAGCGAACCCTACGCGTACCTTTTGTGCCACCGATATCGCTGGTTAATCGGTGGTCGCTACGACCATTCAACGTTATGTATTTCCATGCAAAGAAATCTCAGCGCACATCGCTACAACACTACGAAGC
>CAYUDI010000038.1:14649-16312 GCA_964443585.1 uncultured Bifidobacterium sp.
CCAGTGTGTACGGCCTCGTAAGTTAGGTAAAGCCGCGATGCAAGCCATATTGAAACGCATAGCGCGGTCGGGTACTGGATCATTCTTAGCCGTTCTTAAAACCTTCGGTCAGCGTGAATCAAAAGGTATGTTAAGTTTTGCGATGCCGGGCGTGACCTTGGCGCTTGATTTTCCTAATCAGGGGGCATCAACTTTGCAGCTATTGTCAGCGCTTGATGCCATCGTTCGTGAAGCCAAGGGCCGTTTATATCCTGCCAAAGATACGCGTATGCCGATAGATTTATTTGAATCAGGCTATCCACGTTTAAACGAATTTCTTGTGCACCGTGATGCAGGTATCAGTTCAGCGATGTCACGACGGCTGATGAGTAATTGATTAGGACAGTATTGTGACCCGACCTCGCATCGTAATCGTTGGAGCCACCTCAGCCATTGCTGAGCAGTGCGCGCGTTTGTGGGTGCGTGCAGCGGTTGATATCGTATTGATAGGTCGTGATCTGGTGCGTGTTTCTCGCGTAGCGGCCGATTTGCGAGTGAGAAGCCCGCATTCATCTGTAACAGCGCACGAAGTTAATTTTTTGGATCCCGCCAGCATTACCGTGCTGGCGCAAAAATTAGCCTCAGAAAAAGCGATAGATGTCGTGTTGATCGCGCATGGCAATCTGCCTGATCAAAAAGAGTGTGAGCACGATGTGGCTCTGGCCCGTGATGCTCTGGAAATTAACGGTGTTTCACCTGTTTTATTTGCAGAAGCCTTTGCGCTGCAGATGGAGCAGGTAGGGCGCGGAACGATAGCCATCATAGGCTCAGTAGCAGGCGACAGAGGCCGCAAAACAAACTATGTGTATGGTGCAGCCAAAGGCATGGTGGAGCGTTATGTACAAGGCCTGCAGCACCGTTTTGCATATTCCAAAATTACTATCGTACTGATCAAGCCGGGCCCAACAGCTACCCCCATGACAGCGCATCTGCCACAGCGCGGTATGGCCACAGCCGAAGCGGTAGCTAGTCGTATAGTGGCCGCCATAGCTAGCGGCACACCAGTTGTATATGTGCCTGCAAAATGGGCCATCATCATGATGGTGATACGACATCTGCCGCGTGCGATTTTTAATAAATTAAATATTTGAATGAACCAACAGAAAATCATATTGCCAGGTGGTGCTGGCTTGGTCGGTCAGAATTTGGTGGTGCGACTCAAAGAGCGTGGCTATACCAACCTGGTTGTGCTTGATAAGCATCGCGCTAATTTGGACGTGTTGCGGCAACTGCATCCTGACATTGTTATCGAATACGCCAATCTTGCAGAGCCAGGCGAATGGCAGCGGCATTTCACACAAGCGCGTGCAGTGGTGATGCTGCAAGCTCAAATCGGCGGTAATGACTACATTGATTTCGAGCGTAATAACCTCACCGCGACGCATTTAATTTGTGATGCGATAAAAGCGGGTCAGGTAGAGCAACTGATACATATTAGTTCATCCGTAGTTCAGTCTAGCGCAGATGATTTTTATACCCAGACCAAAAAACTGCAAGAACAACTGGTCATAGATAGCGGTATTGCCTGCCCTATATTGCGTCCTACCTTAATGTTTGGCTGGTTTGATCGCAAACATCTCGGATGGCTGTCGCGGTTTATGAAAAAAGTACCGATATTTCCTAT
>CAYUDI010000039.1:0-10609 GCA_964443585.1 uncultured Bifidobacterium sp.
TGTGTGCGTTAGCGCCCGCACGCGCCGATGATGAATGGGCCCGCAAGCGCATCGGCTTCTACATTAACCATCACGATATGTTTGCCGTGCTCACAGCAGGCCAACACATGTCCTATACCAACAGCAGGGTTGCCAGTGGCATCAATAATGATGTCTACATGCGGTGATGTAATCAACGCCATACCGTCATCAATGATGGCGGTATTACCGTTTTTAACGGCGTGCTCTAGTGAAGACGCTGAGAAGGCTTCATCCTTCCAGCCGACATTAAGTAGCGCCGCTTTCGCGCGATCGGGTGAAAGATCAGCGATACCCACCATGTGCAAACCGGGCGTGCGCGGCACTTGAGACAAATACATCGACCCAAATTTACCGGCACCTATCATGCCTACGCGCAGAGGTTTACCTGCTGCGGCACGCGCTTGCAACTTGGCATAAAGATTCATTAAATTTTCGCCTTAGTTTCGTCTTATGCCGCTTGGCCGTCAGGTATGCCATGCTGCTCAGCGATAGGCGTGCCGTCTTTCCAAGGCAAATCAACTGGATAGGACTTTAAGAGGCAATCATCAGGCAGCGTTTCTATCGGCGTGAAATCGCGATGGGCTATATAGCCCGGGCGTTTGAAACGGCGAATGTGGTTCGATACAGCGCACAAGCTGAGATACACAGACACGCGATTCCATGGCGAGAGATTAGGCGACGATGCATGCACCAAGCACCCACTAAACATAATCATGGAACCGGCTGGACCTTTAGGAGCCACAATACCGCCTTTATCAACCAGCGATCGGATGTTGTCGTTACTGATAGTCCAGAGTGGGTAACTGGTCGTGGATGTGTCATGACCGGCTTCTAACGCACCCATCTTGTGGCTGCCGGGTATGAACATCAATGGGCCATTGAACTCATTGACTTCATCAAGAAAGATCGCGACGTTCATGGCGCGCGCATCGGGCATCTGGTCATCGTTTAACCATGTACCGTAATCTTGATGCCATTGCCAGATGTCGCCGTCAAAAGCCATCTTGCCGTTGATTTTAAATTGATGCATGTAGAGCTTTTCACCAAACATTTGCTCGACTGGTCCTATCATGCGTGGGTGACGTCCTAATCTTGCAAACGGCTCGCTGTACATGTGCGCAGCAAAATTAGTACGAACGGAGGTCTTACCTTTTTCGCGTATGTTTTCAGGACGATCCTGTGCATACAAGTGGGGCACCTCATCCGTCAGGGTTTTGATTTCTTCGGGTGTGAAATGCGAAGGAAAAAATAAATAACCGTCGCGATCGAATTGCTCTAGTTGTTCTTTACTTAGTTTCATGCGTGTCTCCGTTTGCTGGGGGCAGGATCAGCGTATATCCCGTGGCTAGGCGCCAGTATAAATGACCTTGAAAAATTATTTCTGTAACTGAGCCAGCAGCCGCTGGGCCCGAATTAGCACGGGCTTATCCACCATGCGACCATCAACCTGCACCGCAGCGCCATCAGCAGAACCGGCGGCATCCATAACGCGGCGCGCCCAGGCTAAGTCATCAGCAGTCGGTCTGTAGGCCGCGTTAACAGCGGCAACTTGCTTGGGGTGTATGCACAGCTTGGCTCCAAAACCAAAGCGTTTTCCGCGCAAGGTATCGCCCTGCAGAATAGTTACATCGTCTATGGCCGTGGTAACGCCATCCACGGGCGGTGCCAATTCGGCAAGGCGCGATGCTAAAACAATGAGGGAACGAAAATAGTCGAGCTCTCTGTCGTCTCCGTCGATTCCCATATCGACACAAAAATCGATGCTGCCAAAAATGAGTCGCGAAACGCGTTCGTGCTGCGCAAGTTGGTCTATGTTTTTAATGCCTAATGCACTTTCGATTAATAACTTTACCGATTTCGCGCCGGCTGCAACAACGCGTTGCACATCGCTGACATCGCCTGCTTTCGGCAAAATAATTTCGGCCACACCATCGCGCGCGCACAGAGCAAGATCATCAACAAACCATGGTGTATCGGCGCTGTTGATTCTTATGGCTACAGGTTTATCTTTAGATAGCCACCCAGCCAGTGCAGCGCGTGCTGAGTTTTTATCTGCGGGCGCGACGGCATCTTCAAGATCAATGATGACGCGATCAGCACCCGCGGCCAGCGCCTTATCAAATCGCTCTGGGCGAGTGGCAGGTACAAACAAGTAGGAAACGGGGGCGGCGCTATGCATTCAAATGACCTTTAATGTTTTTAGTTCAGCGATGGCCTGCGTTGTGTAACCCAAAGCAGTCAGTATCGCTTCGGTATGCTCACCTAAGGCAGGAATAGCATCCATGCGCGCTTGCCATCCCGAGCTTGCGCCCGGTGGTAATAATGCCGGTATCGGCCCCACAGGTGTTGCCACTTCTGTCCAGCGTTCACGCGCCCGCAACTGAGCGTGTTCCCATATATCGTTCATTTCATTTAAGCGCGCATTGGCAATTTGCGCACTGTCTAATCGTGCTGTGACTTGTTCTGCAGTCAATGAAGAAAATACGTTGCGGATAATTGCATACAACTCTTTACGTCCACTACTACGCAAACTATTCGAAGAAAATCTGGCATCGGTGGCCAAGTTAGGTTGTTGTAATACCTGTTCACAAAACGTGATCCATTCACGCTCGTTTTGCAGTCCCAACATGACGGTCTTACCGTCGCCCGCAGGAAACGGCCCATACGGATAAATCGTCGCATGCGAAGCACCAGCACGTATCGGCGGGGGTGCGCCATCGAAAGCGTAATACATAGGGAAATTCATCCATTCGACCATGCTCTCCAGCATAGACACGTCGATGTGACAGCCCTCACCCGTTTTTCCACGCTGAATTAGTGCCGCTAAAATATTTGTATAGGCATACATACCTGCGGCAATATCAGCAACAGAACAGCCAGCTTTGGAAGGGTCGTCATGCGTACCCGTGACAGATAAAAATCCTGATTCACTTTGTATTAATAAATCGTAGGCTTTTTTGTCGCGATACGGACCATCGGAACCATAACCCGAGATATCGCAAACGATTAGCTTGGGATAAACCGCATGCAAATCATCGAACGACAACCCCAAACGCGCTGCAGCACCGGGAGCCAGATTTTGAACCAGCACATCGGCGTCAGCTAATAAGCGATGCAATATCTCGCGAGCTTCGTCGTGCTTTACATCTAAGGTCAGACTTTCTTTGGATCGATTCGTCCACACAAAATGGGATGCCATGCCGCGTACACGTTCATCATAGGCACGCGCAAAATCACCAACTCCAGGTCGCTCTATCTTGATGACGCGCGCACCCAAGTCGGCTAACTGGCGCGTACAAAACGGTGCAGCGATCGCATGCTCTAAAGTGATTACGTTGATTCCATCCAGCGGTCGCATGGGTATTCCTGTTATTTTTATTTGCTGCTGATTACGCTAGCAGAGCGGTTGCTTGCATGGTGAGTTCACCGCGACTGTTCGCTGCCCATAACTTTGCCTCATGACCATCCTCACTCAACGTGCCATTCACGCTAAAGGGCTCGGTATCGAATGTCGGGCTGACTGCTCTGAAACTAAATTCGCGCACGCGACGTTCTGGACACTGGGTGCGCAACAAATCCATCAGCAAAGTCGCTATGAGTGGGCCATGAACGATCAGGCCAGGGTAGCCCTCAACCTCGGTAGTGTAGCTGCGATCGTAATGAATTCTATGACCATTAAATGTTAATGCTGAATAGCGAAATAACAGCACAGGATCCGGTGTAATGACGCGCGACCATACAGCATCAGAAGGTGCGGCCTTGGGTGCCGTAGGTGCTGCACCAGGCACGGGATTATCGCGATACACAATATCGTGCTCTTCGTTAATCGCGACTTTGCCATTGACGGTTATTTCGTGCGCGACTGTCACAAACGCCAAACGTCCGCTACTGCCTGTTTTTACATCAATCGCTTTAATGCGTGAAATACGCTTAGCCTCAGCAGCAACGGGCAAGTCGGCATCAAATGTCAACCGCCCACCGGCCCACATACGCCTGGGAAGTTCAACTGGCGGCAGAAAGCCGCCGCGCCTGGGATGCCCGTCCGGCCCCAGACCGGATGCAGGACTCACTGCCCAAAAAAATAGCCAGTGCCAAAGTAGAGGCAAAGAGTCACCCGCGCTCAGCGTCTGATCTTTGTCCAAGGTTGCAGCCATCGCATTGACGGCGGCTGTGTGAATCAGGTCGTCACGGGTCTCCGTACGCCCTATCCATGGCTTGAGCAGGTCAAGGTCCAATGGTGGATGGCTCATAGTGTCAAAGTGACCATTGTTTAATCCCGTATTTTCCAGCACGAACTCACCCACGACTATTTGCATTTTTTGAAGGGGTAATTACCTCCCCCAATCTCTGGATCAGACTGACGCAGCCCACACGGCACCATGTGAGTTTTCTCCTAATTATTGGCAGCGGAGAGATATAATGCTTGCTTGACTGCATTTTTCTACACCACCGCCCCACA
Source organism: uncultured Bifidobacterium sp. (assembly GCA_964443585.1). Classification (GTDB taxonomy): domain Bacteria; phylum Pseudomonadota; class Gammaproteobacteria; order Burkholderiales; family Burkholderiaceae_D; genus Pernthalerella. Next base: position 4,481 of record CAYUDI010000039.1, read on the forward strand.
AGGCGGCCATACCGCCTACTTCTTACGCATCACTTCATGCAGCAAACCAATCCCAGCAGCACACCTCTAGCCGATTACTCACCCGTAATTCGTCGCCTGTTGTCCTTGCCTGAACCGTTGGTAGTTGGACTGCTGATGTTGCTATGGTTATTAGTTACTAGCTGGATACGTCCCTTGTCGTTGCCAGATGAGGGCCGCTACGCTGGTGTGGCTTGGGAAATGGTGCGGTCTGGTGATTGGCTCACACCTACGCTCAATGGTCTGCCTTATTTTCATAAACCACCCTTGTTTTACTGGCTAACGGCGGTTTCTCTCTCGCTGTTTGGACCGAACGAATGGGCTGCTCGTCTGGCCTCGTGTTTTGGAGCGATGCTGGCTGCAGGCGCAGGATATATTTTGATACGGCGCTGGATGTCTCTTAGCATCTCGCGCTGGTACCTTTTGATTCTTGCCACGACTCCCTTGTTTTTTGGTGGTTCACAGTACGCCAACCATGACATGCTAGTGGCTGGCTTTATCAGCATGTCGATTGCCCTAACTGCCGATGCTGTTCTTTCTCTCCAAGCCAACCAACACTGGCGAGCGCAATTGCTGGGTGGATGGCTGTGCGCAGCGCTGGGTTTGTTATCCAAGGGATTAATAGGCATCGTACTTCCCGGCGGCGTGATTTTTTTCTGGCTTTTACTTGGTAAACACTGGCGCATCTTACCTAAACTATTCTGGTGGCCTGGCCCATTGTTATTTCTGATTGTGGCCTTGCCCTGGTTTATTTTGATGCAGGAAAAATTTCCGGATTTTTTTCATTATTTTTTTGTTTATCAGCACTTCCAGCGCTTCTCGCAAAGTGCATTTAATAATGCACAACCGTTTTGGTTTTATCTGGCCGTTATAGGGCTTACTACACTGCCTTGGACACCCTGGCTACTTGCCCGCTGGCGTTTAGATCCACGCAGCGATCTGCATGACCCAAGCTTAGTTCAATTACGCAGCTTGTTTTGGTTGTGGATCGCTGTCATTACGTTATTTTTCTCTATTCCGACATCAAAATTAGTCGGTTATGCATTACCCGTCATACCCCCGCTGGTAGCACTGATTGCTGAAGGCCTAGTCAAGGGCACGCAATTGCGCAAACGCACCAAATTTGCTTTGGTTGCACTCGCCGGGATAATTTGCGTGGCTTCCATCCTCGCCATTACCCGTGCAGATACTATTTCTTCAAAATCTATGGCGTTGGCTTACCGCCAAAATGCAGCGCCTGATGAGCCATTAGTACTTTTGCAAACCTACCGCTTCGATATTCCTTTTTATACCAAACTCACAGAACCCCTCATCGTGATTAGCAAGTGGGATGAAGTCCACATCAAGGACAGTTGGTCAAAGGAATTAGCTGATGCAGCAAAATTTTCACCCTCTTCCGGCGAAAAAGTATTGATCAATACGCCAGACATGCTCAAAATTTTGTGTGCTCGACCCGTTACCTGGGTCATTGCACCAGCCAAATATATCGCCAACAGCAAAGAGCTTCAGTCGCTGGAGGCCGTAGCCCAAAACAGCTTGTATGTTTTAGTAAAAATTCCATCCTCTTTGACAACGCTGGCTTGCCCCTGAGATCATGCCTGCAAAGGACTGAATAATGCGTCACTTTCAACCGTACAAATTAGCTGGCTGTTTAGTCGTATTTTTTGGCGTAATTTTTTCACCAGGGTCATATGCTCAGAACACACCGCCCGCGGCAGTACTTGACGCGGCATTAGAGCAATCTACTCGCGTCATGGCTAATGAATTACTCACTCAACTCGGTCAGCGCCTAAAATCTGCGCTCACCAGTGACGGTGCAGAAGCCGCCGTGAGCGTGTGCAAAGAAGTATCACCAGCGATTGCCAAACGCTTATCTACCGAAAATAATGCTGTGATGACGCGCGTTGGAACTCGGGTTCGCAACCCAGCTATGGGAACACCCAATGGGTGGCAGCAAGAAGCCTTGTCACAGTTTGAGTCCCGATTAAGTGCTGGCGACAATCCGGCAACTCTTGAATATTGGAAAGTTGCTGAAGATACCAAGGGACAGCGCGAGTTGCGCTATGCCAAGGCCATCATGGTTCAGCCTGTATGTCTTAGTTGCCACGGCTCGGCTACCGATATCCCCGCGAGCCTGGCTGAAAAAATCCGCCTTGAGTATCCCCAAGATCGTGCCACGGGCTACAGCGTGGGCAAACTCCGGGGTGCCGTCGTTGTAACGCGACCATTACCTTAAGTATCTCTTTTATGCAAAGTAACCCAGCCTATGCAGGCAAACTGTGGCTATGTTTGTCTTGGTTCTATGTATTAATTCATTTCCGGATTTGCACAACTATCACTACAGGAAATAATCGTGGCAATCAGTAATCCCGAATTTTCAACATCTTCTGTGATGGAGCCAGTTCACCTGTCAGCCGCGGGTCATCACGCTAATGCACCGACATCCGTTCTTGTTTTAGCCGCCATAGGAGTAGTGTTTGGCGACATAGGCACCAGTCCTCTGTATGCATTGAAAGAATGCTTTAGCCCTGAGCACGGCATACCCTACTCGGCCGGCGCTGTGATGGGCATTATTTCCATGATTTTTTGGTCATTGATTTTGATTGTCACCGTCAAATATGTGATTTTTGTTTTGCGTGCTGATAACAATGGCGAAGGTGGCGTTCTGTCACTCATGGCGTTGGCCTTACGGGCTACCCGCTCTGACCAACAAAAATTTTCCACTGGCCTACTCATGCTCGGCGCGTTGGGTGCATGCATGCTACTTGGCGAATCAGTCATTACACCCGCCATTTCTGTGTTGTCTGCGATTGAAGGGCTGGAAGTTATTACACCGGATCTGAAACGGTATGTCATTCCTATCACTCTCGTTATCGTCGTCATTCTTTTTTACGTACAGCGCTACGGCACAGCTGCTGTCGGGCGATTGTTTGGCCCGATTATGGTGATCTGGTTTGCCATACTCGCGCTGCTGGGTGTAACGAACATTATCGGTAATCCTCAGATACTGGCGTCGGTCTCCCCTCTTTATGCCATTTCGTACATACAGCAACACACGTTCCAAGCGTATATCGTGATGGGGTCGGTTGTGCTGGCAGTCACCGGCGTTGAGGCTCTCTATCTCGACATGGGTCACTTCGGACGCAAGCCTGTACGACTTGCCTGGTTGCTGGTGGCCTTACCATCACTACTAGCTAATTATTTTGGACAGGGTGCACTGGTCTTATCCAATCCAGAAGCCATACACAATCCCTTTTATCTGATGGCCCCTGAATGGGCGCTGTGGCCCATGGTGGGCTTGGCAACTGCCGCTACCGTAATTGCGTCGCAGGCCGTTATCTCTGGGGCTTTTTCATTAGCCAATCAGGGCATATTGCTGGGCCTGTTGCCACGCATGGAAATTCTTCACACCTCGGAAACTGAACGCGGTCAGATTTACATGCCCATGGTGAATTGGGCATTGCTGTTACTTGTTATGTTTACCGTCGTTCAATTTAAAGAATCCGGTAACTTAGCCGCTGCCTATGGGATATCGGTTACAACAACCATGTTGATCACCACCACCATGCTGGCCGTGGTGATGTACAACGAATGGAAAATCAAACCGATTTTTGTGTTCACGCTAGCAATTCTGTTTTTCATTATTGATTTTTCTTTTTGGACGGCCAATCTCATCAAAGTGAAAGATGGCGGCTGGTACCCGCTGGGTTTAGGCGCCATCTGCTTCCTGCTGCTAACAACCTGGTACAAAGGCCGGCGTCTGCTGCGCGAACGCGTCGTTGCAGACTCTATACGCTTGCAAGACTTTGTTTCAGTGCTACTGGCTCATCCTCCTCATCGTGTGGATGGCACTTCGGTTTTTCTTACCGCGCATATTGATTTTGTACCCGTGGCTCTGCTGCATAATTTAAAGCACAACCGTGTACTGCATGAGCGCGTGATCTTTTTAAAATTATCGATCTGGGATGTGCCCTATGTTCGCGATGAAGAACGGCTCACCGTCACAGAATTAGCTGGAAATATCTTTGTTGTGCGTGCTGTACACGGATTTAAAGAAACACCCGATATCAATCACGTGATGGCTCTGTTAGAACAAAAAACAGGCATGACACTGGAGCTGTCTGGCACATCGTTTTTCCTTGCGCGCGATACTATCGTGCCGAGTAACTTGCCCGGCATGGCGATCTGGCGTGAGCGTTTGTTTGCGTGGATGATGCAAAACGCTGCCAAGCCGTCCGACTTTTTTAAAATACCACCTAATCGTGTCGTAGAACTGGGCACCAAAATAGAAATCTAAACTTCGGTTAACACGATAGGGCAGCAGTTCTCATTCACCCGCAACGCTGCCTTCTCGGCGAGGATCCGCACCGCCAGAAAAACCATCCGACTCGCGCATGATGGCCTGAATACCGCTGGGCATAGCAAAACTGTTCACTCGGTGATTTTTTTCACGCAATGCCGGAGCCAGCGCTTCTAGCACTGTGCCTCGTTCAATTTCCGTGTCACGGTTGCGACTACCCATGTTGGGTAATTTGATAGCTTCATACACGTTGAGCTTCCAGTCGATTACGCCTATCAATGTCTTGGTGACAAAATTAGCAATCGCACTGCCACCCGGTGAGCCTGCCAACAGATACAGCCGATTGTTTTTAGTAACGATGACAGGAGCCATCGTGCTACGAGGTCGTTTGCCTGACTCAACACGATTGGCAACCCACTGGCCAGAAGTATCCTTGGGCTTTAATGAAAAATCGGTCAGCTGGTTGTTTAGTAAAAAACCACGAACAAAAATCTTGCTACCAAATTCCGCTTCTATCGTACTGGTCATGGACACACCCTGCCCGTATCGATCGACTGCAACCAGATGCGTGGTCGATGGTAAGTCGCGAGCCGAATCTGCACCGCGCGACTTAAGGAGCGTCAACACATCACCTGGTAAGGCCGTGCCCATGCTGATGCGACTATCAATCTGCGCACCTCGCGCACGCAAATAATGGTTGTCGAGTAAGCCCTCGACTGGCACCGAAATAAAATCAGGATCTGCTATGTACCGATCGCGGTCGGCATACGCCAGGCGCCCCGCTTCGGAAAAATAATGAACCGCCTCCAACGACATGGGCATCATGTCATCTAGCCCGTGCTGCTCGAGCATGCCTAGCATCTGCAAGACTGCTATGCCACCTGAGGAAGGTGGTCCCATTCCACACACTTGGTGTTGTTTGTAATTGCTGCAAACCGGCTTGCGTTCCTTGGCCTTGTAATTTTTTAAGTCGTCCAAACTCAGGTCGCCCGCTTGAGCGTGACCATGCACTGCATCCACGATCGCTTGTGCAATTTCGCCCTGATAAAAAACAGTAACCCCCAGTTTAGCCACCTGCTGGAGTACGTCCGCGAGTTCTGGATTTTTAAGCACGTAACCTATCGGTGCGGGTTTGCCTTGCGGATAAAAATAATCACGCGCTGAAAGCTGTGCAAACAGCTCGCGGTTGCCAGCAATCTGTGCATGCAGTCGCGCTGATACCGGAAAACCCTGCGTGGCTAAATCAATTGCTGGTTGAAACAATCGCTTCCACGGCAATCGTCCCTGCTGATGGTGAGCCAGCTCTAACATGCGTAACACACCTGGAGTGCCAACCGACAGACCGCTATTGACCGCCGCACCAAATGCCAGCGCTTTGCCATCGCGCACAAAGCGGTTGGCATCGGCTGCCGCAGGCGCGGTTTCGCGACCGTCATAACTGCGCACACGGCGGTTGGACGGGTCGAAGGTCAGCAGAAATGCCCCGCCTCCCAAACCTGAAGATTGCGGCTCCACCAGCGCCAGCACCAGCTGCATGGCAATGGCAGCATCCACGGCGGATCCACCTTCGCGCAAAATCTGATTCCCTGCTTGTGTTGCCAGAGGATTGGCTGCAGCGGCCATCCATCGCTTCGAACGAACCAATGATTTCTCACGACTGGCGGTGGCCAGCTCTGGATTGGCGTCAGATGAACCAGGGCTTTGTGCATAGGCCAGCGAACTGCAAAAAATACAGGTCAGCAGCAAGCCAGCAGTGAGATAACGAGTCATTAGGAAAGTATGCTCCGTGGAAATATGTGCGGTATTATGTT
>CAYUDI010000039.1:10619-16085 GCA_964443585.1 uncultured Bifidobacterium sp.
TAATCGGCAGAAGTCGATGTATAAGCCGACAAGTCTGTATGAGAAAGCGCGATGGCTGACGAAGACGCAAAAGATACCGAAACCGAAGACGCAGCACCGGAAGAATACGTTGATCCCGATGCCGTACCTGTGGTGCCGGATGAGGAGGCTGCCCCCCCGGCCGGCCCTCCTATTATTGTCAAAAAGAAGAAAATTGACGGTGCCCATGCTGGTGCTCACGGTGGCGCTTGGAAAATTGCGCTGGCCGACATGATGACGGCCATGATGGCGTTTTTTCTGCTCATGTGGCTGTTGGGTGCTACGAATGACAGCCAGAAAAAAAGTATCGCTGATTATTTTCGACCGACTTCTCATAGCGCCGTCGCTATGGGTGAGCGCCCTGGTCCGGGCGGCTTGATAGGTGGCTTCTCTGTTATGGACAGTGATGCTATGCCCTATGCAGGTAAAACCACTAGTTTTCTGCACCGAGAGACGCCACGATCAGAGGCCGGCACACAGAAAGGCGATGGAAAAGTTAAGGACGAAACCAAGGATAAAAATCCTGAAGAAATTTCTGCCGAAGAACGGGCTCGAATTGCCGCCGAAACCGATCAGAAAAATTTCGATAAGCTAGAACAAGAAGTCAAAGAAAAGCTGTCGATGAACAAGGAACTATCGAAAATCAAAGAACAGGTGAAATTCGTTCGCGAGAAAGATGGCTTACGTATAGAGATCATCGACAAGGCCGATTTTTCTATGTTTGGTTTGGGTACCAACAAGATGCAGGCAAAGGCCTTCACCTTGATCAAAGAAGTTGCAAAATCGCTCGCTGCCATGCCTAACAAAGTGGCCGTGCGCGGTCATACCGACAGCTTGGCCTATGACGATGGTGTCAATAGCAATTGGTCCCTCTCAGGCATGCGCGCCGAAGCAACCCGCCGTTTGTTGTCTGAAGCAGGTCTGCCAGACAGTCGTTTTTATCGTATCGAGGGTGTTTCAGATACGGTACCTTACGTTCCAAATAACCCGGCCGATCCCCGCAACCGCCGCATCAGTATCACCATCCTGTATCAGGACCAAACACCCAAAGGATAAAGTCATGCGCGTTTTATCCACCACGCCAGTTTTACTCACTTTAATGCTGGCGATGTCTTCGGTGCAGGGTCAAAACACACCCGCGGCATCTACTGCTCCGCCTGCCGCTGCAAAACCAGCCGACACTAAAGTTAATCCAGCATCAGCCGCTAATTCAGCGACTGCAACCACACCTGCACCTGTGGCTGCAAAACCAGCCGATGGGAAAAATACTGATCCAAAAGCGCAGCCTGCTGCAGCAAAACCAGTAACTGCTGCCGATGCAAAAAAACCACCCGAGACAGCCAACAAGACAGTTGCTGCTCCCCCTGCTACACCGACCAAGAACGATGCAAACAAAACTCCTCCCACCGCGCCAGATAGCGCTGCTAAAAGCGCTGATGCTGATGCAGCAAAACCAGCCAAGCCAGAAGGCCCGCCTTGCGTCGTGGCTGAATTTCGTGCCATTGGTATGGATGTGCAAGATGTGATCAAGCGTCGCGCTCAGGCACAAACCTGGCTTAAGCAGCGTGCAAAGCAATGCTCGGTTGAACAGCTATTGATGATTCGAAATAATCGATCGCAGTGGATGGGTACAGCCGACTCCGCTGGGTTGGCGGTCATCGTTGATTCGCTATTGGAGGCTATAGCGGCGGAAAACCCGAGGGTAGCCGCGCTGCTCTATGGAACCCCACCACCACCGCCGCCACCTGGTGGCGAAGACAAAAAATAAGCGGCGGGATGAACTGCGTTTAATTCACGTGTTAACTACTAGCTGTCACGGCCCATCATTAAAAACGAGGGTATGGCTGACTTGACTCGCGAACGCGAAGCAATGCCCAAAGGTGAACTTTCGCTCGAGGCTGGGCGTATAGCTGGTTCAGGAGTGGAGTTACGAACGGCACGAAAGCGATCCAATATGGAGCCGCTGACTTTGTGAGTCAGGCTTGCCTGCTTGGAGGTAGAGCGTATATCGGCTTCGGTCTGACCAAGCTGCTCAATCGAACGGCCGAAATCAAGGAAGTTCTCACGTATCTCTTGATTACTCGTCATGACGAAGAATTCATTTCCAAAGAAGTCGCCTGCACTCGTGCTGTACATTACTGGCGGCGAAAGGAAGAACCCGGCACTAAACGACTTGGAGAAGATACCTTCGTAGGTATTTAAGTTGTCTACACGACTAGGAACAATTACCAGCTTCGGTGGATTGCGCATGCGCGAGTTGAATACAAACGAGAAACGATTAACGAATGCGAGGGTACTGTCTAATTCAACGCGTGAGAGTGAACTAGGTACTAAAACCAGGTCAAATTCAAACAAAAAATCTGGTGGAAGAACATCATTCCAGGTGAGGTCGACGATCACTACTTCCATTACGTCGACCGATTTACGCAGGGCTTCTTTGGCTTTAAGCAAAGCCACCCCAGAACCTTTGGCATTGGGCAAATCCACTGTTTGGCAGTTAATGCCTATGGGGTAGGCTTTTTTAACCCACTTGCCCGACGTTGCCTGATGGTCGAAGTCTATGAGCGAGGTTTTCTTTCCTGATATGTAAGAAAAATAAGCCGCCAAATTGGCTGAAACCGTACTTTTACCTACACCACCCTTTTGGCTGGTTATCAGTATTTTAAGTGCCTTGCTCATGGTAATCCTCTGATTTTCTCGCAAGCCGTTGATTTTTGGGAGCATTCCCCAAAAAGTGTTGCCTTGAGGGAAATTTTGCCATAATATAACTGCAAGTATAGATCAACATTTTTCGATAATTCAACATTTTTCTGAAGAAAGGTTTGATTATGGCAAAAACATCATCAAAACCGACCATGATGCGCTTCGAGCCTAAGGCTGGCTGGACAGAAGCTGCAACAGCCGAGGTCGTATCCTTGCATGATCACGCGCGCAAAGAAATTCGTGTCGAACCTCGCGTGGAAGACACGGAGGTGCAGCAGTTTTCATCAGAAGCCCTGATGAATCTGGGCGAATCGATACAAGACGTATTTGATAGCTTGCAGATCAATGATCCTCGCTTACAGGCCTGGTCGCAAGTGCATACGGCCATCAAACTTATAGGCACCAAGCTGCAAGAGAAAAAAGCGCTGGAAGAGCGTATCCAGGCACTGATTCTGGAAGTCGAAAGCGTACGTAACCTGGCCTCGGAATTGGTGTCCTCAGCGTATCGCAGCGAACAGGAAGTGCATGAAACATCGCGACTACGTATGCAAATTGCTGAATCACTCAGTGACAAGCTAGTCGCCGCACTGAAGGCCTGAGGCCTGCATGCGAGACAGTGCCCGTCGCTCGTATTACTTTCTTGCTCTGAACTGGCTGCTCTTTTTTGCTGTGTCGCTATGGATAGCAGCATCCCAGGGTAGCCTGCTATGGTGGCTAAGATTAGGCTGGGGTAACTGGCTGAGCGAATTTTCCGCACTGGCGCAGTTACAAGCCATACCCGCAGGAAGTATTTGGATATTGTGGCTGATGATTAGCCTGGTCTCCACAGCCATCTACTGGTTTTTACCTGCTGAACCAACAAGAGCACCACCAGAAGAAAATGACGCGCTTCATGGCCGTCAACTCACCACCAATGCTGATCTGATCGATGCGCGCCCCGAACTAAAAGAAAAGCTACTACGCTTGCATCAGTCACTGGATAAAATCTAACCATCCAACGATACGCATAATGCGGGGGCCACCCGCTGGCTAACTGTTTTCTTATGCGGTTAGTGACAGTGCTGCTGAATTTTTATTCCATTGTTAATGGTTACCTGCTTTAGTGCCACTCGCAGCAGGTGCGCTTTCACCTTCCGGCACTAACATCTGAACACGGCGACCATTGGCTGCTTGCGTATGACGTGCATTCATGGGAAATAGTTTTTTGAATGCGTCGAGTTGAGCAAACGAAATCTCCAGTGGTGTCTTCATGACGTACCACTTCACATCCTCAGTACATGGTGGCTCAGTGAGCGAACCCATATAGAAAAAATAGGTGGGATCAGCTGGCAACAACTCGGCCGGGTTAAACGTCTTTAACGCAAATGTTTTTCCTTCTTTGTCAGGCATGTTGTCGAACATCGCCTTGAGTACCATATTCTCTTTACCCAGCTTAAACATCACAGCCACAACAGCTAATTTAAGATCACCCGCACGATGAAAAAAATGTGCTGACATGTGCGACAACATGCTGTTAATTTTTTCTTCGCTGGGCGTATGAAAATGAACATTAACGAGTCGGTACTCCAAACCATCAAAACGAGCAGTACCTGAATTGGCGAGATTAATTTGTAGGGTATGTCCGTTATGAAGTACATCAGCTGGCCCAGCTTTGTAGCTGAAGGGAATAGGCTTGAGGCCTCCCTTTTCAACCTCGGCTATATCCAGATTAATGGGCGACTGACGCTTGCCGGTAGCACAGGTCTTGAATAACGGATCCAGCTGCCCCCATTGTCGGGCACCTTTCGGACCTATGTAGCCCCACTCAGTAGGCGGGCCACCAGCCTGCGCAGCGGTAGCTAGCATCAGTGCAGCAGAGGTAAGTAAAAACGAAAATTTCATTCCAGGGCCCTTCATGATCAAGCGACAGTAAAACTATTGAGGGTATTCTACCGGGTAAACGGCGTCTGGCTTTCAATGCTGAGCTTTAGTCAATTTAAGAATCAGGTCGGACCCAACCTGCCTGCAACCAGTGGGCATAGTCTGGCAAAAAAGGCCAGGCTATCAAACGGGTTGGCGTGCCGAGTGAAAAAATACCTGACGTCGCATGATCCATCCACTCACCTTTGCCTCCTACCTGCACAGCTAAACGACTGTGCAAGGCCAGACCTGATATACCCTCGACGCTGGGTCCGTGCTCAGACTGCACAGAATCAAACCAGAACTCCGGCTTGGCGGGCAACGTAGTTGAATCTACCGGCCCTGAAAATAAATCATGCACACTGCCCCAATCACGCCCCGATAGCCGCTCTGCAATGCGATTGAGTTCGTACTCTGCTCTGTCAAATTCGAGTACCCGATACACATGCTGTCCGAGCACATTATCGAAAAAAATCGTCGCTCGTGGATGCTCCAACAAAATAGCATCCAGATCGCGCATTGCATCTCGTTGCATGAACTCAAGTCGAGTCGATGATAGGCTCAATGCGCGTCCGTGATTCCATCGAAATAAGGTGGGTGCATAGGGGTCTATATCGATGAGCCGAATATGCTCAAAGCGCTGCAGCCAGCGCGATGACATCATCCAACCCGCACTGCCTCCTATAAGCAGCAACTCACGCGATACCGGTTGAACACCATCGAGCCAATCAGCAATCAACGCTGACGTTGGTCGACACCGCTTGCGATTCCAAAAAGCGCGTAAGTGCCAACGCACTCCACCGGTAGTATCGCGATCTGTAGTCATTGTAGGTACGTGGTCAGCCA
>CAYUDI010000040.1:0-15910 GCA_964443585.1 uncultured Bifidobacterium sp.
GGCATACCTGCAGCTCTGCCGGCTTGTATGTCTCGAAGATCATCTCCGATATACCAACACGCTTGCGGTTCTATCTGTAATTGGCGTGCTGCCTCAAACAGCGGCTCGGGATGGGGCTTGGCATGCGGCGTGGTGTCGCCCGAGATAACACAGGCGGCATGTTGCAATCCAATTTTTGGAATGAGTGCATCGGTATAGAGTGCTGGCTTGTTGGTTACTATGCCCCATTGCAAACCTTGCTCAGTAATTTCTTCTAGTAATTGGATAACGCCATCAAACAGTACCGTGTGATGTGCGATGGCATCAGCATAATTAGCTAAAAATTCTGTACGCATGTCTTCGTACGAACTATCACCCGGACGAATGCCGAAAGCGGCACCAATTAAGCCGCGAGCACCTGCAGAGGCGAGAGGCCTTAGTAGGTCAAAAGGTGTTTCATCGAGCGAGCGGTCTGCGCGCATTTTGTTGACGGCTGCTGCGAGGTCTGGAGCGGTATCAGCTAGCGTTCCATCAAGGTCAAATAATAAAGCGCGCGGTAGTGACAACGACTTGGGCATAAATAAAAGCTATCAGTTGGGCTTGACACAGGCCATCAGATAGTTAACGTCAGTATCCTGATTGAGCGAGTAGATTTTCGTAAGTGGGTTGTAGGTCATGCCCTTGAGGCCTTGGACTTCCAACTGGGCATTGCGAGCGTATTGCGAAAGCTCAGCCGGCTTGATGAATTTTGCGTAATCATGTGTGCCACGCGGCAGCAGACGCAGCATGTACTCGGCGCCAATAATGGCAAACAAGTAGGATTTGGGATTGCGATTTAGGGTAGAGAAAAATACTTGTCCACCAGGTTTTACTAGTGTTGCACAGGCTTGTACGACGGCCGAAGGATCGGGTACGTGCTCGAGCATTTCCATGCATGTAACAACATCGTACTGACCAGGTTCACGAGCGGCTAAATCTTCGGAGGCTATCAATTCATAATCTACGCCTACTCCTGACTCCAAGCTGTGAAGATCAGCAACTTTGAGTGCTTTTTCTGAAAGGTCAATACCTTTGACCGTAGCCCCTTTTTTAGCAATGGCTTCAGCAAGGATGCCGCCTCCGCAGCCCACATCCAAAACGCGTTTGCCGCTAAGTGGTGCAAGTGCGTTTATCCATTCCAAGCGGAGCGGGTTAATTTCATGCAGTGGACGAAATTCTGAAGTGGGGTCCCACCAGCGGTGGGCGAGTTCACTGAATTTCTGTAGTTCGAGAGGATCGGCATTCATGTCCACATGATAGCTGAAAGCCGCTAACTGGCTACGACAGCCAATAAAAAGCCCCCGCGAGCGGGGGCTAGTTGAAGCATCTACAGGCGAGGACTATGACTTATTTTTTGCGTAAACCTACTACTTCGACTTCAACGCGACGATTTTGTGCGCGGCCTTCACGTGTTTTGTTGCTCGCGACGGGTGTTGTCTCGCCTTTGCCAGCAGTAAAAATGCGATCCGCGGGGATGCCTTTGGATACCAGGAAAGCCTTCACCGCGTTGGCACGGCGCAGAGACAGCTTCATGTTGTATGAGTCAGATCCGACTGAGTCCGTATGGCCGGTGGCGACCACGACTTCTATATCGATGCCTTGGAGCTTGGAAGCTAAGTCGCTCAGTTTGGATTTGCCAGCAGGCTTGAGCACTGACTTATCAAAATCGAAGAAAGTATCAGCTTCGAATGTGACCTTTTCTGACGAAGGAGCTACAGCAGCAGCTGGGGAGGGTGCAGTAGTTGCAGCTGCGGAGGGTGCTGCTGCAGCTGCGGGTGCCGCTGCGGGTGCCGCAGCAGAAGAATTGTCAGATGAGAGTGGTGTATCGACATAGGGTTCGGGTGTCGGAGCTGGTAGCGGCGTAACTAGCGGCACAGCTGCAGCTTTTTTCAACATGCCATCACAACCATCGATAGCATCGGCCGGAGTCCAAAAGCCTGTATGCCAGCAAAGACCAAAATTGCTTTTGACTACGTCATTGGCTGAATCAGTCAAATACCCTTTTTTTGGCGCCTTGTCAGCAGCGAAGGCGAGCGCGCTAATTGAAGAAAGCGCGATAAGAATGGCTAAATTTCGCAAGTTGCGTTTCATTGTGGTTCCTGTGTTGGTTGAGCTGAATTCGCCTAACGTGGCTGAGGAAGTCTCACCTGCAAAGCCAGATGTCGAATTAGGTCATATTTTACTGCTTTTCGTTAGTATTTGCCCAAGAAGTCTGCCAATTTAGTGAGTTATTGACACTAATAAAATAAACAACAAATAATGTTTAAGCATATTTTCGGCCTTATAGACTGCCATTCTAGGCCTCCAGGCTCATCAAGCCAGCTCATGCGCTTGCTACGCCCTGATCCAGCTGGGCACATGGTTATTCACTCATTCCTTGGCGCGAACAGCTACCACTTCTATCTCCACACGCCTATTCATGGCGCGTCCCGCTTCGTTTGAGTTGCTGGCGATAGGCTGAGAAGCCCCTCGGCCCTCGGTGAAGATTTTCTCGCTGGGTATGCCTTTGCCGTTGAGGTAGTCGGCGACAGCCTTTGCGCGTTTTTCTGACAGTTGTTGGTTATAAGCTTGACTACCAATCGAGTCTGTGTGGCCCAAAGCAACCACCACCTGAACCACCTTGTCCATCAGTCGCGATGCGAGAAGATCTAGCCGCTGCCTTCCTTCGGCTTTTAATGCGGCCTTGTCAAAATCAAACAGTGTGTCTGTATCAAAACTGATTTTTTCAGCCTCAGTCTCTGCCTCAGTTTGAGTATCCGCCGCATATGTCGCTTGCTCAGCGGGGGACTCCACGGCGGCTTCAGTAATAACGGGTACTACCTCTGTAGCAATTGCGGGTGATGTAATCGCTGTAGCCTTCGCCAGCACTCCGTCACAACCGACTAGCGTCGCCAGCGCAGGGGTCCACAGCCCTGCACGCCAACACTCTCCATTACCGCCTCTGATTACTATGCCATCGGAATTAGTTAAATAACCTGCCTTATTTAATGGGCTAGTGGGCAAACCCGCATCATCGCCTGCATTTGCAGCTGAAATAGTGAACAAACTTAATATCAAAAAGATAGGTGAACGCGGGCTCATGGGTATGTCTCCTTACCATATGCGTGCTGCGAAAAAATTAATCCGGTTAGTCTGACAGTCGCAGCCAGCATAGTTTTGGTGCGCATCAAATGACAGACTAGAGCTTCCTAAACCTTAGACGACGCAGGATGGTTTTAGTTACGTGTTTTATTCTTTCAAGAGGGTCGGCGTGGTAAAATTTAGGGTTAAGAAGTAAGCGGTTAAACCTGCTCAACACCACGAGTGCAAACACACGATTTTCCTTGTGTTTTCATAAAATAGTCCGTTCGTTTTTTTCAAATTATCAGCCTGCCAATGGATCAGTTCGCCAAAGAGACCATACCGATTTCCCTCGAAGAAGAGATGCGCAAGAGCTACCTCGATTACGCCATGAGCGTGATCGTGGGTCGCGCCTTGCCCGATGTCAGAGATGGTCTAAAACCAGTGCATCGCCGAGTTCTATTTGCGATGCACGAAACCAATAATGTCTGGAACCGTCCGTACGTTAAATGCGCTCGTGTTGTGGGCGAAGTCATGGGTAAATATCACCCGCATGGCGATCAGGCGATCTACGACACTCTGGTGCGTATGGCGCAGGATTTTTCACTGCGCTATACCCTAGTCGATGGACAGGGTAATTTCGGTTCAATTGATGGCGACAACGCTGCTGCGATGCGTTACACCGAGTGCCGTCTCGATAAAATCGCCAGCGAACTGCTCGCCGATATCGACAAAGACACAGTCAATTTTGTACCAAACTACGATGGCAAAGAAAAAGAGCCGTCGGTACTGCCCACACGAATTCCTAACTTGCTTATCAATGGCTCCTCTGGAATTGCCGTTGGCATGGCCACCAATATTCCTCCTCACAACATTACCGAGGTGATTAATGGTGCTTTGCATGTGCTGAGCACACCGCAATGTACGGTTGATGAGCTGATAGAAATAATTCCTGCGCCCGATTTCCCAACGGCCGGAATTATTTATGGCGTATCTGGTGTACGCGATGGTTATCGTACTGGACGAGGTCGCGTTGTTATGCGTGCCCTGACTCATTTTGAAGAGATGCGTGATGGCCGATCCTCTGTCATTGTTGACGAGCTGCCTTACCAAGTAAACAAAAAATCCTTGCTTGAGCGCATAGCTGAACTCGTACGTGATAAAAAATTAGACGGTATTTCCGATATTCGTGATGAATCCGACAAATCAGGCATGCGTGTAGTCATTGAGCTCAAGCGTGGCGAAGTCGCTGAAGTTGTTCTCAATAATCTGTACAAGCAAACACAGCTACAAGACACCTTTGGTATGAACATGGTGGCTTTGGTCGATGGACAACCCAAGCTACTTAATTTGAAGCAGATGCTGGAATGCTTCCTTTCGCATCGTCGCGAAGTTGTAACGCGCCGCACTGTATTTGAATTACGCAAGGCACGAGATCGTGGGCATGTGCTTGAGGGTTTGGCAGTGGCGCTGGCAAATATTGATGAATTTATCGCGCTAATCAAAGCAGCACCTACTCCGCCAGTGGCCAAAGCTGAATTGATGTCGCGTTCATGGGATTCGTCGGTGGTACGCGAAATGCTGGCGCGTACCGGCGCTGAGAACGCAAGTGGAATCGAAGCCTTCCGGCCGGAAAATCTTCCGCGACATTATGGTTTGCAATCCGATGGTATGTACAAACTATCGGATGATCAGGCGCAGGAAATTTTGCAGATGCGCCTGCAACGCTTAACGGGCCTTGAGCAAGACAAGATCGTCAATGAATACAAAGAAGTGATGGAGCAAATAGCCGATTTGCTTGATAT
The DNA here is from genome assembly GCA_964443585.1 of uncultured Bifidobacterium sp. Lineage (GTDB taxonomy): Bacteria > Pseudomonadota > Gammaproteobacteria > Burkholderiales > Burkholderiaceae_D > Pernthalerella. Next base: position 4,884 of record CAYUDI010000040.1, read on the forward strand.
TTTAGGTCGTCCTGAGCGCGTTACCACCATTATTGGTGACGAGTTGGTCGCTGCTCGCAATGAATATGGCGAGGGCAACAAAGATAAACGTCGCTCTGCCATAGAAATCAACGCGACTGATCTAGGAACAGAAGATCTGATCACACCGCAAGATATGGTTGTGACGCTTTCGCATTCTGGCTATATGAAATCGCAGCCGTTATCGGAATACCGTGCGCAGAAACGTGGTGGTCGCGGCAAACAGGCTGCTGGCACCAAGGATGATGATTGGATAGAACAACTCTTCATCGCCAATACTCACGATTACATATTGTGCTTCTCTAATCGGGGCCGAATGTACTGGCTCAAAGTATGGGAAGTACCCCAGGGCTCACGAACTTCGCGCGGCAAACCCATAGTCAATATGTTCCCGCTGCAGGAAGGCGAGAAAGTTACCGTTGTGTTGCCACTCTTTGGTGAAGACAGTAAATTTCCCGAAGACCGTTACGTGTTCATGGCGACATCGCACGGCGTCGTAAAAAAGACCTCGCTTTCGGATTTCAGTAATCCTCGTAAAGCCGGCATTATTGCGGTTGATTTGGATGACGGCGATTTTCTGATTGGTGCCTCATTAACCAATGGTGGCAACGATGTGATGTTGTTTTCAGATTCTGGTAAGGCGGTACGTTTTGATGAAAGTGATGTGCGTCCTATGGGTCGTACAGCACGCGGCGTGCGCGGTATGAATTTAGAAGAAGGTCAACTAGTGATTGCCATGCTGGTTGCGCAAAATGAGCAGCAGTCGGTTTTGACAGCAACCGAGAACGGTTACGGTAAGCGTACCCCGATCACAGAGTACACCCGGCATGGCCGTGGTACCAAAGGTATGATCGCCATACAGACAAGTGAGCGCAATGGCAAAGTGGTAGCAGCAACGCTGGTTGAATCTACCGACGAAATCATGATGATTACCACCGGAGGCGTACTGATACGTACTCGTGTGTCAGAAATTCGTGAAATGGGACGTGCGACTCAGGGCGTGACCTTGATTGCTGTTGAAGATGGAACCCGATTATCTGGCCTGCAGCGTATTGCTGAGAGTGATGCTGAAGATGATGTCGGTTCGGATGAGGTTGACGCGAGCTGATTTGAACTACCCTAGACGGTAGTTCATTGGCCGATAAAGAAAAAACAAAGGCAACAAGCCATGAGTGATGACAAACTCAAACCTCTGCGTGAGCAAATAGACGCTCTGGATGCACAGTTACTGACTTTGCTAAATGAGCGCGCAAAAGTCGCTCAGCAAGTGGGTCACGTGAAAGCAGAAACGAATGCCCCTGTGTTCCGGCCTGAACGCGAAGCACAGGTCTTAGCGCGTGTAGCTCAAAACAATCCTGGGCCGCTGAACTCATCTGATTTACAAGCTATTTTTCGTGAGGTGATGTCGGCCTGTCGTGCGCTCGAAAACCGCGCTACGGTCGCTTTTCTTGGTCCATTGGGCACCTACAGCGAACAGGCCGTATGGCAGCAATTTGGTCAGGCAGTCGCGGAATTGCCCTGCATTTCGATCGATGAAGTATTTCGTTCAGTCGAAGCAGGTACTGCTGAATTTGGCGTAGTGCCGGTAGAAAATTCTACCGAAGGCACCATCAATCGCACACTTGATTTACTGCTGCAAACGACGCTCTCTATTAGCGGTGAAGTTGCTCTTCCAGTGCATCATAGTTTGATGACACGTTCCGGCAGCATGGAGGGTATTAAACGTATTTGCGCACATTCTCAGGCGCTGGCACAGTGCCAGTTGTGGTTGAATGAACACTACCCAACCATAGAACGGCAAGCAGTCGCTTCTAATGGTGAAGCCGCAAAAATGGCGAGCGATGACAATCATACGGCGGCCATTGCAGGCGAGATGGCCTCGAAACGGTATGGTTTGTCGATCGTTCATGCGCACATACAAGATGATCCGCACAACCGTACACGCTTTGTAGTGATAGGTCGGTTAATACCTTCGGCATCTGGCAAAGATCAAACCTCCATAGTTTTATCCGTTCCAAACAAGTCGGGAGCCGTGTACGAGTTACTCGCCCCGCTTGCCAAGCATGGAGTATCCATGACGCGATTTGAATCGCGACCTGCCAGAACAGGCCGTTGGGATTATTATTTTTATGTCGATATTCTGGGTCATGCCACTGATCCGACAGTTTCGAAGGCTTTAGCCGAGCTGCAGACGCAGGCAGCTTTTTTCAAATTGCTGGGATCCTATCCACGCGCCTCCTGATTTTTATTTAAAGCTTATGAATTTCGGTCCTGATTACGTTCGTGCAATTGCCCCTTATCAAGGTGGTAAACCTATTTCCGAAGTGGCGCGAGAATTCGGTTTAGATGAATCCAGCATCGTAAAGCTGGCGTCCAATGAAAATCCACTGGGGCTGCCCGAAAGTGCAAGGGTAGCGATGATGGCTGCGCTAGCTGAGTTGGCGCGTTATCCCGATTCCAATGGGTTTGATCTCAAAGCGGCCATTAGCAAAAATTTGCTGTACCTACCGATACTATTACCTTAGGCAATGGCAGTAACGACATACTTGAATTAGCTGCGCGTTCCTTAGTGTCACCGGGTCAGTCAGTGGTGTATTCAGAATTTTCTTTTGCGGTGTATCCATTAGCGACGCAGGCAGTGGGTGCCAAGGCAATCGTGGTGCCTGCTTTGAACTACGGTCATGATTTGGATGCTATGCGAGCAGCCATCACCAATGAAACGCGCTTGGTATTTGTCGCTAACCCAAATAACCCAACCGGTACGTTTATTGACGCTGAGAAGATTCATTCATTCATACAATCGGTCCCACCCTCGGTCGTGGTGGTCCTGGATGAAGCCTATACAGAATATCTCTCTGATTCTCAGCGTTATGATTCGTTGCGCTGGGTGCCGCATTACCCCAATGTGATAGTTTCGCGCAGTTTTTCTAAAGCGTATGGTCTGGCTGGTCTGCGTATTGGTTTTGGAATTGCACAGCCTGCACTGACTGATTTGCTTAATCGTTTGCGTCAGCCTTTTAATGTCAATTCGTTGGCTCAGGCAGCAGCGATTGCCACATTAAACGACACGGCTTATCTCAAAAAAAGCGCTGAGGTTAATGCGCAAGGCTATCTGCAACTGACGTCGGCATTTGATGCAATGAAGATTGAGTATCTGCCGTCATCGGGTAACTTTGTTATGTTCCGTGCAGGTCACGATGATGGTGCGGGCGCCCGTGTAAATTTGGCGTTGCTCAAAAAGGGCATCATTGTTCGTCCAGTAGGTAATTACGGTTTGCCGCAATGGCTACGTGTATCGATAGGATTACCAGAAGAAAATGCAGCGTTTCTTACAGCGCTTGAGGCGATACTCGTTTGAGCGTGAATGAGAACACAGTGAGTAAACCAACCGCACTGAAAAAAATTGCCATTTTTGGTGTGGGTCTGATTGGTGGATCGTTTGCGCTCGCACTCAAGCAGCGAGGTGTCGTGGTTGAAGTGATGGGAGTCGGTCGCCGGCGTGAAACACTGGAGCGCGCCAAATCACTTGGTTTGATCGACAGCATCGCTGAAACGACCCAACAAGCCGTAACGGGTGCTGATCTCATTCTTATTGCAGCACCGGTGGCACAAACAGGTGCTCTGCTGTCTGCAATCGCTCCGCATTTGTCTTCTGAAACAGTGGTGACGGATGCTGGCAGTACCAAGTCGGATGTAGTGATAGCAGCCAGGCATGCACTTGGCAATAAGATTTCACAGTTTGTGCCGGCGCATCCCATTGCAGGGCGCGAGCAAAATGGCCCTGAAGCTGCGTTAAGCGGTTTGTATGTGGGCAAAAAAGTTATTCTCACCCCACTACAGGAAAACACTCCTGAAGTTATAACAAAAGTTGCTAATGCATGGCGGCAGTGCGGTGCATTGATTCATCAACTTGATGCGGCTGAACACGATGCCGTGTTTGCAGCGGTGAGTCATTTACCTCACTTGCTGGCATATGCCTTAGTTGATGATATTGCAGCTCGTCCTAACGCAGACACTCTTTTTCACTATGCTGCAAGTGGATTTCGAGATTTCACGCGCATTGCAGGTTCATCACCCGAGATGTGGCGTGATATTGCCTTGGCCAATCGCGCTGCCTTATTGAATGAACTCGATTCGTACATAGATCAAGGAACGCATTTGCGCAAATTACTTACTCAAGAAGATAGCGTTGGCATAGAGGCGATTTTTACGCGCGCGCGCGATGCAAGGCAGAGTTGGATTACCGCCATAGAAGCTGCAGAACAACAGCGTCCTCATGAACAAGGTGGAGACTGACATATGAAACATTATCCTCATCACCTTGATCTCAAACCAGCTGCTGCTGCGCACGGTACGGTTCGTTTGCCTGGCTCAAAAAGTATTTCTAACCGTACCTTATTACTTGCTGCGATGGCTCAAGGCAGGACAGAAATAAAATCATTGTTAGCCTCTGACGATACGCATGTCATGCTCATGGCGCTACAAAAACTGGGCGTACATTGGCAACAGCATGGAGAGTCTCAGGATTTTTCAGTTGAAGGTGCGGGCGGTGCCTTTCCTAAACATTCGGCTGATTTATTTATGGGGAATGCCGGTACGGCGATACGTCCGCTGACAGCAGCATTAGCAGCTATGGGCGGTGATTACACTATCCATGGTGTCGCGCGTATGCATGAACGCCCCATCGGTGATTTGGTCGATGCACTCAATGCTGCAGGCGCTCGCATTAGCTACACTGGTAATCCAGGTTTTCCACCGCTGCACATAGTGCGCGGTAATTTGCATCCTGAAAATATACAAGTACGCGGTAATGTATCGAGCCAGTTTTTAACATCGTTGCTTATGGCTTCTCCATTAATAGCGCGTGATAAAGCGCTGCGTATAGAAGTCATAGGTGAATTGATTTCCAAGCCTTACATAGAAATCACCTTAAATCTCATGCAACGATTTGGCGTAAAGCCAGAGGGTGAGGGATGGTCTGCTTTCACTATACAACCTGGGCAGCAGTACCAAAGCCCAGGAGTGATTCATGTGGAAGGTGATGCATCGTCGGCGTCGTATTTTTTAGCCGCGGGCGCAATTACTGGTGGGCCGGTACGAGTTGAGGGTGTAGGAAAATCGAGTATTCAAGGTGATGTGCGTTTTGTTGAAGCGCTTGAGCAAATGGGCGCAAAAATCACCATGGGCGAAAATTGGATAGAGGCTAGCTCAAACGGTGTGCTGAAAGCTATTGATGCTGATTTCAATCACATACCCGATGCCGCCATGACAATTGCTGTCGCTGCTTTATATGCCGATGGCACCAGCATGTTGCGTAATATCGCCAGCTGGCGAGTCAAAGAAACGGATCGCCTATCTGCGATGGCAACCGAGCTTCGTAAGTTGGGTGCGTTAATTGAAGAGGGCGAAGATTACCTGCGCGTGACGCCTCCTATCGTGCTCGACCCAGCTACCATCGATACCTATGATGACCACCGCATGGCGATGTGTTTTTCGCTGGCCTCACTAACCGGTGCTGCGCGTGAAGGGACCCAAGTGCGCATCAATGATCCCAAGTGCGTGGCCAAGACATTTCCAGATTATTTCGAAGCACTTGCCAGTATCGTGCAGCGGGTATAGGAATGGAATCGTCGATTCCCGTTATCACCATTGATGGCCCCACCGCTTCGGGTAAAGGGACTGTCGCAAGTCGAGTGGCAAGTCACTTGGGTTTTGGTTTGCTCGATTCCGGTGCGCTGTACCGACTCACAGCGCTTTCAGCACTCGAGGCTGGCGTTGATTTAACCGATGAATCCGCATTGGCTCAGCTGGCAAACAAGCTTGATATTCGTTTTGAAGGTGAGCGCATACTGCTCTCAGGGCGTGAAGTATCTGACAATATTCGAGCCGAGGCTGTGGGTGTGGCCGCTTCAAAAATTGCCACTTTAGCTAAAGTTCGCAGTGCTCTGGTCATGCTGCAGCACGACTTTCGGCGCATGCCCGGATTAGTGGCTGATGGGCGCGATATGGGCACGGTTATTTTTCCAGATGCCATGCTCAAGGTATTCCTTACGGCGAGTGTCGAGGCGCGAGCTGAAAGACGCTATAAGCAATTGATTGACAAAGGTTTTTCTGCTAGTATGGCTCCCCTTTTGCAGGATTTGCGAGAGCGTGATGAGCGGGATACTCAGCGCGCCATTGCTCCGCTAAAACCGGCTGAAGGAGCGAAGCTACTCGATACATCTCACATGAGCATAGATCAGGCAGTTGAGCAGGTGTTGGGTTGGTATAACAACCTGCATCACTGAAATACGTAAGTAGTTTGTAGTTCTGGCGCCCCGCTAAGCGCAATGCTAGGCGAGGTATCAATCAACCTAACCCATACGTGGCAATTCCGCCGTGCATGGTTAACTTTTCTAAACTATGTCTATAGCTACTCAAACCCCCGCATCCTCCGGCATGGAAAGTTTTGCCGCTCTATTTGAAGAATCCCTGTCGCGCCAGGATATGCGTTCGGGCGAGGTCATTTCGGCGGAAGTTGTTCGCCTTGACCACAACTTTGTGATCGTTAACGCCGGACTGAAGTCCGAAGCGTTTATACCGATCGAAGAATTTAAAAATGATAACGGCGAGCTCGAAGTCAATATTGGCGATTTCGTCAGCGTTGCTATCGAATCTCTCGAAAATGGTTTTGGTGACACCATTTTGTCGCGCGACAAAGCTAAGCGTCTCGCATCCTGGCTCTCGCTCGAAAAAGCCATGGAGTCTGGCGAACTGGTTACCGGAACTGTCAGCGGCAAAGTCAAAGGTGGACTCACTGTTCTTACCAACGGCATCCGCGCTTTCTTGCCAGGTTCATTAGTGGATACCCGTCCGGTCAAAGATACGACGCCTTTCGAAGGCAAGACCATGGAATTCCGCGTCATCAAGCTGGACCGCAAGCGTAACAACGTTGTGCTCTCACGCCGTGCAGTGATCGAAGCCTCTATGGGTGAAGAGCGCGCCAAGCTGATGGAAACGCTGAAAGAAGGCACCATTGTTACAGGTATCGTTAAAAATATTACTGACTACGGCGCATTCGTTGATTTGGGCGGTATCGATGGTTTGTTACACATCACCGATCTGGCATGGCGTCGCGTACGTCATCCATCTGAAGTATTGGCTGTGGGTCAAGAGATCACCGCTAAAGTACTCAAGTACGATCAGGAAAAAAATCGTGTTTCGCTAGGTGTGAAGCAATTGGGCGATGATCCATGGACAGGCTTGTCACGTCGTTATCCGCAGGGTACGCGCTTGTTTGGCAAGGTCACTAACCTTACCGACTACGGCGCGTTCGTTGAAGTCGAGCAGGGCATAGAAGGTTTGGTGCACGTTTCTGAGATGGACTGGACAAACAAAAACGTCGCTCCTTCGAAAGTTGTGCAGCTCGGCGATGAAGTTGAAGTTATGGTGCTTGAGATTGACGAAGAGCGTCGCCGTATTAGCTTGGGCATGAAACAGTGCAAAGCCAATCCTTGGGATGATTTTGCGATGTCGCACAAGAAGGGCGACAAAGTATCTGGCGCGATCAAATCCATCACCGACTTTGGTGTCTTCATTGGTCTGCCAGGTAACATCGATGGCTTGGTCCATCTGTCCGATTTGTCCTGGACTGAAACAGGTGAAGAAGCGGTTCGTCGTTTCAAGAAAGGTGACGATCTGGAAGCAGTAGTGTTGGCTATCGACGTCGAGCGTGAGCGTGTGTCGTTGGGCGTCAAACAGCTTGAAGGCGATCCATTCAATAACTATTGCGCAATGAATGACAAAGGTGCATTGGTTACGGGTGTTGTTAAATCAGTCGAGCCTAAGGGTGCAGTCATTCAGTTAGCCGATGAGGTCGAGGGCTATCTGCGCGCTTCCGAGATTTCACGTGACCGTGTTGAAGACGCAGGAACTCTCCTTAAAGTGGGTGATGAGGTAGAGGCGATTGTTTTGAGCGTAGATCGTAAAGCTCGCGGTATACAGCTGTCGATTAAAGCGAAAGACAATGTTGAAACTCAGGAAGCCATGCAGAAAATGTCGACAGATACTTCGGCTTCTTCAGGTACAACAAGTCTCGGCGCACTGTTGAAAGCCAAGCTCGATACCAAGTCCTGACAGGAAGCACTCTGATGACAAAATCGGAGCTGATTTCCCGTCTGGCCGAGCGGTATCCGCAACTGGTAGCCAAGGATGCGGATTTTGCGGTGAAGACCTTGCTCGATGCGATGACGGATGCGTTATCAGCAGGGCAGCGCATAGAAATCCGCGGCTTTGGCAGTTTTGCATTGAATAGTCGTCCACCTCGGATAGGTCGTAATCCCAAATCCGGTGATACGGTGATGGTTCCTGAAAAACGGGTTCCTCATTTTAAGCCGGGCAAGGAATTGCGGGAACGGGTCGATGCTATGGTGGGTCAGCCCATCAAAGATGACTGAGCTGGCTATCTTCGAGTTAAAACGGCACCTTCGGGTGCCGTTTTTTTATGTCTGCTTGTCGCGCCGGTGCAGACGCTGAATTCTTTTCGCGTACAATCTGGCAACATCACGAAAGCATGGTCTACAAGTGTTTTCCCCATGAAGCTACTCATACGATTATTAGCCTTAATTCTCTTTGTCGTATTTTTCGACTTTGCGTTGAAAAATACTGACGAGGTTGTACTCCATTTTTTCTGGGGTAGCCAGACCCGCTCACCTTTAATTATTCTCCTGCTGACCTTTTTCATCGTAGGTGTGGTGATGGGTGTGTTGGCGATGATTACTACCGTATTACGATACCGTCGCGAATTGGCGCGCTACAAAAAAGAAATAAACGATCAGAAAAAAGAGGCTTCCTCCGCGGCGCAGGTACGCGATCAACCTCCGCCGCCAGAACATATTATTGAACAGGTAGGCCTATGACCTGCCAAGCCGGATAAATTCTCTCTATGGAATTCGAAACTTGGTGGCTGCTTGGCATTCCTCTTTTTTTCGCGCTCGGGTGGATTGCAGCGCGTATCGACATTCGTCATGTGATCAATGAATCACGTAGCCTGCCTAGAAATTACTACAAAGGTCTTAACGCACTTCTTGATGAAGATCCTGATAAAGCGATAGAGATCTTTGTTGATATCGCGCGTTTAGATCCTGAAACAGCGGAACTGCATTTTGCACTGGGAAGTTTATTTCGTCAGCGGGGAGACATAGAGCGTGCTGTTCGGGTGCATCAAAATTTACTCGCTAGGCCAGATTTATCTAACGAGACCGTGGGTAAGGCTCGTTTTGAACTAGGGCAGGATTTTTTAAAAGCCGGCTTGCTCGATCGTGCAGAAGAAACCTTTCATCAACTCGCCGGCACACACTACGCAAATCAAGCCAGTCGAGCGTTACTTGAAATTTATCAGCGTGAAAAAGAATGGAAGCGTGCAATAGAAGCAGCATTAGCTTTACAAATGTCTGGCGCAGGCGCCTACCAAAAAGAGATAGCTCAGTTTCATTGTGAAATAGCCCAGGATGAACTCGTACACATTAATGCCGATGCTGCGTTGCTGACGTTGGAAAAAGCCTTGAACCATGATCGCAATAATGTCAGAGCTATGATGCTCATAGGCGATGCGCTGATGGCCAAGGGTGATGCAGAGGCAGCTCTTGAGGCTTGGCGCCGGGTCGAACAACAGAGCGTTCCTCATGTAGCCCTCGTGGCTCAGCGTCTGATGACGGGATACCGTTCTGTTGGTCGCACACGCGAGGGCGCCAATCTTTTAAAAACCTATTTGTCAGAGGCGCCGTCGATTGATTTACTAGAAGTTGTCTTTCAGGCTGTCCTTGAACTCGATGGCGCTATGAGCGCAACACAATTGGTCAGTGATGAGTTACGTCGTACCCCCACGCTACTTGGACTCGATAAATTAATTGAGGCCCGTTTAATGGATGCACCTCCGGAAGGTCGAGCAGAGCTCTCGCTGATGAAAAGTTTGGTGGGTGGCTATGCGCAAAAACTTGCACGCTATCGCTGTAATCACTGCGGTTTTAAGGCCAAGCAGTTTTACTGGCAATGTCCAGGCTGCAGTCAGTGGGAGAGCTACGCTCCGCGGCGTAGCGAAGAGCTATCCGTCATCAATCAAGCATAAAAATCTCTATTTAAGCGTTTAATTGTCTCGCTTATCGAACCATCCCTTGTTAATTCGCACCATGCGAATTAATCATAACTTCTTTAATCAATACCGCTACTTTATTGACGTTTAATTCGTTAGGCGCTGCTAATTTTTTGGTGGTGCCATTCAATAAACTTTAATGGAGAAGCTTCATGTTGAAAAAATTAGTGCTATTGGTGGTTACTTTATTGTCGATGTTCATGCTGCCAATGGCTTATGCAGCTGTTGAGATAAATACTGCAGATCAGGCGGCTCTGGATGGCATTGCAGGAATAGGGCCTGCAACTTCACGCGCCATACTTGAAGAGCGTAAAAAAAATGGTAATTTCAAGGATTGGCCTGATCTTGAGCAGCGCGTGCGCGGTATAGGCGAGCGTAATTCAGTCAAGCTCTCTGCAGCTGGGCTGGTTGTGAATGGCCAGCCACGCAATCCGTCAACGACTGTGGACAAGCCAGCCAAACCTGCCAAACTAACAGCTGAGTCCAGCAAGGGCAGTGGGCAAAAACCCTGATCTTTTCCGATAAGCGAAATTGGGTCGCTGCTGGGTCACCGTGCTGAGCAGTGACACAGGCAGATTAAGTGTCGTCTGCCTGAGAGCGTGACAAGGATTAAAATGGGGGTTTTAGTCCTTGTCATTACGGATAACTATCAACATGCCTTTTCCATCTATCGAGGATTTAGTCGGTAACACTCCGCTGGTGCAGTTAAAGCGGTTGCCTGGTCAAGAGTCTGCTCGCCGCAACAACATCGTTCTTGGAAAAATGGAGGGTAATAACCCTGCAGGTTCTGTAAAGGATAGGCCGGCACTGTCTATGATCAAACACGCAGAAGAGCGCGGTGAGATTAAACCTGGCGATACACTGATAGAAGCCACCAGCG